>NZ_JBEXQG010000018.1:0-150480 GCF_040612485.1 Streptomyces sp. NPDC006385
GCCGGCCACGGCGGCCGGCCGGGTGCGGGGACGGCCGACGGGCAGGCGGACCCGCACCTTGTTCAGGACGGCGATGAACTGGGGGCTGTCGGCGGCCTGCCCGGCGGTCAGAAGAAGCGCCATCGGCCGGCAGCGCCGGTCGGCGGCCAGGTGGATCTTGCTGGTCAGCCCGCCGCGGGACCGGCCGGGCAGAGCGGCCTTCAGCCGGGCCCGCCGTCTCAGGCGGATGCGTCGGCGTTCGGCGCGGGCCGGATCGCTTTCGCCGTCCTGTCCGCCTTGTTCCCCGGACGTTCCCCCTTGTGCGAGGCCATCTCCTCCAGTGCCGCCAGGGTCTGTTCGCTGACCCGCATGCCGGCCGCATCATGATGGGCCCGTGTGGTGGCGGAGTCCACGCTGACCAGCGACATGTCGATCTCGTCCCTGCGGGCGGCCTCGGCGATCGCCTCTTCCAGCAGGGCCTCGAAGACGCCCGCGTCGCGCCAACGCATGAAGCGGTTGTAGACGGTCTGCCAGGCGCCGAACCGCTCGGGCATCTCCCGCCACTGGCTGCCGGTCCGGAACCGCCAGATCACCCCCTCGAACTGCTCGCGCAGCCGCTCGGGGTACGGGCCGAACCTGCCTACCGGCAGAAACGGAGCAATGAACTCCCACTCGCTATCGGTGAGTTGCGCACGCGTCACAGCACAGTCCTACCGGACTGACACCCGACGCCGGGCTTGATCACAACTAAAGACAGCCCCTAGCGGCCTGAGGCGGCTGCATGTCGGTGCGTACAGGGCCACCGACGAGATCGACGGCGGCGGCATCGCCATCAAGATCCTCATGGTCGGCAGCACGGCTGACTGACCTGACGGGGGATGCGGCCTGATGTGAGCGAGCATGTAGGGATACAGTGCTTGAAACGTAAAGGAATGCGCCCTCCGTTGCCTACTGATCAGTCGTGTTCTAGGCATGGCGATCAAGAGCGTTCACGAGGAGCGCATAAGTGAGAGGAAGACCTCCGTCTCATGCGACCCCCCACCCAGTCGCCGGCCCAGTCGTCCACCAAGCCCATCACCGGCTCCCTCGCCGGCTCCCCGCGTAACAAGCGGCCACGCGGTGCCCTCGCCGTAGCCGCAGCCGCAGGTCTCACCCTGGCGTTCACCGCCACCGCCACCGCCACCGCCACCGCCGCCCCGTTCGGCGGCCACGCGCACCGCACCGTCACCACCGCCGACAACGAGACCTTCCACCTGAAGCTGGCCGCCGGCCCGACCGTGCTGCCCACCTCCGGTCGCAGCACCGTGCAGGTCAAGGGCGCCGGCTACAACCGGACCCAAGGCATTTTCCTCGCGTTCTGCGTGATCCCGGAGGGCGTCCGCGTCGGCGATCCGACGACGTACACCACCCTGCCCGGCCCCTGTCTCCCCGGCGCCGAGACCAAGGACGGGTCGTCGCGGCGGATCACCGACAGCGGCACCGGTACGCCCGGCATCACGCTCCCGTACAAGGACGGCGGCAAGTTCCGTACGACGCTGGAGAACATCCGGCCCGAGATCAAGGACGGCGTCGTCTGCGACGTGAACGTGCGCTGCGCCATCGTCACCCGCGCCGACTTCACGGCCACCAACGAGCGGCTGTACGACCAGTACATACCGGTTCGCTTCGCGCCCAACCGGCGGGGCTGATCGGCGAGTTCGGAACGAGAGGCCCCCGTGCGCCCCGGCGCGACCGCGCGGGCCTCTCGTGTCGATCACCCAGGTGCCCCCTTTGAGGCTCCTGTGCGTTTCTCAGGGAAATCACAGATTGCAGAAAGCGTGTTCTCAGAGGGCACCGACATCGTGGCCGGCATGACCACGACCTCGCCCCAGGGGCGCACCGAACTGCTGAGGCCGGACGGGAGCCCCGTCCGAGTGCTTGTGGTGGACGATGAGCTGTCGATCACCGAGCTGTTGTCCATGGCCCTTCGCTATGAGGGATGGCAGATCCGGAGTGCGGGGGACGGCACCGGTGCCGTCCAGGCCGCGCGTGAGTTCCGGCCCGACGCCGTCGTCCTGGACATGATGCTGCCGGACATGGACGGGCTGGCCGTCCTGGGGCGGCTGCGGCGTGAACTCCCGGAGGTGCCGGTGCTGTTCCTGACCGCCAAGGACGCTGTCGAGGACCGTATCGCCGGGCTCACGGCCGGTGGGGACGACTACGTCACCAAGCCGTTCAGCCTGGAGGAGGTCGTGGCCCGGCTGCGTGGGCTCATCCGGCGTTCCGGGGCCGGCGACCGGCGGTCCGACTCGGTGCTGGTCGTCGGGGACCTGACGCTTGACGAGGACAGCCACGAGGTGTCGCGGGCCGGGGAGAACATCCACCTCACCGCCACCGAGTTCGAGCTGCTGCGGTTCCTGATGCGCAATCCGCGGCGCGTGCTCAGCAAGGCACAGATACTCGACCGCGTGTGGTCGTACGACTTCGGCGGGCAGGCCAATGTCGTCGAGCTGTACATCTCCTATCTGCGGCGGAAGATCGACGCCGGTCGTGAGCCGATGATCCACACCCGGCGTGGTGCCGGCTACCTGATCAAGCCCGCGGCGTCATGAGCGGGCGACGACGGACGCGTACGCGGCAGGGGCAGCGGCGGTTGGGGCAGCCGCGCACGCTGCGGGCGCGGCTCGTCGTCGCGTCCCTGGTGCTGGTCGCCGTCGTGGCCGCGGTGATCGGCACGGTGACGACGCTGGCGCTGCGTACGCATCTGTACGCGCAGTTGGACGAGAAGCTGACCGAGGCCGTCGGGCAGGCGGCCGGCACCGGCGGGCCTCCCGGCGGCCGCCCCGACAGGAGCGACGCCGCCCCCAAGAGGATCCTGCCCCGCGAGATCGGTGACTTCGTCACGTACGGCCCGGTCCCGGTCGGCACGATCATCGCCGAGGTCCACGAGGGCGCCATCACCGCGGCCAGGATCGGGGAGAAGGACCCGGACAACGCCGACTACAGCGGGCGAGTGGCCGGCAACCTCACCGAGTCCGAGACCGAGGCGCTCAACCGCGTCTCCCGGGACGACGACAAGCACACGGTCGACCTGGGCGCCCGCGGTGTGTACCGCGTGGCGTACGAGACCGGCAGAAACGGCAGCTACTACGTGGCCCTCCCCACCGAGGAGGCCAACAGCACCCTCAACACCCTCGTCCTCATCGAGGCCAGCGTCACCGCCGCCGCCCTCGTGGCCGCCGGTATCGCGAGCTCGGTCCTGGTCGGTGTGGCCACCCGCCCCCTCCGCAAGGTCGCCGCCACCGCCACCCGTGTCTCCGAACTCCCCCTCCACACCGGAGAGGTGAACCTCGACGAGCGCGTCCCGGAGTCGGAGACCGACCCGCACACCGAGGTCGGCCAGGTCGGAGCGGCGCTCAACAGGATGCTGGACCACGTCCACGCCGCCCTGCACTCCCGCCAGCAGAGCGAGACACGGGTACGGCAGTTCGTGGCGGACGCCAGCCACGAGCTGCGCACCCCCCTCGCCTCCATCCGCGGGTACGCCGAGCTGACCAGACGCGGCAGCGAACAGGTCGGCCCCGACACCCGGCACGCCCTCGGCCGTATCGAGTCCGAGGCCGGGCGCATGACCCTCCTCGTCGAGGATCTCCTCCTGCTCGCCCGGCTGGACGCCGGCCGCCCGCTCCAGTTCGAGCCGACCGACCTCGTACCGCTCGTCGTCGACACGATCAGCGACGCCCGCGCGGCCGGCATGGACCACAACTGGCGCCTCGACCTGCCCGAGGAGCCCGCGCTCGTGTCCGCGGACGCGGCCCGGCTGCAACAGGTCCTCGTCAACCTGCTGGGCAACGCCCGTACCCACACACCACCCGGTACGACGGTCACGGCGCGGGTCCGACGCCGGGGCACCTGGCTGTGCGTGGACGTGGCGGACAACGGCCCCGGCATCTCCCCGGACCTGCTGCCGCGCGTCTTCGAACGGTTCGCGCGCGGCGACTCCTCGCGCTCCCGTGCCTCCGGCTCGACCGGCCTGGGCCTCGCGATCGTGCAGGCGGTGGCGACCGCGCACGGCGGTGCCGTGACCGTCGACAGCGTGCCCGGACGCACCGTGTTCACGGTGCGGCTGCCGGCGCTCCCGCTGCCGCCGAGCCCCGAAACGAGTCGGCGACAGCACTCACAGGCACAGCACAGCGTCACCACATGGGCGGAACAGGGCGCCTGACGACAGTCGGTGCCATGCGAACCGACTCTTCTCCCGGCACCCTGCCGGCGCGGGAGCACCTCCCGGCCGGAGCCGCCGATACGCCTGTCCTGGACGTAGTGATCCCCGTCTACAACGAGGAGAAGGACCTCCGGCCGTGTGTGCGGAGACTGCATGACCACCTCACGCGCACGTTCCCGTACGCGTTCCGCATCACGATCGCGGACAACGCGTCGACGGACACCACGCCCCGGGTGGCGGCGCGGCTGGCGGCGGAGATCGCGGAGGTCACGTCCTTCCGGCTGGAGCAGAAGGGCCGCGGCCGGGCGCTGCGCACCGTCTGGGCCGCCTCGGACGCCCCGATCCTCGCCTACATGGACGTGGACCTGTCCACCGATCTCAACGCCCTGCTTCCGCTGGTGGCGCCGCTGATCTCCGGTCACTCGGACCTCGCGATCGGCTCCCGGCTCAGCCGCAGCTCGCGCGTGGTGCGCGGCGCCAAGCGGGAGTTCATCAGCCGCTCCTACAACCTCATCCTGCGCGGTTCCCTCCAGGCCCGCTTCTCCGACGCCCAGTGCGGCTTCAAGGCCATACGCCGTGACGTGGCCCGGGTGCTGCTGCCGCTGGTGGAGGACACCGGCTGGTTCTTCGACACCGAGTTGCTGGTGCTGGCCGAGCGCGCGGGGCTGCGGATCCACGAGGTCCCGGTCGACTGGGTCGACGACCCCGACTCCACGGTCCACCTCGTCAGGACGGCGACCGACGACCTCAAGGGCGTGTGGCGGGTCGGCAAGGCCCTCGCCACCGGTTCGCTCCCGCTGGACCGGCTCACCCGCCCCTTCGGCGACGACCCGCGGGACCGTGAGATCAAGGACGTGCCCAAGGGCCTGGCCCGCCAACTCGTCGGCTTCTGCGTCGTCGGCGCCCTGTCCACCCTCTTCTATCTCCTCCTCTACAGCGGCTTCCGCGTCTTCACCGGCTCGCAGACCGCCAACGCGCTGGCCCTGCTGGTCTCCGCGATCGCCAACACGGCCGCCAATCGGCGCCTCACCTTCGGCGTGCGCGGCCGGGGCGGCGTCGTACGGCACCAGGCGCAGGGCCTGGTCGTCTTCGGCATCGGCCTCGCCCTGACCAGCGGCTCGCTCGTGGCCCTGGACGCGGCCGGCGGCGACCCGGCCCACTCCACCGAACTGGCGGTCCTGATCGCCGCCAACCTCGCGGCGACGGTGCTGCGCTTCCTGCTCTTCCGGGCGTGGGTGTTCCCGGACCGGCCCGACGCCCCGTCGACGGTGGTCGCCTCCTCCGCCCCGCCCCCGCCGACGTACGCCACTGAGCAACTGCCCTGGAGCCACGGCCCGTTGCCGCGGCGCTCGCCCCGGCCCACGTACGACACCGACATGAGGGACTCCCGATGACCACCCACGACGACCCGACGACGACCACCGGCAGAGGTACGAGCCCCGGCACCTGGGGGCCGCCGCCTTCGCCCCCGCCCGCCGCCCCGGCCCCCGACTCCGGTGCGCCCGAGCAGCCGTTCGTACGGCGGCTGTGGCGCGGCCGCCCCGAGGACCCGCGCTGGGCCCGCCCGGCCCTCCTCGGGCTCCTGCTCGCCACTTTCGTCCTTTACCTCTACAACCTGAGCGCCTCCGGCTACGCCAACTCCTTCTACTCGGCGGCCGTTCAGGCCGGCAGCCAGTCCTGGAAGGCGTTCTTCTTCGGCTCGCTGGACGCGGCCAACGCCATCACCGTGGACAAGCCCCCGGCCGCCCTGTGGCCGATGGCCCTGTCGGTGAGGATCTTCGGCCTCAGCTCGTGGGCGATCCTCGTCCCCGAGGTGCTCATGGGCGTGGGCACGGTCGCCGTGGTGTACGCGGCCGTCCGCCGTCGGTTCAGCCCCGCGGCCGGACTGATCGCGGGCGCGGTGCTCGCGCTCACCCCCGTCGCGGCGCTGATGTTCCGGTTCAACAACCCGGACGCGATGCTGGCCCTGCTGATGGCCGTGGCCTGTTACCTCGTCATCCGGGGCCTGGAGGACGGCCGTACCAAGTGGCTGGTGTGGGCCGGTGTCGTGATCGGCCTCGCGTTCCTCGCCAAGACCCTGCAGGCCTTCCTGATCCTGCCGGGGCTCGCCCTCGTGTACGGCGTCTGCGCGCCGGTGCCGGTGAAGAGGCGCATCGGTCAGCTGGCCGCGGGCCTGGCCGCGATCGTCGTCTCCGGCGGCTGGTGGGTCGCGGTCGTCGAGCTGTGGCCCGCCTCCTCCCGCCCGTACATCGGCGGCTCGCAGAACGACTCCTTCCTGGAGCTGACCTTCGGCTACAACGGCCTCGGCCGGCTCAACGGAGAGGAGACCGGCAGCGTCGGTGGCGGTGGCGGCGGTGGAAACGGCCCCAGCTGGGGCGAGAGTGGCTGGGACCGCCTGTTCGGTTCCAGCGTCGGTGGCCAGATCTCCTGGCTGCTCCCGGCCGCGCTGATCCTGCTGGTCGCGGGCCTGGTGGCCACGCGCAAGGCAAAGCGCGCGTCGGTGACGCGCGGTTCGTTCCTGGTGTGGGGCGGCGCGCTGATCACGACCGTGCTGGTCTTCAGCTACATGCAGGGCATCTTCCACGAGTACTACACGGTGGCCCTCGCCCCCTACATCGCCCCGCTGATCGGCATTGGCGCGGCGCTGCTCTGGGAGAAGCGCGACAGGGCGTGGGCGTCGCTGACCCTGGCGGCCGCCATGACGGCCACCGCGGTCTGGGGCTACGTCCTGCTCAACCGCTCCTCGGACTACCTGCCCTGGCTGCGGTGGCTCGTGCTGGTCGGCGGCCTCGTCGCCGCCCTCGGCCTGATCTTCGCAGGCAGGATGGGGCGTCGACTCGCGTCGGGAGTCGTCGTCCTGGGCCTGGCCGCCGCTCTGGCCGGCCCGACCGCGTACACCCTCACCACGGTCAACGAGGGTCACGTCGGCTCGATCGTCACCGCGGGTCCGGCTGTCGCGGGCGGATTCGGCGGATTCGGCGGCGGACGCGGCATGGAGGGCCCCGGCGGGGGCGGCATGCCCGTCCCGAACCAGCAGGGCCGGAACAACCAGCCGGGCGGGCAGAACCAGCAGAACGGCAACGGCTTCCCCCGCAATGGTTTCCCCGGCGGCGGCATGCCCGGTGGCGGTTTCCCCGGTGGCGGTGAACGCATGGGGGCGGGCGGCGGCATGAGCGGTCTGCTCAACGGCGCCAGTGTCAGCGCGAAGGCCAAGGAACTGCTGGAGGAGAACGCGAGTGACTACACCTGGGCCGCCGCGGCCATCGGCGCCCAGAACGCCGCGAGCTATCAGCTCTCCACCGGCGATCCGGTCATGGCGATCGGCGGTTTCAACGGCAGCGACCCGTCCCCGACCCTGGCCGAGTTCAAGCGGTACGTGACGGAAGGCAAGATCCACTACTTCATCGCCGGCGGCATGTTCGGCGGCATGGGCGGTGAAATGTTCGGCGGCATGGGCGGCGGCGACCGTTCGTCCGCGCAGATCACTGAATGGGTCGAGGCCCACTTCAAGCGGGTCACGGTCGGTTCGGCGACCTTCTACGACCTGACGCGGCAGACGAGCGGCTGACGTCGCGAAGGCGGTGGCCCGGGGCGCGCGGCAGTCCCGGGCCACCGCCTTCGCCGTACGGCGGAAAACCGAGTTGTACGCTGTATGGGAGCTGTTCTACGGTGTACAACATGACGACGTCCTCCCAGGAACAGGCCGCAGCGGCCGAGACCCCGCCCCAAGGCCACCCGCAGCGCTGGCTGATCCTCGGTGTCATCTGTCTGGCCCAGCTCACCGTGCTGCTCGACAACACGATCCTGAACGTGGCGATCCCCTCGCTGACCAGCGAACTGGGCGCCGCCACCTCCGACATCCAGTGGATGATCAACGCCTACTCACTGGTGCAGTCCGGCCTGCTGCTGACCGCGGGCAGCGCCGCCGACCGCTACGGCCGCAAGAAGATGCTGGTGACGGGCCTCGCCCTGTTCGGCATCGGCTCGCTGGTGGCCGGACTGGCGGAGAGCTCCGGCCAGTTGATCGCGGCGCGGGCCGGCATGGGTGTCGGCGGCGCGCTGCTGATGACCACCACGCTCGCCGTGGCGATGCAGATCTTCGCGCCCGAGGAGCAGGCGAAGGCGATCGGCATCTGGGCCGCCGTGAACTCGCTGGGCTTCGCGACCGGACCGCTCATCGGCGGCTTCATGCTGGACCACTTCTGGTGGGGGGCGATCTTCCTGATCAACCTGCCGGTCGCGGCGCTCGGCCTGGTGGCGGTCGTGATGCTGGTGCCCGAGTCCAAGAACCCGCGGGGCGACCGGCCCGACCTGCTCGGCGCCGTGCTGTCCACCATCGGCATGGCCTCGCTGGTGTTCGCGATCATCTCCGGACCCGAGCACGGCTGGACGTCCGGCCGGGTGCTGGCGACGGCCGCCGTCGCGGTCGTGGTGCTGGCCGCGTTCGCGTACTGGGAGAGCCGGATCCCGTATCCCATGCTCGACATCCACTTCTTCCGCAACCAGCGGTTCACCGGAGCCGTGGCGGGGGCGGTGCTGATCACCTTCGGGATGGGCGGCTCGCTGTTCCTGCTCACCCAGCACATGCAGTTCGTCCTCGGATACGGGCCTCTGGAGGCGGGGCTGCGCACCGCGCCGCTCGCCTTGATGATCGTGGCCCTGAACTTCACCGGTCTGGCGGCGAAGTGGTCCGGCAAGCTCGGCACCCCGGTCTCCATCGGGCTCGGCATGACGGCGATGGCCGCCGGCCTCGCCTCGATCGCGACGCTCACCGAGCACGGGTACCCGGGCACGCTGCTGGGTCTGGTGCTCATCGGCGCGGGAGCGGCGGTCGCCAGCCCGGCGATGGCCCACGCGATCATGAGCGCGATACCGCCGGAGAAGGCCGGTGTCGGCGCCGGTATCAACGGCACGGTGACGGAGTTCGGGCAGGGGCTGGGCGTCGCGGTGCTCGGGGCTGTGCTCAACTCCCGCTTCGCCGCGCTGATTCCGGTCGCGGCGGTGTCCCTGCCGGGGGCGTTGGCCGAGGCGGGGTCGGATGCGGAGCGGGCGCGGATCACGCAGGCGTTCGCCTCCGGCCTGGAGACCAGTCAGCTGGTGGGGGCGGTTGCCGTGCTGCTCGGCGGTGTCGTCGCGGCGGCGTTGCTGCGGCGGGCCGAGCGGGCAGAGTCTGCCTGAGAGGTCGGGCGGTTTGGCTTGCGTCCCTCGGGCCGGCTGCGGCCTAGGGCCTGTTGCGCCCTAGCATCCTTGCAAGTGAACGAGGTCGAGGAAGGTGCGCGATGGTGAGGTCGGCCGAGCGGGGTGCGCGTACCAGCGTCTGGCTGGACGGCAAGGAGCGCCGAGGCGGTCGCGGCGGGGCACAGCCATCCGGGCTCGACCGGGACCGTATCGTCGCGGTGACCGTGCGGCTGCTGGACGCCGAGGGGCTGGCCAAGTTCTCCATGCGGCGGCTGGCCGCCGAGCTGAACGTGACCGCGATGTCCGTCTACTGGTACGTCGACACCAAGGACGACCTCCTCGAACTCGCCCTCGACGCCGCCTTCGGCGAACTGACCCTGCCCGACGCGGACACCGACGAGGACTGGCGGGTCCAGCTGCGCGCCCTGGCTCGCGGGTACCGGGCGCTGCTGGTCCGCCACCCGTGGCTGTCGCCGCTGATCGGCACCTACGTCAACATCGGCCCGAACAGCCTCGCCTTCTCCCGCGTCATGCAGAAGATCATCCGCAGGACCGGACTGCCCGCGCACGGTCTGGTGGCCGCCATCTCGGCCGTCTTCCAGTTCGTGTACGGCTTCGGCACGATCGAGGGCCATTTCATCGCCCGCAGCACGGCGTTCGGCATGACCCCGGACGACTACTTCCAGCACGCCATGAGCACGGTGACACAGGCTCCGGAGGCCGCCGACGTCGTTCAGGACGCCGCGGAACTCATGGCGGCCCGCGGCGGCGACACGGTCGAGGAGATGTGGGAGCGGGACTTCGACTTCGCCCTGGACCTGCTGGTGGCGGGCATCGAGGCCATGGTGGCGCGCAGCGCCCCGTCGTCGCCTCAGTCCCCCTGAACGAGCCGCGCGGGGAACCCGCCGGTCGCCACCGGACCCCACTTCCGCGGCGTGACCCGGATGATCGACTTCCCCTGCTTCACCATCGCCGCCCGGTACTCGTCCCAGTCCGGATGCTCCCCGGCGATGTTCCGGTAGTACTCGACCAGCGGCTCCACGGACTCCGGCGCGTCGATCACCTCGGCCGTCCCGTCGATCTGCACCCACGGCCCGTCCCAGTCGTCGCTGAGGACGAGGACGCTCACCCGCGGGTCCCGCTTCGCGTTGCGGGTCTTGGCCCGCTCGGGGTACGTGGAGACCACGATCCGCCCCGAGTCGTCGACCCCGCAGGTCAGCGGCGAGGCTTGCGGGCTGCCGTCCGCGCGCCGGGTCAACAGGATGGCGCGGTGACGGGGCCGTACGAAGTCGAGCAGCTCGTCGAGCGAGACGCGGGTGTTGGTCGCGATGTTCGGTGCCATGGCCTCAGCCTAGGCTCACGTCGGCCCGATCAGCGTGACCCTGTCGTGCTCACCCTTGCGGCAGCGACTCCCCCCGCGCCGCCTGGATGTCCAGCTCCACCTTGAGCGTCGTCCCGATGGCCGCGATGCCCGCCTGCACCACCTGGTTGTAGTTCATCGCGAAGTCGTCCCGGTGCAGTTCCGTCGTCGCCCGGAACGCCGCCCGCGTCCCGCCCCACGGATCGGCCCCGGTCCCCAGGTACGCGAGGTCCAGGTCCACCGCCCGCAGCACACCGTGCATGCCCAGTTCCCCGTGCACCGTCCAGCGGTCGGAGCCGGCCGCGGCCGTGACGCCCGTCGAGCGATAGGTGATCTCGGGGTACTGCTCCACGTCCAGGAAGTCCGGCGACTTCAGATGCCCGTCCCGCATGCCGTTGCCCGTGTCGATGGAGTCGGCCCGGATCACCGCCTCCACCCGGGACTTGGTGACGTCGTCCGGCGCGATCTCGATCGCTCCGGAGAAGTGGGTGAAACGGCCGTGCACGCTGGAGATGCCCAGGTGCTGGGCGACGGCGGCCACGCTGGAGTGCGCCGGGTCGATGGTCCAGGGCCCCGGCGGCGGCAGTTCCGTGCCGCCCTGCCGGGCCAGCGTCACCGTGCCGACCTCGGCCCTCCCGCTCGCCGTGACGATCGCGCTCGCGGCGGCGGGCGCGTAGCCGACGGCGGTGACGATGACGGTGTACGCGCCCGGGGGCAGCGGATGCGGGTCCCGTACGGCCCCCTCGGCGTCCGCCTCCGCCCGCAGCACCTGCGTGCCGGTCATGTCGGTCACCGTGACGACCGCGTGCGACACGGCCCATCCGTCCCGGGTACGGATCCTCGCGGTCAGTCCCATCTCACGTAACTCCTCGAACTCAAAGAAACGGCCCGTGGCGGCGGCGCCCTTCCGCTCGGAGCGCGCCCCTCGCCACGGGCCGGGGGGTGTGACTACTCGCCGGGGTGGGCGAGTTCGATGTCGTGGTCGTCGACGCCGGGGCCGGTCACCGTCACAGCGGTGGCCACCGGCGGGTAGCCCGTCGCGATGACCGTGTACTCGCCGCCGTCCAGGTCGGTGAAGGCGTACGCCCCGTCCGCACCGGTCGTCGCCGTGCCGACGACGTTGCCCGCCGCGTCGACCAGGGTCACGCGGGCGTCGGCCAGCGGACCGTGCGGCGCCCGTACGACGCCCTGGACCTGGGCACCGGCCTCCAGGTCGACCTCGATCCGGGTGACCCCCGTGCCACCGATCTCGACGGGCAGGGCGCGCGGCCGGAATCCGGCGGCGTTCACCGCGACGGTCACGGCACCCGGCACCAGCTCGGCGAAGGAGAACTCGCCCTGCTCACCGGTGGCGGCGGTGGCCAGCAGATCCCCGCGGACATCGGTGACGATCACCATCGCGTCCTTGACGGCCGACGCGCTCCCCGCGGCCCGGACCACACCGGTCAGCCCGCTGGTGCCGCTGAGCAGGATGTCGTACGTCACCGGCTCGTCACCGCCGACGACGATCGTGGACGCCTGCGGCTGGAAACCGTCGGCGGAGGCGATCAGGACGTACGATCCCGCGCCCGGCGCGTCGACGGCGTACGCCCCGTCGGCCTGCGCCACGGACCGGCCCAACTGCCGTCCCGCCAGCGAGATCAGCGTGACCGCCGCCTGCGGCACGGGCGCGCTCTCGGCACCCCGGACGAAGCCGCGCACCGGGACGCCGGAAGCACCGCCGACCTCCTCGGAGGAGGCGTCGGCCCAGCTCAGGACCCGCTGCTGCGCGGCGACCGGCGCGGCGGTCGGCGCGGCTGCCGTGGGCTCCGCCGCCCGCGGCGCGTCGGACTCGGCGGCATGGGCCAGGGCACCCTTCGTCCTCAACGGGACCTCCTTGATGAACAGGGCGAACAGGAGGGCGAGGAAGGCGAGCGGCGCGGCGTACAGGAAGACGTCCGCGACGCCGTGGCCGTACGCGCTCTCGATGACCGTGCGCACCGGAGCCGGCAGCGCGTCGAGGTCCGGGATCTCCCCGTGGCCCGAGGAGCCCCGCACGCCGAGCTCGGTGAGCCCCTCCTCGGCGTAGTGGGTGATCCGGTGGCTGAGGACCGCGCCCAGGGCCGAGACGCCCATGGCGCCGCCGAGGGAGCGGAAGAAGGTCACCACCGAGCTGGCGGCGCCCAGGTCGCTCGGGTCCACCTGGTTCTGCGTGGCCAGGACCAGGTTCTGCATCATCATGCCGACGCCGAGACCCAGCAGGGCCATGAAGACGCCGACCTTCCAGTACTCGGTGTCGTAGCGGATGGTGCCCAGCAGCCCGAGGCCCGCCGTCACCAGCACACCGCCGGAGACCAGCCATGCCTTCCAGCGTCCGGTGCGGGTGATGACCTGGCCGGAGACGGTCGACGACACGAACAGGCCGAGGATCATCGGGATGGTCATGACGCCGGACATGGTCGGGGACTTGTCGCGGGCCAGCTGGAAGTACTGGCTGAAGAAGATGGTGCCCGCGAACATCGCGATGCCGACGAACAGGGAGGCCAGCGAGGCGAGGGTGAGGGTGCGGTTGCGGAACAGGCGCAGCGGGACGATCGGCTCGCTCGCCCTGGTCTCGACGAGCACGAAGACCAGCAGCAGCGCGAGCGCGCCTCCGGTCATCGCGTACGTCTGCCAGGACAGCCAGTCGTACTTGTCCCCGGCGAAGGTGACCCAGACCAGCAGCAGGCAGACCGCGGCGGTGATGAAGAAGGCGCCCGCCCAGTCGACCTTCACCTTCCGCTTGACGACCGGCAGGTGCAGGGTGCGCTGCAGCACGATGAGGGCGATCACGGCGAAGGGCACGCCGACGTAGAAGCACCAGCGCCAGCCGAGCCAGTCGGTGTCGGTGATGACGCCGCCGATCAGCGGGCCGCCGACCATCGCGGTGGCGAAGGTGGCGCCGAGGTAGCCGTTGTAGCGGCCGCGCTCACGCGGGGAGATCATCGCCGCGAGGATGATCTGGGCCAGCGAGGACAGGCCGCCCATGCCGATGCCCTGCACCGCGCGGAAGGCGATGAGCATCCCGGCGTTCTGCGACAGACCGGCCAGCGCGGAGCCGGCCACGAAGACGACGAGCGCGAGCTGGATGAGCAGCTTCTTGGAGAAGAGGTCGGCGAGCTTGCCCCATAGCGGGGTGGACGCGGTCATCGCCAGCAGCGACGCGGTGACCACCCAGGTGTAGGCGCTCTGGCCGCCGCCGAGGTCCTTGATGATGTCGGGCAGGGCGTTGGAGACGATCGTCGACGACAGGATCGCCACGAACATGCCGAGCAGCAGCCCGGTCAGCGCTTCCATGATCTGCCGGTGCGACATCGGAGCGCCGTGGGCGGACGGGCCTCCCGAGTGCTTGGCGTGGGCCCGCACACCGGCTGGTGTGGTCGTTGCCATGGGCTTCCTTCTCTTACGGGGTGATCGCGGGTGTACGGGTGGACTCTTCGGGGTCGGGAGGCGCGGGCGTCCGGGTGGTGGACCGGCAGTCGTCGAAGCTCGCCCGCAGCCGGGTCATGAGCCGGGTGAGCTGGGCGACCTCGTCGTCGGTCCAGTCGCTCAGCCGCTCGGCGAGCAGGTGCGTGGTCCGCCGGGACATCTCCCGCACCCGGTCCTCGCCGGCCGGGGTGAGGTGCAGGATGCGGCTGCGCTTGTCCGCGGGGTCGGGGGAGCGCTCGATCCAGCCGCGCTCGGCGACGTGGGCGACATGGCGGCTGGTGACCGACATGTCCACGGCGAGCAGCTCGGCGAGCTTGCTCATGCGCATCTCCCCGTGGCGGGCCAGCAACGTCAGTACGGCGGCGGAACCCGCGGGGCAGTCGGACGGCAGCGTCCGCCCCAGCTCCCGCTTCACGGCGCCGAAGGCGCTGAACTGGCGGACCAGCTCCTCGTACTGCGCCTGTTCGGCCATCACACCTCCCGTGTTTGTTGCTTAGGGCAACCATAGGATTGATTGGTTGCTACAGGCAAACAAAGGGGTGGGTGATGGGGCAAAAACTTGGCAAAGGCAAGTATTGCGACCGTAAATGTCCAGGTGAGGGGGGTTCTGTGGACCCCTGTGCAGGGGCGGAGCCCCCACTTGGGCCGAACGGGCGGATTCGCTAGGGTCTCAGCCCATGGCTAACACCCAGGGCCCCCAGGGCAACCACGACCCCGCAGGCAGCACCCAGATGTTCCGCGCGTTCGTCGACGAGGGACCGCAGGGCGGTCGTCAGCAGGCGGCCTCCAGTGGCCCCCGTATCGGCCTGATCCTCGGCGTCGTGGTCGCCGTCGCGGTCGTCGCGGCCGTGGCCTGGCTGGCGTTCGGCAAGTAGGGCGTACGGTCCCTACTCCCACCGGACGGTGACGTCCCGCGTCTCGATGCGCATGCCCAACGGCACCCTCCAGGCGTCGACGCACACCGTCCAGGTCTTCTCCTTGCGTGCCCCCGCCCCGATCGGCGCCGGGAGCTCCTCCGTCGACTCGATCGTCCCCCAGTCGATGCCGAGCGCGCCGATGATGTGGGTGCCGAAGGTGACGGTGCCCGAACGCACGGCTGTGCCGCCGGAGTTGTGGAGGACGAGCGTCACCTTCTCGCACCAGCGCCGGTCGGTGGGCTCCCGTGCCGGGTCGCTCACGGTGAGCTTTGCGGGCGCGTCCGGTGGTGCCGGCGCGTCAGGTGCTGTGGGCGCGTCCGGTGCTGTGGGCGCCGAGGGCGTGGGTGAACCGCTCGGCGGGGCGGCGGCGGAGTCGGTCGGCGTGACCGCGGGTTCGGGGCCGTCGCTCGGTGGCTGGGCGGAGCGCTCGGCCACGGCCGGAGGGGGCGGCACCGTCACCTGACTCCCGTCCCGCCCGTGGGAGTTGCCGCCACCGCCCTCACCGGCCCGCGCGCCGCCGCCGCTCGCCGGCCCGTCGAGCGGCACCAGCGTGACCTCGCCCGTCGGCAGGACCGCCGTACCGGAGAGGCTCGGTGGCCCGCCCGCCGCCCCGGTCGCGACGTACCCGTCGCCATCCCCGCCGCCCCCGCACGCGGCCAGCGCCCCGCCGAGGCAGACGACGGCCGCCGACGCGCCGATCAGGGCGCGCCGACGGCCAGGTGTCCAGGTCGTCCACGGTGACCGAAGCATCCGGCCATGGTGGCTGACGCTCCGTCAAATATGAAGGGGTCAGTCGGAGATGAGGCCCTCTCGCAGCTGTGCGAGTGTCCGGGTGAGCAGTCGGGAGACGTGCATCTGGGAGATGCCGACCTCCTCGCCGATCTGCGACTGGGTCATGTTGGCGAAGAAGCGGAGCATGATGATCCGCCGCTCGCGGGGCGGGAGCTTGGCCAGCAGCGGCTTGAGGGACTCGCGGTACTCGACGCCCTCCAGCGCGCTGTCCTCGTAGCCGAGCCGGTCGGCCAGGGAGCCCTCGCCGCCGTCGTCCTCCGGGGCCGGGGAGTCCAGCGAGGAGGCCGTGTAGGCGTTGCCGACCGCGAGGCCGTCGACGACGTCCTCCTCGGACACGCCCAGCACGGTGGCGAGTTCGGTCACCGTCGGAGAGCGGTCCAGCTTCTGGGAGAGCTCGTCGCTGGCCTTGGTGAGGGCCAGGCGCAGCTCCTGGAGGCGGCGCGGGACCCGCACCGACCAGGACGTGTCGCGGAAGAACCGCTTGATCTCGCCGACGACGGTCGGCATCGCGAACGTCGGGAACTCCACGCCCCGTTCGCAGTCGAAGCGGTCGATCGCCTTGATCAGGCCGATGGTGCCGACCTGGACGATGTCCTCCATCGGTTCGTTGCGCGAGCGGAAGCGGGCCGCCGCGTAGCGCACGAGGGGGAGGTTGAGCTCGATCAGGGTGTCCCGGACGTACGCGCGCTCGGGGCTGTTCTCGTCCAGGGCGGCGAGCCGCAGGAACAGGGAGCGGGAGAGGGTGCGGGTGTCGATGTTCACCGAGGCCGGCAAGGCCGGGACGTCGGCGGCCGGGAGGGCCTCGGCCTCGGCGGCCGCGAGGGCCGTAACGTCGTCGAGCGCGGCGTCGGGCGCGGACTCGCTCTTTGTGAGCGTGAGCACCTTCGAGCTGCCCTGGTCTGCGGACATGCCACCCCCTTTGGGTCGCGGGACGGTCGCGGCGGGCGCTCCGATCGAGGAACGTCAGCCTTCACCTGAATACCGGAGCCGAAGCCGCGGCAAACGCGCTTCCCGAAGAATGTCACATGTCGGCAACACGCTGTAGTGACATGTCGACATGTGAGATCCGAATCGGCCCTGGACAAAGGGGGTCTGACGGTTTTTCGGCACACAACTGTCGGGATCCGCCCTGGTGAGCGATTCGCTCGTGCCGGTGACCGGTCGCTCCTGTTTGCGGTTACGCGTCGATGCGGTTCGCCGAGCGCAGCCGCTGGAAGCTACGCGCGAGTAGCCTCGAGACGTGCATCTGGGACACCCCGAGTTCCGCGCTGATCTGCGACTGGGTGAGGTTGCTGTAGTAGCGCAGGAGAAGGATTCTCTGCTCGCGTTCGGGGAGTTGCACCAGCAGGTGCCGGACGAGGTCCCGGTGCTCCACGCCGTCCAGGGCCGGGTCCTCGTAGCCCAGCCGGTCCAGCAGCCCGGGCAGCCCGTCGCCCTCCTGCGCGGCCTCCAGGGAGGTGGCGTGGTACGACCGTCCGGCCTCGATGCAGGAGAGCACCTCGTCCTCGGTGATGCGCAGCCGCTCGGCGATCTCGGCGGTCGTCGGGGTCCGCCCGAAGGCGGTCGTCAGGTCCTCGGTCGCGCTGTTGACCTGGACCCACAGCTCGTGCAGCCGGCGCGGTACGTGGACCGTGCGGACGTTGTCGCGGAAGTAGCGCTTGATCTCGCCGACGACGGTCGGCATCGCGAAGGTCGGGAACTGCACGCCCCGGTCCGGGTCGAAGCGGTCGATGGCGTTGATGAGCCCGATGGTGCCGACCTGGATCACGTCCTCCATCGGCTCGTTGCGGGAGCGGAAGCGGGCGGCCGCGTAGCGCACGAGCGGGAGGTTCGCCTCGATGAGCGCCCCGCGCACGCGGTTGTGCTCCGGCGTGCCCGGCTGCAACTGCTTGAGCTCGCCGAAGAGCACCTGGGTGAGCGCCCGGGTGTCGGCTCCACGACTGCGGGGCGGCGCGGCCGCGGGGGTGTCCTCCTCGCTCGGGGCCTCCGGGGTCGGGGCTTGAGGCGCAGTACTGGCCGGCACGGTCAACTCCACCTCGTGATCCATCAACTCATCCGTCAAAAGCGGTCATAGCATCACAAGACAGTTCATTGTGTTCAAGTACCGCATAATCCCGTGTTGGGGATGGATCACCGCGTAAGACACGCGAAAGCCCCCCGCTGTTACAGCGGAGGGCTCTGGGGGGTCCGGGGGGATGCGGGTGGATGCGGGGGCGATCGAGGCTCAGTATTCGTAGTCGGCGATCACCCAGGTGGCGAACTCCCGCCACAGGGCGACGCCCGCCTGGTGCTCGGGGTGCTCCACGTACTTGCGCAGGGCCGCCGCGTCGTCGAAGGCGGAGTTGACCGCGAAGTCGTGGGCGATGGGGCGGTCGCTGATGTTCCAGCCGAGCTCCCAGTGCCGGATCTCCGGGATCCGGCCCTCGAGCGAGCGGAAGGCCTCGACGCCCTCCAGGACCCGCCGGTCGTCGCGCTCGACACCCTCGTTGAGCTTGAAGAGGACCAGGTGCCGGATCATGAGTACTCCCTAGCTGTCGCCTCCGTTGGCGATCCACGTCATGAAGTCGCCGATGGCCTTGGCGGCGTCCGAAATGCCCTCGAACCCTACCTGGACGTAGTCGGCGGCCTTGGCCGGGTCCGTGATGATCACGTAGAGCACGAAGACCGCGAGCAGATAGACGGCGATCTTCTTCGAATTCACCGCCATCGCGGCCTCCCCTGTGCTGCTGTGCCGTATGAGCCGAAAGAGCCGAAAGGGTCTTGTGTCACCGGCGGTGAGTGTAACCTTCGGGCCTCTCGATAGATCAACAGCACAAAGGGCCCCGCCTGTCGGCGGAGCCCTTCTTCAGCGGTAGCGGAGGGATTTGAACCCTCGGTGACTTGCGCCACACTCGCTTTCGAGGCGAGCTCCTTCGGCCGCTCGGACACGCTACCGAGGGAGACCTTACAGCACGCCCGCCCATGCTCTGAAATCGGTATTCGCGAAGGCTCGGCTCATCGATCCCGGAAGAACTCCGTGAGCAGACGGGCGCACTCCGCGGCGAGCACGCCCTCGACCACCTCGGGCCGGTGGTTGAGCCGCCGGTCGCGGACGACGTCCCAGAGGGAGCCCGCCGCGCCGGCCTTCTCGTCCCGGGCCCCGTAGACGACCCGGTCCACGCGGGACTGCACGATGGCGCCGGCGCACATCGTGCAGGGTTCCAGCGTGACGACGAGCGTGCAGCCGGACAGCCGCCATTCGCGGGCCTTCGCGGCGGCACGCCGGATCGCGAGCACCTCGGCGTGCGCGGTCGGATCACCGGTCGCCTCGCGCTCGTTGTGGCCGACGCCGAGCACGGTCGTCCCGTCCGCGCCCAGCACGACGGCGCCGACGGGGACGTCGCCGCCCCGGACGGCCCGTGCGGCCTCGTCCAGGGCGAGTCGCATCGCGGGCCGCCAGCGGTCGCGTACGGGGTCGGGCACCTCGGGCGCCGGCCCCTGATCGAGCGAGGTCAGCGGACGGTCTCCAGCACCTCCGAGGCGCCCAGCGCCTCGGCGATCGTGTTGAGCGCGTCATCGGCGTCCAGGGCCTTCAGCTCCTTCTCGCTGACGCCGAGGTCGTCGAGGATCTCGCTGTCGCCGACGGGGCTGTGCGGGACCGCCTCGGCGGTGCCACCGTCCTCGTCGTCGTCGGAGTCGCCGTCCGGCTCCTCGGTGCCGTCGAGGTCGAGGGCGTCCAGGTCGGGGCCGTCGTCGCCGGGCTCTCTGCCGAGCAGTTCGTCGGTGAGCAGGATCTCTCCGTAGCTGCTGCGGGCGGCTGCGGCGGCGTCCGAGACGTAGATGCGCGGGTCCTCCTCGCCGTCCACGCGGACGACGCCGAACCAGGCGTCCTCCTGCTCGATCAGCACGAGCACCGTGTCCTCGTCGGGGGAGGCTTCACGGGCCAGGTCGGCCAGATCCGACAGGGTTTCCACATCGTCGAGCTCTGTGTCGCTCGCTTCCCACCCGTCTTCGGTGCGCGCGAGCAGTGCGGCGAAGTACACCGTGACTCTCCCACTGGTCATAGGCGTGCCGGTTGGGGGTCCCCCCGGCGGAGGTTGCGGGCGGTCAGGCTCGGGGTCCGAGCCCCACCCACTCGGAATCGTGGCAGAAACAAGGCGTTCAGGGGACGTCTTCGGCTCCCTGTGTCCGGCAGTTTCGATCGCGTTGCCCCGAGGGGGTCCGCGAGCACGCCCATGAAGGACTCACCAGCGCACTCGTCGCCGCCACGTGCGGATCGTACGCGGCTTTTCCACGTGTTCCACGCACGCCCACCGCTCCAACACCACGGCAAGCCGCGGATCTTCCCCGCTGCCTCGCTCTACCAGCGGAACGTTCGCATGCGCAGCGCGTGCCGCAGGCGGGCCGCCTTGGCACGGCGCGGCTGGACGCGGTCCCGCAGGGCGCGGGCCTCGGCGAGCTCCCGCAGGAACTGGGCGCGGCGCCGGCGACGCGCCGCGTCGGGCTGCTCCGGCGAGTCCGGCGAGCCCGGCGTGGGATCCGCCGGGGACTCAGGTTTCGGCATAGGCACACCACCCCCGGTACGTCCCTCCCGGTACGTCCCTCCCACTTTCCCTCCGATGGGGGGTTTGATGCCACCGCGAGGGTCAAGCGATGGCCCTGGGCTCGCTCAGCGTGGGACGTCGGGCACACCGGGCCCGGTTACTGTTGTGGACATGCGTCTCCACGTCGTCGACCACCCCCTGGTCGCCCACAAGCTCACCACGCTGCGCGACCAGCGCACCGACTCCGCGACCTTCCGCCGGCTCGCCGACGAACTGGTCACCCTGCTCGCCTACGAGGCCACGCGGGACGTGCGCACCGAAGCGGTCGACATCACGACCCCGGTCACCGACACCACCGGCGTCAAGCTCTCCCACCCGCGCCCCCTGGTGGTGCCGATCCTGCGGGCCGGCCTCGGCATGCTGGACGGCATGGTCCGGCTGCTGCCGACCGCCGAGGTGGGTTTCCTGGGCATGATCCGCAACGAGGAGACGCTTGAGGCCTCCACGTACGCCTCCCGCATGCCGGAGGACCTCTCCGGCCGTCAGGTGTACGTCCTCGACCCGATGCTCGCCACGGGCGGCACGCTGGTCGCGGCGATCCAGGAGCTGATCAAGCGCGGCGCGGACGATGTGACGGCCGTGGTGCTGCTCGCCGCGCCCGAGGGCGTCGAGCTGATGGAGCGGGAGCTGGCGGGGACGCCGGTGACGGTCGTGACGGCGGCCGTGGACGACCACCTGAACGAGCACGGGTACATCGTCCCCGGGCTGGGCGACGCCGGGGATCGTCTCTACGGCGCGGCCGAGTAGCGCGCGGTAGGGGCCGAGCAGGAGCGCCCCTTCACCGCAGGGGTGCGATCAGCAGGAATTCCGGGAAGCGCGGGGCGTCGGCTCGGGCTTGGCCAGTGCGGCCAGTGCCTTGTCGGCGTCCTTCTTCTTCGTCAGCTCCTTGAAGGCGCTGCCGATGATCAGGTCGACGTCCTTGCCCTTGCGGGCGGCGTCGGTGCGGCGCTCGGCCGCGGAGAGCTGGGTGGCGAGCACCGGCAGTGAGGTGTTCAGCGACGAGTCGGGGCCCAGCAGGAGCCCGGTGCCCTTGACCTTCTTGTCGAACTCCTTGCTCGCGTTGCCGACATCGCCGATCTTGAAGCCGCGCTTCTTCAGTTCGTCCGCCGTCTGCTTGGCGAGGCCGCTTCGGGTGGTGGCGTTGTAGACGTTGACGGTGATCCCGCCCGGCTCGGGCAGTGGGGCCGTCGCCGCGGCCGAGGGGGTCGTCTTCGTCCCGCAGTCGGCCTTCGGACCGGCTGCCGAAGCCTTTCTGCCGCCGCTGAAGACATCGATGAGCTGCAAGGTGCCCCAGCCGATCATGCCCAGGGCGGCTGCGGAGGCGACGGTGAGGACGACGAGCCTGCCGCGCCGCCGAGGACGGCGCATCCGCGGGTACTTGTCCCCCTTGATCCGGTACTGGCCGCCCATGCCCGGGGGAGTCAGCATGCTCATGGGCGCAGCGTAGTGCGCCCGAGCGGCGATGCCTACTAGATGATCATCAGATGCCGCTCAGTCCAACCCGAAAGGGCCAACAGCTTGACGGGCGGGGTGCCGGCCCCGGTCAGTCCAGTTCCAGGACTCTCGCGTGCAGCACCTGACGCTGCTGCAGCGCCGCGCGCACGGCGCGGTGGAGGCCGTCCTCGAGGTACAGGTCGCCCTGCCACTTCACGACGTGCGCGAAGAGGTCGCCGTAGAACGTGGAGTCCTCGGCGAGCAGGGTTTCCAGATCGAGCTGCCCCTTGGTCGTCACGAGCTGATCGAGGCGGACCGGGCGCGGCGCGACGTCCGCCCACTGCCGGGTGCTTTCCCGGCCGTGGTCGGGGTACGGCCGGCCGTTTCCGATGCGCTTGAAGATCACACGGAAAGCCTACCGGTCAAGACGTTCCGGGCGCAGCCATGGCGACGGAGTGCGACGCCGGAAAAGCAGGGGCGAAACGGGGTGAATCGCCGTGAGGCGAGGGAACCGCGTCCGGATCGGAACCCGGAACGGGCTTGAACGGAACCCGTACGTGGCGGCTCGGGCCGAACCGAACACATGTCGGACGACCGGATGTCGGAGGGCCCGAAGGATTCGACAGCGCGCGGGACCGGACCGTAATGGCGGCGCGGAAATGGCGGCGCGGACCCGAACCCACGTCAGCAGAAGTCGGCGCGGGGCGCGGTCGGGGGTGTGGGGGACGGAGGCGGGTGGGGACCGGACGGGGGCGGACCGGGACCGGGGCGTCCGGGGCGGCGAGGCGTGGGTGGAGGGGTGCCGGTGGGGATCGGGCTGGAGCAGTGGCCGGGGGCGGAGCGGGCGCGCATGAGGGCGTCCGGCCGGTGGAGTGGCGTGAGTGGCCGGGGGCCATGCGCGGGGCCGGGCGGTGTACGGCGCCGTGGAACTCGTCGGGTCCGTTGAACGTGCGCGGCAGTGGGCCGGGCGGACGGCGCGGGCATCGGATCTTGGGCCGCGGTCGGTCTTGCGGGTCTCCCGTGTCCGCCCAGCGACAACCGCGCCCTCTGTCCAGGGCCGGCTGCTTCCATGGCCTGCCCGCGGTTCGGGGCGGCGACCGGGTGGGGTGGCCGGGTGTGCGGTGGTCGTCGCCGTTCTCGCGAGGGCGTTGGCCGGTGGGAGCTCGTCTTCAGCTCGTGTTCCAGGGGCGTCCCCCAGGGGCGTCCCCCAGGGGGGTGCCGGGGCCGGCGTGCAGGTGTTTCGGGGCGGTGCGGCGGAGGCGGGAGTGCCCGTGGGGGCCCGCCTCCGCCGCCGCGGGGTCAGCCGTGCCGGCGTTCCTTCGGGGGCTGTTGTGGCTTTTCCTGCTTCACCTGCGGCTTCGGGGCGTTGCGAGCGGCCTCCGCGCGCAGCAGGGCGCGCAGGACGGCGTAGTGGTCGGTGGGCATGACTGTGCTCCTCGTGTCGTCCTGACTGACCTCGTCGCGGGGTCGGTCAGCAGCGCAGGACCACAGTGCGGAGGGTGGGCGGGAGGTACGGCGGCAGCGGCGGCGCGGGGCGCGTGAGGCGTACCGGGACGCCGGGCGGGGGCGCGGGCCTGGGCAGGGGTGCGGGACGCAGCGCCGCGGTGCCGCGCCGGTCCGCGCGGGCCGGTGGCCGCAGGACCGTGTCGAGGACGTCGTGCTCGGCGGCCTCGCCGAGGGCACCGGCCACGACGGGCACGGCGTGCGCCTGGGTGTGGGCGCCCGGCACGAGCAGGGCGAGCAGCAGCACGAGGACCCGCAGCCAGGCACGGCTGCGCGGGAGGCTTCGCGCGGTGCTCACGGAAGGTCATCTCCCCGGCGACCGTACGGCGGTCATCGCGTCGGAGGTGAGATCCGCCCGCACGGCGTAGGGATGCGCGGCGCGTATCACAGCGCGTGCGGGACCTGCCGGGCCCGCTCCCGTATCCGGATGCCGGTGACGATCTCGACGACGCCGACCCCCACCAGCCACCCTCCGCCGAGCAGCGTGAGCACGGTGACCGACCGAATCGGGGAGTCGATCAGCACGATCCCGCCGACCAAGGTGACGACGCCGAGGAGGATCTGCCAGCCGCGGGCCGGCATGGACGTGTCGGAGGCGGCGGCCAGGGTCTGGGTGATGCCGCGGACGAGCCAGCCGATGCCGATCCACAGGGCGAGCAGCAGGACGGACTGCATCGGGCGGCGGAAGCAGAGCAGGCCGAGGAGGACCGACAGGGCGCCGCTGACGAACGCCAGCACGCGCAGCGAGGTCGTCCGGTGCGTACCGAAGGCGGCGACCAGCTGGAAGGCGCCGCTGATCAGGAGGTAGAGGCCGAAGAGGACACCGGAGGCGAAGAGTGAGGCGCCCGGCCGGGCCAGCATGAGGACGCCGAGGACCAGGGAGGCGACACCGGTGAGCAGGACGATCTGCCAGGCGGCGCGGGAGAGGGCGTACAGGGGGCCCTCGAAGGGCGGTTCGGGTTCGTGGCGTGTCCCCGGCTCGCGGAAGGTCCGGGGCCCGTGCGGATGGCCGGCATGGACCCGGCGGTCGTCGTAGTCCCGGCCCCCGGGCGAGCCGGTCGGTGCCTCGGTCATGCTCCATGCTGGGAACGAGGCCGCCCGCCCCGCCATCCGGGACGGGCCACTCGACTGACGCCGGACGCTACTCGCGGGCCGCCTTCGCCGCCTTGGCCGCCGCCTTCATCTCCTGTTTGTGCGCCCGCACCTTGGCCAGCGACTCGGGTCCGGTGATGTCGGCGACCGAGCGGAAGGACTTCGGCTCGCCGTAGGCGCCCGCGGCCTCCTGCCACCCCTTGGGCCGTACGCCCAGCCGCTTGCCCAGCAGCGCCAGGAAGATCTGCGCCTTCTGCTTGCCGAAGCCGGGCAGCTCCTCCAGCCGGCGCAGCAGCTCCCGTCCGTCGCCGACGCCCTTCCAGACGAGCTCGGCGTCACCGTCGTAGTGCTCGACGAGGTACTGGCACAGCTGCTGGATCCGCTTGGCCATGGAGCCCGGGTAGCGGTGCACGGCCGGCTTCTGCGAGAGCAGGGAGGCGAAGGCGTCCGGGTCCTGCGCGGCGATGTCGTGCGCGTCCAGGTCGTCCGCGCCGAGCCGGTCGGCGATCGTGCGCGGCCCCTTGAACGCCCACTCCATCGGAACCTGCTGGTCCAGCAGCATGCCGACCAGCGCGGCGAGCGGACTGCGGCCGAGGAGTGCGTCGGCCTCGGGGTCCTGGGCGAGGTGAAGGGTGACGTCCATGACCCCGATCATGCCGTGGCCTGCGTCACATCTCCACGTGAGGGCTGGTGAGCGCGGCGCCGAAGCCGGCGTCCATGCCCCGGACCGTGATGCCGGCACTCTTGCCGCACAGGTTGACCGAGCCGCTGGTGACCGGGCCGGAGGCCGCGCCGCGGGCGACCCAGACGCAGCCGTCGGTGTTCTCGCCGGGTGCGCCGACCACCGTCTCGGCCCTGCCGTCCTTGTTGAGGTCGGCGAGGTGGACGGCCGCGCCGAACTGGTCGCCCGTCTCGGCGGAGCCCGGCACACCCGCCGTGTCCTGGGTGTAGCCGGCCGCCTTGGCGGTGGTCAGGCCGGCGGCGGAGCCGCGCAGCAGGACGGCGGTGCCCGCCGAGGCGCGCGACCCGATGGCCTCCTCGGGGGCGCCGACGAGGACGTCGGCGTACCCGTCGGCGTCGACGTCGCCGATGCTCAGGGACTGGCCGAACCAGTCGCCCCACTCGGCGCTGCCGGGGACGCCGGCCGTGTCCTGGTGGAAGACCTTCGGCTTCTGCTCGGCGGTGATGCCCTGGGCGCTGCCGTAGAGGACCTGGATCTCGCCGCCGCGTCGGGCCGCCGGGGTGGGCGCGTTGAAGTGGGAGTCGTCGCCCGCGACACCGGTGACGAGGTCGCCGTAGCCGTCGCCGTTGACGTCGCCGATCTGACCCGCGTGGCCGTCGGCGTACGGCAGTTCGACGCCCTGGTTGACGAAGGGGTCGTCGGAGCCGGGGGCGCCGGCGTCGAGGGTCACCGGTCCGCGGATGTCGCCGTCGGTGGGGCCGGCCAGGTAGAAGCGCTCCGCCTTGCCGTCGCCGTTCACGTCGCCCATCACCACGCCACGGGCGTTCTCCCGCCACTCCAGATAGCGGGAGGCGGCCTGGCCGGTGCGGGTGAAGGGGCCGCTGTAGGACGCGATGTTGCAGCCCGAGCCGATGCCGACCTCCGGGGCGCCGTCGCCGTTCATGTCGCCGGCGGCGATGGACATGCCGAAGCGGCAGTAGATCCTGCCCTCGCCGTACCCGGCCGGAGGGGCGATGTTCGCGCCGCCCGTCAGCCCGTTCGGACCGCCCCACACCACGGTCACCGAGCCCCGCGACTCGGCATCACCGACATCCTCGCCCGGGGCGCCGACGAGCAGGTCGGCGTAGCCGTCCCGGTCCAGGTCGGCGCTTGCCACCGTCCTGCCGAAGCGGTCGGACTCCTCGGCGGTACCGGGGATCCCGGTGGTCGCCTGGGTGATGACCGTGCGGCGGGTGGTGCTCACCGAGGACGCCGAGCCGTAGAGCACCACGACCGAACCGGCCTCCTCGACCGTGCCGTTGGCGGCGCCCGGCGCCCCGACGGCCAGGTCGCGGTAGCCGTCGCCGTTGAAGTCGTCCTGGACGGCCGACGTGTTGGCGCCCTTGTAGGGGGCGGCGGCGGACGATGTCACGGGGGTGAGCGTGACGGCGACGGACGCGGTGAGCACGGCTGCCGCCGTGACTGCTCTGCGCAACGGGACTCCTCGACTCGTGCAACGGATGTCCCACTCGACGCATGAGTCATGGGAATGGTTGTACGGCCCTCGGAAAGTCGTACGGTCCTCGACGCCGGGTCAGGGCCGCCAGTACCCGAGCGCGTTCACCCGCTGCTTCGGCACGCCCAGGTCCTTGCGGACGTACGAGGTGAGGGCCCGGGTCGTCGCCGTGTCGCAGGCGATCCAGACGTACGGGTCCGGGGTGCCCTTGAGCAGGTCGGGCAGCGCCTGCTTCACCTGGGCGACCAGGTGGGCGCCGGCGTCGCGGCGCGGCAGGGTGCGGACGTCGTGGCGGGAGTCCTCGGCGCGGAAGGGCAGGCCGTCCCTCTCGCCCTCGAACCACACCGTCGCCGGGGCCCCGTCCAGGGCGGTGAGCAGGGAGTTGAGGGCGGGGAGGGAGGCGGTGTCGGCGACCGCGAAGACGTGGGAGGGGGCGGGGTCGGGGTCGGAGAAGCCCGTGCCGTGGACGGTCGCCTCGATGGTGTCGCCGGGCTTCGCGGTGCGCGCCCAGTCGCTGGCGCGGCCCTCGTGCAGGGCGAACTCCAGGCTGAAGGTGCCGGCCACCGGGTCCGGGTCGACCAGGGTGTAGGCGCGCTGGTGGGGCTTGCCCGCGTTGTCGAACCAGAGGCGGACCCACATGGTCGGGTGGACGCCGGTCACCGCCAGCATGCCGCCGTCCGTGAGGTGGACGCGGCGGTAGTGCTCGGTGACGTCCTCGGCGCCCGTCACCGTGAACACGAAGTCCTTGGCGCGCAGCAGCTTCAGGACCGCGCCCTCCCAGCCGTGCCCCTGCCCCATGGCGTCTTCACCCTTCACGTACGATTCCTGCACCAATTACTTAGGCAAGGCTAACCTAAAGCAAAGGAGGGGCACAGGTGACCGGCGAGATCTTCCGTGATGCCTGGGGCATTCCGCATCTCCGCGCGGACGGGGTGAACGAACTCGCCCGTGTGCAGGGCCGTGTCACCGCCCTCGACCGTGCCTGGCAGCTGGAGGTGGAGCGGCACCGGGCCCAGGGTACGTCCGCGTCCTTCCTCGGCGCCGAGGCCCTGCCCTGGGACCGCTTCGTCAGACGGGCCCGACTCGACGACACCGCGAGACGCTGCTTCGCCGAGCTGGAGAGACGGGACCCCGAGACGGCGGCGTGGGTGCGGGCGTACGTCGACGGGGTGAACGAGGCCCTGGCCGAAGGTGCCCGCCGCACTCCGGAGTTCGCGAGGACCGGGCTCGCGCCCGGCCGTTGGGAGCCCTGGACCCCGCTCGGCGTCTGGCTCGGCATCCACATCCTCTTCGCGGGCTTCCCGGCCAAGCTCTGGCGCGAGCAGGTCGTACGGCATCTCGGCGCCGACGCGGTCGGGTTGTTCGCCACCGACGGCCCCGGCACCTCCGGCAGCAACGGCTGGCTGGTGAGCGGCGAGCGGACCGTCACCGGGCACGCGATCATCGCCGGTGACCCGCACCGCTTCATCGAGGACCCCGGCGTCTACCAGCAGATCCACCTCTCCTGCCCGGAGTTCGACGTCGTCGGCCTCGCCGTCCCCGGCGTCCCGGGCATCGCCCACTTCGGCCACACCGGCACGGTCGCCTGGGCCATCACCAACGCCATGGCCGACTACCAGGACCTGTACCGGGAGCGTCTGCGGCGTACGGGGGCGGGGGTGGAGGCCCTGGGTCCGGACGGGGTGTGGCGGCGTGCGACGCGGCACACCGAGGTCGTGGAGGTGGCGGGGGAGGAGCCGGTCGAGATCGAGGTGATCGAGACCGAACGCGGGCCGGTGATCATCGGAGGGCCGGAAGGTCTCCCCGACCTGCAGGAAGGTTTCTCCGGTGGCCTCGCCGACGCCCGGGACGACCACACCCCGCCCCTCGCCCCGCCCCTCGCCCCGCCCCTCGCCCTGGCCCTCCGCCACCCGCCCCGCGTCACCGCCGACCTCGGCTTCGGAGCCCTCCTCCCGCTGCTGCGCGCCCGCCGGGTCGCCGACGTCGACCGTGCCGTCGACCTGTGGGCCGAGCCCGTCAACGTCGTCCAGGCCGCCGACACCGAGGGCGGTCTGCTGCACCGGGTCGCCGGGAAGGTGCCGGTGCGCTCGGAGGCCAACCGCACCCGGCTGGTGCCCGCCTGGGAGCCCGGCCACGACTGGCACGGCTGGCACGAGACGCCCCGCGGCGGGCTCACCGACGGCGTCGCCGCCATGGCCAACCAGCGCGGCCTCGCCGCCCCGCTCGGCGTCGAGTTCGCCCCGCCCCATCGCGCCGACCGCATCACGGCCCTGCTCGGCGAGAAGGACCACTGGTCGGCCGCCGACATGCCGGCGATCCACATGGACACCCGACTGGCCTCGGCGAAACCCCTGCTGGACATCCTGGGCGCCCTCGACGCCCTCACCCCCGAGGCCGACCGCGTCCGGCAGACACTGCTGGCCTGGGACCGCCACATGGATGCGGACAGCGAGGCCGCCGCCGTCTACGCGGCGGTCCGCGGCGCGGTCGTACGCCGGCTCGCCGCCCACCCCGCCTTCGCCGCGCTGTCCACCCCACCCGCCTACCCGGAGGTCTTCCTCCCCTGGCTGGCTCTGCTCCCGCGCGTCGGGTTCGCCCTCGAACACCTGCTGCGCGCCGAGGAGTTGTACGGCATCGACCGCGCCGAGGCCGTACGCGCGGCGGTCGAGGAGGTGGCCGGGGCGGCCGCCGGGCAGTCTGCAGGGCAGTCAGCCGGACAGTCAGCCGGGCAGTCTGCAGGACAGCCAGTCGGGCAGTCTGCAGGACAATCAGCCGGACAGTCCGCGGCAACCCGCCGAACCTGGGGCGACACCCACCGCCTAGCCCCCTGGCGAGCCCTGCCCGCCGACACGTCGTACGACGAACCCGGCCTGTCCGGCGACCACGACTGCGTGCTGTGCACCTCCGCCGTGCCCGGCCTCACCGATCTGAGCGCCCGCGGCCCGGCCGCCCGTTACGTCTGGGACCTGGCCGACCGCGAGGCCAGCCGCTGGGTGGTCCCGCTCGGCGCCTGCGGCGTCCCCGGCTCACCCCACCACCGCGACCAGCTTCCCCTGTGGATCCGGGGAGAGCTGGTTCCGGTCGTCACCGATTTCACCCGGCTCACCGAGGAAACCGATGTCTGAGCAGCCCGCGGCCCACCGCGCCGCCGTCCGTGAACCCCTCCACGAGCAGGCCGTCGACGGCTTCGGCACCGTCCGCGTCCTGCCCCTCGACCCGTACGGGGACGCCGAGGTGATCCACGGGTGGGTCAGTGAGGAACGGGCCGCCTTCTGGGGCATGAACGGCCTGACCAAGGACCAGGTGGCCGAGATCTACGCCCATATGGACACCCTCGACACCCATCACGCCTTCCTCGTCGTACGGGACGCCGAGCCGGTCGCGCTCCTGCAGACGTACGAGCCGGAGGCCGACCGTGTCGGCGAGTGCTACGACGTGCGCCCCGGCGACATCGGCGTCCACCTGCTGCTCGCGCCGGCCGGCCGCGGGGGCGCGCGGCCCGGCTGGACGTCGGCGCTGCTGACCGTCATGACGGCGTACGTCTTCGGCACCCTGGACCGCCGACGGGTCGTCGTCGACCCCGACGTGCGCAACGCCAAGGCCGTCGCCCGCTTCCTGAAGCAGGGCTTCACGGCGGGTCCGCGGGTCGTGCTGCCGGAGGTCGACCTGCCGGACGTGCACATCCCGCAGAAGCGCGCCCAACTCGCCTTCCTCAGCAGGGAGTAGCCTTCCCGGAGTGACCCCTGAAGAACTCGTCGCGCACTACGTGCTGGAGCCGATCCCGCGCGAGGGCGGACTGTTCCGTCGTACCTGGACGGGACCCGAGCTGCCCGACGGGCGGCCGCAGGGCACCGCGATCGTCGCCCTGCTCACCGCCGACGACCACTCGGCCCTGCACCGTCTTCCGTCCGACGAAGTCTGGCACTTCTACCTGGGCGACCCCTTGGAGATGCTGCTCCTCGCCCACGACGGCACGTCCCGCACCGCCGTCCTCGGCCCCGACATACTGCACGGCCAGCACGTCCAGCTCACCGTCCCCGCCGGGACCTGGATGGGCGCGCGGGTGGTGGCGGGCGGGTCCTGGACGTTCTTCGGCTGCACGATGGCGCCGGGCTTCACCTACGAGGACTACGAGCACGGCGACTTGGCGGAGCTGACGGCGCGCTATCCCGCCGAAGCCGCCCGGATCGCGGCACTGTGCCGCCCATGAGCGGACTCCTCGAAGGACAGGTCGCCCTGGTCACGGGGGCGGGCGGGGGCATCGGGCGCGGGATCGCGACGCGGTTCGCCGAGGAGGGCGCGGCGGTCGTGCTGCACTGCCGTACGGGGGTGGACGCGGCGGACGAGGTGGCGCGGCGCATCCGGGGGCTGGGCGGCCGGGCCCTCGTGCTGCGGGCCGACCTGACCGACGAGGACGCGTGCCGGCGGCTGGTCGCCGGGGCCGCCGAGTGGGGTGGCGGACGGTTGACGGCGCTGGTCAACAACGCGGGTGTGCAACCGACGCGGGAACTGGCCGGGATGACGGTGGCGCAGTGGCGGGCGGTCGTGGACACCAACCTGTCGAGCGTCTTCGCGTGCACGCAGGCCGCGGTCGAGGTCATGCGGGGGCAGGACGGGGGCGGCTCGGTGACGCACATCGCCTCCATCGAGGCGTCGCATCCGGCACCCCTGCACGCCCACTACTCCGCGTCGAAGGCGGCGGTGGTGATGCACGCCCGGGCGGCGGCCCTGGAGTACGGGTGTCTCGGAATCCGCGTCAACACGGTGTCACCCGGGCTGATCGACCGGGACGGGCTGGGGGAGGCGTGGCCGGAGGGGGTGCGCAGATGGCGTGCGGCGGCTCCCGTGGGGCGGCTCGGGCGACCGCAGGACGTGGGGGACGCGTGCGTGTTCCTGGCGTCGGGGCTGGCGTCCTGGATCACGGGCCACGACCTGGTGGTGGATGGCGGGATGTCGGCGCGGGCCGCGTGGTGACCCGGGCCGGTTTCACGAGCCCGCCGACAGCCGTCCGGTTCTCCGGGAGCTCTCCGGCGGCTCTCCGGGGGCCCTCCGGGGGAAGCCTGCTCCGGGCGCGGGAGGTGTGGCGTGCGAAAACGCTTGCCGTGGCACGGGGATTGAGTGTCAATAGAGCTGAGGGCTACGAGCGCACCGTTCGCGCCGTAGCGCGCACATGCGCGGTCCGGCCGCGCCGCGGGTCGAACCGTCGTGGGCGCCGGGCCTGTTGGGCCCCGTTCGAGTAATCCCCTGGAGCTCCGCCCATGCCGCAGGAACTCTCCTTTGCCATGCCGATCCCGGCCCACCCCGTCAGCCCCGACCGGATCGGCGCCCGGGACCGCAATCTGGCCTGGGCACGCCGTCATCAGCTGATCACCAGCGAAGAGATGGCCCGGCGCTACCTGTTCTCTCAAGTCGCCGAGCTGTCGGCCTACACCTTCCCCGACGCGGTCGGTGAGGACCTGGATCTCGCTTTCGACGTCATGGGCTGGTTCTTCCTCTTCGACGACCAGTTCGACGTTCCGCACGGCACCGTGCCCACTGCGGCGATCACCGCGTGCGAGCAGCTGATCGACCTGCTGCATCAGCCACCGGGCGCCGACCCCGCCCATGGCGCCGCACCGGTCGTGGTGGCGTTCGCCGACTGCTGGCGCAGACAGGCACACGGCATGTCCCAGCGGTACCGATGGCGGGCTGCCGCCAACTGGCTGGACTACTTGGAAGGCAACCTGACCGAAGAGGCCGACCGGCGGGCCGGCACCCGCCCGGATGCCGAGCAGCGCATGCACAGCCATCGAAGCTCGGGAGGCGTACGTCCCAGCTTCGACCTTGCCGAACGGGTCGCCCACCTAGAGATTCCGCCCCTGGTCTGGCACAGCACCCACCTTGAATCCCTGCGGCTGTGCGCCGGTGATTCGATCCTCATCGTCAACGACTTCTACTCACTCGACGCCGATGAGGCCCGCGGCGATCCGAACCTGGTGACCTGCCTGATGGCGGAGTACTCCTACGGCCGTGACCTGGCCCTGGACGTCGTGCGCGCTCTCCATGACCGCATCGTCGACCGGTTCCTCACCCTCAGGGCTCAGATCCCCGAACTCTGCGGCGCGCTTGCCCTGACTCAGGCCCAGCGCACCGACGTCACGCGCTACGTCGAATCCCTGCGCTGCTGGATCCGGGGGAATTACGACTGGAGTCGCAGCAACGGCCGCTATTCGCCCTCGGCAGCAGCTACGTCCGCCCCCGCCGCTTACGGCTACCTCCACCCCGACGCCCAGGCGCAGCCGCCTTCCTGACTCGTCCGGTGATCAGGATGGGGGAGCCTCCAGCGTGTCGTGACGGCCCGGAACCTGCCGCAACCACGTCGGCCGGAACAAGCCCGGCCCGGGCAGTCCGGGTTTCTTCAGCCCTGCTTACGTTACCCGCGCTCATTCGGTACTCCAGAAGACCAGCGCCTTGTTGATCAGCTCCTTGGCGGCGTCACCGAGTATTCGCGTCGTCGAATAAAGATCATTCACGGAATGACCACGCCCACTCGCTCAGCAACCCTCGTGCCTCGTCGCCGAAGAGGGCATGTCCCTCGTAACTGGTGAACCGGTCGAGGAGTGAACGAACGTCTTTTGGGTCTCGAAAGACGGCCGCACCAAGGTCTGTCTCAATGGTTGCCAGGCGGTCGTCGTAAACGGTGAAGGTGCTTAGCGGGGTATTGCTGAACTTCACAGCCATTGGCAGCACGCCGATTCGAATGTTTGCCTGCAGGGCGAGCGAGGCCAGCCGATCAATCTGCATGGCCATAGCGTCTGGTGACACCAGTGGGTATCTGACGGCTTGCTCGGTGAGGAGGAATGTGAAGCGCTTGGAGCGATCGAGCAGCACAGCCTGCCGTTCAAGCTTCAGGCTGACTGTCTTTGCCTGCTGCTTCGGCGGAGCGTACGCGATGCTTTCTCTGATGTAGTCCGGCGTCGCCAGCAGGCCCGTGGTCATGGATAGAAGAAAGTACCGGAATTCTGAGGTGGCGGCCTCCAGCCCGGCGAGTTCAAGTTGCTTCCTGTCCAGCCCGAGTTTGTTTCCTTCGATTCGGCTGATCTTCGATTGAGACATATGGCAGCGCGCAGCAAGCCGGACCCCTGAGAGTCCGGCTTGTTTGCGAAGCTGCTTGAGCATGGCTGCCAGTTCCAGACCCGACTGGTCAAGCTGGTCAGGCTCTATGGCCACCGTTCACGTACTCCTCGAAGGGGACCGACTCGGCCACTGCGATCCGCTGGTATTCGATGAACGGAGACACATCTCCCTCGAAGACCTCGCGGTTGATCTGCCTGCCGTCGTCCTCATAGTGCATGAGGACGACTTCTCTGCGGTCGAACATCCAGAAGTCCGGAACTCCCTCAAGAGGGTTAGGTCGATTGGTTACGTCGAGAATGCGAATGTCGTCCCCCGCACGGACATGGACCGCGTAGTAGCGGAACTCGAATCTTAGATAGTCAGAGAGCGGTTGTGTCACGATGTGCACTCGGCCGTGGTACTTCCCCTCGGCGCGCTGACGTGAGACGCGCTCTGTGTATGCGGAAGCCGTGTACGGGGGCAGTGGCCGTCCCTCACGGAAGGCTGCGAACTCTTCCGCCTCCTGCGGCACGAGATACTGCGGCAGGGTCTCAAGCCGCCACGCCTCTTGTTCGATCTCCGCGAACCGACGACTCCACTCGTCACCATCCAAGAACATGTACGGCCTCCCTGAGTACTTCTTCCGGGATCTCCACCAGGGCCTCGCCAGACGGTGGCGTGAAGGCTTCTGAAACGCTCCCCTGGACGACGAGTGAGCCGCTCGCGGTTCGGTAGACGTTCGGGCAGTCCTCACCGCCGCAAGTGCCGTTGCCGTTGCCGGTAAGCCGGGTCAGTTCCTCACGAGCCATGGCTATGAACCCCCTCGTTTCTGGCCCTGGTTGGGCCCACCGATCACGACGGTATGAGGGGAGCCGACGGTCGTCCATGCAGGAACGCCACTATGCGCGTACTCGCATAAAGATCACGCTGGGTGAACCAGGTTCAGTGCATCGTGATGGGCGCAACCTGCCGTAATCCCGATGGAGCCGTGGCTCGACCGTGGTCGCATCCGTCCGTACCGCACCCGTGGGATCTTGGGCGGTACGGACGGCTGCTTGCCGTTGGTGTCCACGGCCGTGAAGACCAGGTAGGCCGAGCCGACCTGCGTGGGCGGGAGCTGGCCAGGAGTGCCGACTGGAGGTGGGGATCGCGGAGGCGGTAGCCATGGCCGGCGCTTCGGGTCGCTCTCCGCGGGATGGTTGCGGACACCGTTCTGCCGGGCCGCGAATCTGGGGTCCGAGCGTATCTACCCGTCGCGGATCTCCAGATGGACGGCGGAACGGGCGCAGCGCCGCAGCCGGTCCTCAAGGTCGGCACGGCCACCGCCTTTGTTGTGGGGCGTCCGGGCTCGATCTTGTGCCCAACGACGGAGAGACGACAGGAACTTGCGAGAACTTGCGCGCGAATTACAGCTTCGCGGCCATCGTGTGTGAGATGAAGCCTGACCATGTCGTGGGCCGGAGCGTGAGGTGGGGGCCGGTCGGGTTCTTGGAGTCGCGGACGTGGATGGTGGTCGGGGTGGTGGCTATCTCCACGCAGTTGGCGGCTTCCGCGCTGTACGTGGACTTCTGCCAGGTGAGTTCGGACATGGCGGGTTCCTCAGAGTTCGGCGGCGAGGCGGTGGATCAGGTCTCGGGATTCGGGCTCGGAAAGAGCGCGGGACTCCATGCGGTCCAGTACGGAGCGGTAGCGGTCCAACTGAGCCTCTGCGTCCAGGAACTCGCAGCCATGGTCGGTGTCCAGGACCACTGTGTCGAGCTGTGGGACAGGGCCGATCGCGCACGTGATGGGTTGCCCCGTAGGTGCCGCAGCTGGGCACGGGCGACATCCGTGCCGCCGAAGCCCATGCGCAGGGCTGCCTCGTGGACGATGGCCGTGTAGGGGGTGGGGTTGCCCTCGAACAGGATGGCCTGGCGCTTCACGCGGTAGGAGACGCGGTGCTCGATCTCATACGGACGTAGAGGTGGAACGGCTTCCCGCATCGTGGCGCGGGCGTGCTCCGAGGTCTGGAGCAGCCCCGGCATGTGCACGGTGACGGCCACGCGGATCGCCGTGGCGTGGTATTCGAGTTCCGCCAGATCGAGGAGCCCGGAAGGCAGGTTGTCGCGGTACTCCTCCCACCAGCCTCGCGTACGGGCGCCGTGCAGGAATACGCCGACTGCTGGGGCGGCGTGGCCCTCGGCGACGGCCCGTTCGACCGTCGTGCCGGGAAGCTGCTCTGGTTCGAGATGTGCGGGTGACCCGGGTGAGCGCGGAACGCCCCGCATCCGTATGTAAGCGCGAGGTGGCACGGGCGACGACGGAGAAGTGGCGTGAGGTGTGATGGCGGACGGCAAGGGCGTCGAGGGCGGCGGCGACTTCCAAGGCTGGTGCTGCTGGGCACCCTGCTGGTCCTGTTCCTCCTCGGCGGTACAGGCCCCGCCTCGGCCCACGCGGCCCTCCGCGCCACCGACCCCGAGGACGGAAGCCTCCTCAAGTCCGCCCCCCGTCACCTCACCCTGACCTTCACGGAGTCCGTCGGTCTGCTCGACGACTCCTTCCGCGTCCTCGACCCCGACGGCCGCCGCCTGCGCACGGGCGAGCCGCGGCACGCGCAGGGCAGCGGCGACACGGCCCGGGTGACGTTGCCCGCGAAGCTGGACCAGGGGACGTACACCGTCGCCTGGCGGGTGGTGTCGGCCGACAGCCACCCGGTCTCCGGCGCGTTCACCTTCTCCGTCGGCGAACGCTCCCTGACCACGGCCACCGTGGACACGGGTCCCACCGAGGACCCGGTGACCAAGAGCCTCTACACCATCGCCCGCTATCTGGCCTACCTCGCCGCGACCCTGCTGATCGGCACGGCGACGTTCATGGCGGTCTGCCGCCCACCGGACACCCCGTTGCTCGCCAGGCTGCTGCGGACCGGCTGGTGGACGCTCCTCGCCGCCACCCTCGCCCTGCTGGTGCTGCGCGCCCCGTACGAGACGGGTGAGGGGCCCCTGGGGGCCCTGGGCGTCGACTCCCTCACCCGCACCCTGACCAGCCGCCCGGGCATGGTCCTGCTGGCGCGGCTGGCCCTGTTGCCGGTGGTCGCCGTCTATCTCGTACAGCTGTCCAGGCGCCGCAAGCCCTACGGCTGGTCCGGCGCCGCCCTCGCCGTGGGCCTCGCCGTGACCTGGGCCGCCGGCGAGCACGCCTCCGCGGGCATCCAGGTGCCCGCCGCGATGACGTCCTCGGCGCTGCACCTGCTGGCCACGGCGGTGTGGCTGGGCGGCCTCACGGCCCTGCTGGGCACGCTGTACCGCGGGCACCTGACGCCGGCCGCGGTGGCCCGCTTCTCGCGCCTGGCCTTCGCTTCCGTGACCGTCCTGGTCGTCACCGGCGTCTACCAGTCCTGGCGGGGCCTCGGCTCCTGGGACGCGCTCACCGGCACGGCGTACGGCAGGCTCCTGACCCTGAAGCTGGCCGCGGTGGTCCTGCTCCTCGGCGCGGCGGCCCTGTCCCGCCGCTGGACGGCACGGCTGGCGGCGGTCGGCGCGCGGGCGGTCGTGGAGGAGAGGGTCCCGGAGATGGTCGGGGGTCCGCCGCAGAACGGGCAGTCGCGGGCCGACCTGCCGCAGAACGCGCAGTCGCGGGCTGACCTGCCGCAGAACGCGCAGTCACGGGCCGACCTGCCGCAGAACGAGCAGTCACGGGCCGACCTGCCGCAGACCGACCCGCCACGAACCGACGTACCGCCGCCCACGGACCCGCACCGCCAGGCCCTGCGCCGCTCCGTCCTCGTCGAGGTCGCCGTGGGTGCGGCGGTGCTGGCTGTCACCACGCTGCTCACCAGCACCCTGCCCGGACGGGCGGAGGCCGAGGCCGCCGCCGGGGCGCCCGCCGTGGTCGGTGCCTCCGTCACCGACGTGCCCTTCGACGTCGGCACGCCCGGGGGCCGCGGCAAGGTGCAGATCACCCTGGATCCGGGCCGGGTCGGCGACAACTCCATCGAGGCCCTCGTCTACGGACCCGACGGCGGTGTGTCCGTCGTCCCCGAGCTGCGGGTCTCCTTCACGCTCCCGGCCAAGGACATCGGCCCCCTCGACGCCGAGCTCACCGACAAGGGCGGCTACTGGGGCAACAGCTTCCTCAACCTGCCCCTCGCCGGCACCTGGGAGATGAAGGTGACCGTGCGGACGTCCGAGGTCGACCAGGTGAGCGAGACCACGACCGTGGTCGTGCGCTAGGACCGCGAGTTCGATCACCGGCGGTGTCGATGGCCGGTTCGAGATGTCAGTCACGTTTCCGAAACGGCGATCGACACCCCTTGACGCATGACCTGACAAACGGGTGTTATTGCGCCACCGTGTTCGGTCAAGTTGATTTCTGATCGATTGCGACGGACTTCGGCGAGCCAACCCTCATGATCGAACCCTGCCCTCAGGAGCCGTAGATGCACGACCTCTCCCCCTCCGGTCTCTCCCTGCCCTCGCCCAGCCGTCGCACCCTGCTGCGCGGTGTCGGCGGCGCCGCGCTGCTCGGCGCGGGCATCCCGCTGCTCAGTGCCTGTGGCGGCGGGGGCTCCGCGAGCGACCCGAAGACCGTCACGGTCGGTTCCAACGCGTCGGACGCGGTGCCGAAGAAGGCGTTCGCCGACATCTACGCGGCGTTCAAGAAGCAGTCCGGGCTCACGGTCGACGTGAACACCAAGGACCACAACACCTTCCAGGAGCAGATCAACTCGTATCTGCAGGGCACGCCGGACGACGTGTTCAACTGGTTCGCCGGCTACCGCATGCAGTTCTTCGCGGCCAAGGGACTGGCCACGCCGATCGACGACGTGTGGAAGACCATCGGGGGCAACTTCCCCGAGGCGATGAAGGCGCTCAGCAAGGGCGAGGACGGCAAGTACTACTTCGTACCGCTGTACACGTACCCGTGGGCGGTCTTCTACCGGAAGAGTGTCTTCAAGGAGAAGGGCTATGAAGTCCCCACGAAGTGGGACGACTTCGTCGCCCTGTGCAAGCAGATGAAGAAGGACGGGCTCGTCCCGATCGCCTTCGGCGACAAGGACGCCTGGCCCGCGCTCGGCACCTTCGACCAGATCAACTTCCGCGCCAACGGCTACGACTTCCACGTCGAGCTGATGGCCGGCAAGGCCTCCTGGACCGACGCCAAGGTGCGCAAGGTCTTCGACCTGTGGACGGAGATCCTTCCCTACCACCAGGACGGCGCCGTGGGCCGCACCTGGCAGGACGCCGCCCAGACGCTCGCGTCGAAGAAGGCCGGCATGTACCTGCTGGGCACCTTCGTGGGCCAGCAGTTCACCAACGCGGCCGACCGCGAGGACCTCGACTTCTTCGCCTTCCCGGAGATCGACCCGGCGTACGGCCAGGACACCGTCGAGGCGCCCACCGACGGCTTCATGCTCTCCAAGGCCCCGAAGAACAAGGCCGGTGCCGTGAAGCTGCTGGAGTACCTGGGCTCCCCGGCCGCCGAGGAGATCTACCTCAAGTCCGACCCGAACGTCGTCGCCGCCTCCACCAAGGCCGACACCTCCTCCTACAGCCCCCTGCAGAAGAAGGCGTACGAGATGATCTCCGGCGCCAAGTCCCTGACGCAGTTCATGGACCGCGACAGCCGGCCGGACTTCACCTCCACGGTGATGCAGCCCGCGCTGCAGAAGTTCATCCGTGACCCCAAGCAGGTCGACAGCATGCTCTCGTCGATCGAGCGCCAGAAGAAGACGATCTTCGCGTCCGGCTGATCCAGATGACGACCAACACCCCCACGAAATCCTCGGAGGCGGCCGCCGTGCCGCCTCCGGGCACCGCGTCCGACGACAAGCGGGTCCCGCAGGGGCACAAGCGCCTGCTGACCCGCCGTGACCGGCTCACGCTCGGCCTGATGGCCGGGCTGCCGACGATCCTGCACGTGGCCCTCGTCTGGGTCACCGCCATGGCCTCGATCGGGCTGGCGTTCACCACCTGGGACGGCATCGGCTTCGACACCATCAAGTGGGTCGGGCTGGACAACTTCCGCGAACTGTTCACCAACAACCCGCAGTTCTGGCCGGCCGTCGAGCACAACGTCGTCTGGTTCGTGGTCCTGATCCTGATCCCGACACCGCTGGGCCTGTTCCTGGCCGTGCAGCTGGACAAGAAGATCCGCTTCAGCCGCGTCTACCAGACCGCGTTCTTCCTGCCGGTCGTGCTGTCGATGGCCGTCATCGGCTTCGTCTGGCAGCTCGTCTACAACCCCGACACGGGCCTGATCAACAGCCTGATCGGGGCCAACGAGCCCGGCAAGTACATCGACTGGATCGGCGACCCGGACCTCAACCTGTGGGCGATCCTCGTCGCCGCGTCCTGGCGCCACACCGGCTACATGATGATCCTGTACCTGGCCGGCCTCAAGGGCGTCGACCCCGCGCTGCGGGAGGCGTCCGCGCTGGACGGGGCCGGTGAGTGGCAGACGTTCAAGAACGTCATCTTCCCCACCCTGCGCCCGACGAACACCATCGTCCTGGTCGTCACCATCATCGAGGCCCTGCGCGCCTTCGACCTGGTCTTCGTCTTCAACAAGGGCGCCGAGGGCACCGAACTGCTCTCGATCCTGGTCACCAACAACATCATCGGCGAGTCCAGCCGCATCGGATACGGCTCCGCGATCGCCGTCGTCCTGCTGCTGATCTCCCTCGTGGTGATCATCCCGTATCTGGTGGCCACCTTCCGGAAGGAGCGGCGCGCATGAGCACGGCCCTCGCAGTCAAGAAGCGCACCCCCGTCCGCCCGGCCCGGATCCTGCTGCACGTCTTCCTCGCGTCCATGGCGCTGGCCTGGCTCGCCCCGCTGCTCTGGGCCGTCTACGCGGCCCTGCGGCCGTACGCCGAGACGTCCGAGAAGGGCTACGTCTCCTGGCCCGACAAGCTGACGTTCGAGAACTTCACGAACGCGTTCACGCAGTCGGACATGGCGCACTACTTCGGCAACACCATGCTGATCGCGGTGCCGGCCGTGCTGCTGACGCTGTTCCTGTCGTCGATGGTCGCCTTCTACGTCAGCCGCTTCGACTTCCGCGTCAACCTGTTCCTGCTGCTGGTCTTCACCGCGGGCAACCTGCTGCCGCAGCAGGTCATCATCACCCCGCTGTACCGCCTGTACCTGCTCGTCGACCTGCCCGGCATCACGATGAGCGGCAAGCTGTACGACTCCGCGCTCGGCCTGGTGCTGATCCATGTCGCGTTCCAGTCGGGATTCTGCGCGTTCGTGCTGAGCAACTACATGAAGATGCTGCCGCACGAGCTGACCGAGGCGGCGCTGGTCGACGGCGCGTCGGTGTGGCGGCTGTACTGGCAGATCACCCTGCCGCTGTGCAAGCCTGCGATGGCGGCCCTGGCGACGCTGCTGTCCATCTGGATCTACAACGACTTCTTCTGGGCCCTCGTACTGATCTCGACCGGCGAGAACATGCCGATCACCTCGGCGCTGAACAACCTCTCCGGGCAGTACTTCACCGACCCCAACCTGATCGCCGCCGGCGCCCTGATCACCGCCGTCCCGGTCCTGATCGTGTACTTCCTGCTCCAGCGCCAGTTCGTCAGCGGCCTCACCCTGGGCGCCAACAAGGGCTGACCACCACCCCGTTCCTCGGCCCCGTTCGAAAGAGAACCCCCGTGCACCACCCCTTCACCCCCGTCGCGTCCCTGCCCGTGGACGAGGCCAAGGCCCGCGTCCACGAGGAGGGCTGGCAGTCCTGGAGCCCCACCGGCGCCTACGCCCTCGGCGACAAGCCGTACCGCCCGACCAACGCCAACTGGGCGACGGTCTGTTACCGCCCCGGCGTCACCGTCCCCGAGGGCGTCTTCCAGGGCGAGGGCCTGCTCGCACTCGATCCGGGCGACGGCTCACCGGTGCGCCTGTGGGCGGCGGTGAACCCGACGCGTGAGGTCCCCTCCATCCGGCTGGACGTGACGGACGGCCGGGCGGAGGTCGGCGCGGACGGCCCGGTGAAGGAGTGGACGGGCGCCACCATCCAGTCCGCGCTGGCCGACTGGGCCGACAGCCTCCACCTGCCCACCCCCCGCCCGGCGCCGACGGTGTGGTGCTCCTGGTACGAGTACTTCACCGACGTCACCGAGGACGACATCCACGAGAACCTGCGTGCGATGGAGACCCTCGACCTGCCCATCGACGTCGTCCAGATCGACGACGGCTACCAGAAGGCCCTCGGCGACTGGCTCACCCTCTCCGGCCGCTTCCGCTCCCGCGCGGGCGTCGCGGACGCGATCCGGGCGCGGGGCCGTCGCGCCGGCATCTGGACGGCCCCCTTCCTGGTCGACCCGGCGAGCGACCTGGCCACCGAGCACCCCGAGTGGCTGGTCCGCGACACCGAGGGCGGCTTCGCGCACGCGGGCCGCAACTGGGGCCACGACCTGCGCGTCCTGGACACCACGCACCCCGAGGCGGCGGCGTATCTGACGGAGGTCTTCCGGACGCTGCGCGCCGAGGGCTACGACTACTTCAAGGTCGACTTCCTCTACGCGGGCGCCCTGGACGGCGTACGGCACGACACGGACGTGGACGCGCTGGCGGCCTACCGGGCGGGCATCGGCCTGATCCGTGAGGCGATCGGCGCGGACGCCTACCTGCTGGGCTGCGGGGCGCCCCTGCTGGCGTCCATCGGCCTGTTCGACGCGATGCGGGTCAGCCCCGACACGGCGCCGCACCGCCGCCCCGAGGACGACGACTACAGCCAGCCCGGCCAGGCTCCCGCCGAGTTCACGGGCGTCGGCCGCCAGTGGCAGCACGGGCGCCTCTGGATCAACGACCCCGACTGCCTGATGGCGCGCCCGGCGGTGGAGACCCGGGAGGAGTGGGCCGCCCATGTCGAGGCGACCGGGGGCCTGATGGCGTCCAGCGACCGCCTGCTGTCCCTGGACGAGTGGGGCGTGACCACGACCCGCCGTCTCCTCGGGGGAGTGGCCCGATGAAGCGCGAACTGTCCGTCCCCGGCATCGCCTACGGCGGCGACTACAACCCCGAGCAGTGGCCCGAGGAGGTCTGGGCCGAGGACATGCGCCTGATGCGCGAGGCCGGGGTCACCATGGTCAGCGTCGGCATCTTCTCCTGGGCGCTGCTGGAGCCGAAGGAGGGCGCGTACGACTTCTCCCTGCTCGACCGCGTCCTCGACCTGCTGCACGCCCACGGCATCGCGGCCGACCTCGCGACCCCGACGGCGGCGCCCCCGGCGTGGTTCTTCCGCGCCCACCCCGAGGCACTGCCCGTGGACAGGGACGGCAGGGGACTGTCGTACGGCAGCCGCCAGACCTTCTGCCCGAGCAGCCCGGCGTACCGCGAGGCCGCCCTGCGGATGGCTCGGGCGCTGGCCGGACGGTACGCGGGCCATCCGGCGCTGGCGATGTGGCACGTCCACAACGAGTACGGCTGCCACAACGCGGAGTGCTACTGCGACGAGAGCGCGGCCGCCTTCCGGCGCTGGCTGCGGCGGCGTTACGCGGACGACCTGACCGCCCTGAACGACGCCTGGGGCACGCGCTTCTGGAGCCAGTGGTACTACGACTGGGAGGAGATCCTCCCGCCCCGCCCCACCGGCGCCGTCCCGAACCCCACCCACCAGCTGGACTGGCGCCGCTTCTGCAGCGACGAGCTGCTGTCGCTGTACGAGGCGGAGCGCGAGGTGCTGCTGGAGGCGGCCCCGGCCATCCCCGCCACCACCAACTTCATGGTGATGCACGCCTTCGACGCGCTGGACTACTGGCGCTGGGCCCCGAAGCTGGACATCGTCTCCAACGACCACTATCTCCAGTCGGCCGACCCCGAGTCCGAGATCGACGTCGCGCTCAGCGGTGACCTGGTCCGTTCCCTCGCGGGCGGCCCCTGGCTGCTGATGGAGCACTCCACGGGCGCGGTGAACTGGCAGCCCGTGAACAGGGCGAAGGGCCCTGGCGAGCTGCGGCGGAACGCGTTGGCCCATGTCGCCCGGGGCGCGGACGGCATCGCCTACTTCCAGTGGCGGGCGGCGAAGGCCGGTGCCGAACAGTGGCACTCGGCGATGCTCCCGCATGCGGGCACCGACAGCCAGATCTGGCGGGACGTCGTCCGACTGGGCGCGGATCTGCGGGCGTTGGCCGAGGTGCGCGGCAGCGTCGGCACGGCCGAGGTGGCGATCGTCTGGGACTGGAACGCCCGCTGGGCGATGGAACTCCCCTCGCAACCGAGCGGCGAGCTGCGCTTCCAGGACCTGGTCCGCGCCTGGTACGAGCCGCTGTGGCGGGCGGGCGTCGCGGTGGACTTCGTCCGCCCGGACGCGGACCTGTCCGCCTACCGCATGGTCCTCGCCCCCAGCCTGTACCTGGTGGACGACGAGAGCGCGGCGAACCTGACGGGCTTCGCCGAGCGGGGCGGCACGCTGGCGGTCGGCTTCCACAGCGGCGCGGTCGACGAGAACTGCCATGTGCGGCTGGGTGGTTACCCGGGCGCGTTCCGGGAGGCGCTCGGCGTCCGCACCGACGAGCTGTTCCCGCTGCTGCCGGGAGAGTCGGTGGGCCTCGACGGAGGCGGCAGCGGCACCCTGTGGTCGGAGCGGGTGCGCCTGGCCGGCGCCGAGTCGATCACCTCTTACACGACCGGCCCGCTGACCGGCGTACCGGCGGTGACCCGGCACGCACTCGGCGAGGGCGTGACGTGGTACCTGGCCACCCTGCCGGACCCGGACACCCTCGCCGCGCTCCTGCACCGCGTCCGCACGGAGGCGGGTGTCGAGCCGGTGCGCGAGACCGCGCCCGGTGTGGAGGCGGTCCTGCGCCGGGGCCGGGACGCCGACTACCTCTTCCTGATCAACCACACCGACCGTCCCGCCCATGTCGCGGTCGCCCCCGACGCCACGGAACTGCTCACGGGCAAGGCGTTGCCGGGCGCGGTCAGCGTCCCGGCCGGGGAGACGGCGGTGGTACGGGAGCCGCGCTGAGCCGGTCGGTACCCGGGGGTGGGCGGCTTGGGGCCACTACGGTTGTGGCCGGCCTGTGCCTAGTGAGGGTGGCTGTTCGGTGTCCACTGGGGCGTGGGCCTGGGTCCGCTGGGCGTGGGTGACTTGTGTCCGTCGGGGCGGTCGGCTGGTGTTCGCCGGGGTCCCCGGTCCGGCGCCACCGGGGACGTCGACCCGTACGGACGTCCTTCCGGGCCGGGGTGGATGTGACAGGGTGGACTGGGAGCGTCGGGGGATCGTCGAGGGGTGGTCGGCATGCCTGAGCTGGGCAAGGGCGAGAACATCGCGGTGGGGTCCGGGACCGTCGTCGCCGAACTGCACACCGTGGGCGGCGCGGTCGACCTCAGCGCGCTGCTGGTGGCGGCGGACGGCAAGGTGCGGTCCGACGACGACCTGGTCTTCTACAACCAGCCGTCCGCCGAGTCCGGTGCCGTACGTCATCTCGCCGCCGATGCCGAGGGCCCCGAGCGGATCGAGATGAGCCCGGCCGCCCTGCCCGCGGACGTCGACCGGGTCGTCCTGGTCGGCAGCTGCGATCCCGACGACGCCGGCCGCACCTTCCGCGAGGTCAAGGACGTCACCGTCCGCGCCGCCCGACTCGGCGCCGACCCGGTCCAGTTCCGCCCGCCCGCCCTCACCGACGGCGAACGCGCCGTGCTCCTGATGGAGCTGTACCGCAGGGGCGGGACCTGGAAGCTGCGCGCCATCGGCCAGGGCTACGCCGACGGCCTGGCCGGCCTCGCCACCGACTTCGGGATAGACGTGGCGGAGGAGCCGGGGGCGCCGACGGAGCCCGAGGAGCCCGCGCGGCGCACCCCGCCGCCCGCCCCCGCCGCTCCGCCCATGAGCCTGCGCAAGCCCCCGCTCGGCACGATCAGCCTCGACAAGGGCAGCCAGGTCTCGATGAGCCTGGACAAGGCGGACCGCGAACTCGTGGTCACGGCGACCCTGGAGTGGGACGGCGGCAGCGACCAGCGCCGCAGGCGGGGCGCCGACCTCGACCTGTACGCCCTGTTCGTACCGGCTTCCGAGGCGGTACGCGGCGACCATGCGCCCGGCACCCTCATCGCACCGAAGAAGGGCGCGCGCCCCGCGCCCGACTCGGGCACGGCGAAGAAGGGCAAGGACGCGGATGTCGTCTACTACAAGCGCCTCGGCTCCCTGAAGAACCACCCCTTCATCCACCTCGACGGCGACGCCCGAGTCCCCGGCCGCGAGACGCTGCGTATCGTCCGCCCCGACCAGCAGGGCTACGTCCTGCTCTGCGCCTACTCCGCGGTCAGCAACGGCTTCGGGTCCTTCCGCAGCTTCGGCGCGAAGGTCGTGGTCACCGACGGTCGCGGCTCCACCGTCACCGTCCCGCTCTACGAGAACACCAAGACCCGCTACTGGGTGGCCATCGCCCTCGTCGACTTCACCGACGCCGACGGAGCGGCGATCCACCACGTCGAGGCCTACAGCGCCCGTATGACCGAGCGCCGCCCGGTCCTCCACCCGGACGGCACCGTCGAGATGAACGCGGGGCCGGTGGAGTTCAAGCGGCGCTGAGCCACCCCGGGGAGGTGAATGACCCGAGGTGAATGACCCGAGGTGAATGACCCGAGGTGAATATCCCCCTGGAACCGGGCACATAGCAAGAAGTACGGCATCCCCTGCTGAAGGCCGTCCGCCATGCCCGAGCTCCCCGACGTCGAGGGTTTCCGGACCGTACTGCAGTCCTGCGCGAAGGGCAGGGTCATCCGCCGCGTCGACGTGCGGGATGCGGGCGTCCTGCACGGCGTGAGCGCGCGGCGGCTGCGCGACGCCCTGGAGGGCCGGCGCGTCACCGGGGCGGAGCGGCACGGCAAGTGGCTGCTCGCCCGTACCGGCGGCCCCACGCTGCTCCTGCACTTCGGCATGACCGGCCGGCTGCTCTGCGCCCACCCGGACGACGCCCCCGAGCCCCACGACCGCGTCCTGTTCACCCTCGCCCGCGACCGCCAGCTCCGCTACCGCGACCAGCGCAAACTCCAGGGCCTGTGGCTGGCCGACGACGACTCCGACGTCGTACGACTGCTGGACCGGCAGGGTCCCGACGCCCTGACGGTGGACCGCGAGGAGTTCGAGAGCGCGCTCGCGTCCCACCGCGGCCGCCTCAAGGCGGTCCTGATCGACCAGTCGGTCCTGGCCGGACTCGGCAACCTCCTGGCCGACGAGATCCTGTGGCGCGCGAGGCTGCGCCCCGGCACCCCGGCCAACGCCCTCACGCGGCCCGAAGCCCACCGCCTGTACACCGAGATGCGCCGCACCCTCCGCCCCGCGGTCACCGCCGGCTGCGTCCCACCCCGTGACTCCTGGCTGACCGGCCACCGGGACGCCCCCGACCCCCACTGCCCGCGCTGCCACACCGCCCTGCGCCGGTCCCGCGTCGGGGGCCGGACCACGGTGTGGTGCCCGGCCTGCCAGGCCGCACCGAGCCACACCGGCCCAGACTGACCCGGCGCGCGCCAAATGATCTACGGCGTGTTACGTTCCCCGTGCATCGAGGCTCGGCATGACCCTTCGGGCCGGGGGGACCACACATGAACAACGACAACGACGACTCTCCGCGTACGGCAGAGCCCGTGACCAGCGAAATGTCCGACGCCCTGAAGCACCTGTGGGCCTCGCCCTTCTGCTTCATCACGGCGGCGTTCGTCGCGTTCCACGTCGTCGGTCACAAGGGCGCGGGCTGGATCCTGATGGCCGCCGCGCTGACCGGCCCGCTGGCCGCCCTGGTCTGGGGCGCGATCCGGCGCGAACGGCCCGACTCGTTCGTGATCGTCCCGCTGGGAGCACTGGCCCTGTTCACCGTGATCTTCGGGCTCAGCCAAGGCTTTCCCTGGTCCTGACCCTGTTCAACCCGCCCTGGAGGCGGCGTCGGCCTTGACCACGTAGACCTCCCAGCGCTCTTGGCCCGGGCCGTGCACCCAGACCTTGTCCTGGAGGGCGTAGCAGCAGGTGGTGTCGTTCTCCTCGGTGGTGGCCAGGCCGGCTTCGCTCAGGCGGGTGGTGGCGGCGTGGACGGCCTCGGTCGATCCGACCTCGACGCCGAGGTGGTCCATGCGGGTCGGCTCGCCCGCTCGGCCCTCGATCAGGACGAGCTTGAGCGGGGGCTCGGTGAGGGCGAAATTGGCGTAACCGTCGCGGAGTTTGGCCGGCTCGGTGCCGAACAGCTTGCTGTAGAAGGCCACGGACGCGTCGAGGTCCGGGACGCGGAGGGCGAGTTGTACGCGGGACATGGCATACCTCCTGCGGGGTGCGGCGGGTTGACGGGTCAGCAGCCGCCGGATGCGGCCGGGGCGGCGGTACCGATCCGCAGGGTGGCCGGGGCGGCGCAGCAGCCACCGCCGTCGCTGCCCGGAGCGGCGTCGGCGGAGTCGGCGTCGTCGTACAGGCCCGCGCCGCCGCACACGCCGGTCTCCGGCAGGGTCAGCTCGACGCGCTCGGCGGCCTCGCGGTCGCCGGCGATCGCGGCGGTGACGGACCGGACCTGCTCGTAGCCGGTCATCGCGAGGAAGGTGGGGGCGCGGCCGTACGACTTCATGCCGACCAGGTAGACGCCCTGCTCCGGATGGGACAGCTCGTTCACGCCGTGCGGGTAGACGGTGCCGCAGGAGTGCACGTTCGGGTCGATCAGCGGGGCCAGGGCGGTCGGGGCCTGGAGGCGCTCGTCGAGGCCGAGGCGGACCTCGGGCAGGAACGACAGGTCGGGGCGGAAGCCGGTGAGCACGATGATCTCGTCGACCGGATCCAGGCGCCGGCCGTCCTCGGCGAGGAGGACGAGCCGGTCGCCCTCGCCTTCCACAGCCTGTGTACGGAATCCGGTGACCGCACTCGCGTGGCCGTCCTCGACGGCGGCCTTGGCGCGCAGGCCGAGGGCGCCGCGGGCGGGGAGCTGGTCGGCCTCGCCGCCGCCGTAGGTAGAGCCGGTGATGCCGCGGCGCAGGATCCACACCGCGTGCGTGCCGGACTCCTCCTTCGCCAGGTCAGCGAGGTGGGCGAGGGCAGTGAAGGCGGAGGCGCCGGAGCCGACGACCGCGGTGCGCCTGCCCGCGTAGCGGGCACGGACGGCGGGGTCCCGCAGGTCGGGGACGCGGTAGGAGATGCGGTCGCCGGCGGTCCTTTCGCCGAGGGCGGGCAGGCCGTCGGCGCCCATCGGGCCGGGGGTCGACCAGGTGCCGGAGGCGTCGATGACGGCACGGGCGGTGATCCGCTCCTCGCGGCCGTCCGTCCCCAGGGTGTGGACGGTGAAGGGCTGCTCGTCCCGGTCGGCGTCGACGACGCGGTCGCGGCCGGCGCGGGCGACACCGGTCACGGTGACGCCGTAGCGGACCTTGTCGCCGAGGACGTCGGCGAGGGGCTGGAGGTAGCGCTCGGCCCAGTCGCCGCCGGTCGGGTACGTCGATCCGTCGGGACACACCCAGCCGGTCGGGGCCAGCAGCTTCTCGGCGGCCGGGTCGGTGACCTCGGCCCACGGCGAGAACAGCCGCACGTGCGCCCACTCGCGCACGGCGGAACCGGCGGCGGGCCCGGCCTCCAGGACCAGCGGTTCGAGGCCGCGTTCGACGAGGTGGGCGGCGGCGGCCAGGCCGACGGGACCGGCGCCGATGACGACGACGGGCGCCTGGCCGGTGGTGGACACGCTGTCAGTGGACACAGCCACGAGATTCCCCTTTGATTCGACATCCGTCGATGGCTTGCGCTGTCAGCTTCCCACCTGATTCGACAGGCGTCAACATAGACAGACATCGAAACGGGGCCGTGATGGAGCATGTCGACGCGGTGGTCCCTGTTCTCACCCGCCCGGTACAGCGCGCTGCCGGGGATGCCGTTCTCCGGTGGGAACCCGGACCGCTATGGATTCGAGGTCGACCTGGAGAGCGGCGGCCGGCTGGCGGCGAGGGCCGTGGTCGCGGCCTCCGGCACGTTCGGCCGTCAGCACCGGCCCGCACTGCCGGGGCTGGAGGGCTTCACCGGCCCGGTGCCGCACGCCGCGGACTACCGCGGCCCGGCTCCGTTCGCCCGGCAGCGCATCCTCGGCCGCGACCTGCACTTCTGGCTCGCCCGCACCGGCCTGGACGCGGCTCCCCTCGGTCGCCTCGCGCGCACTGCGCCGACGCGGCTGGTCATCGACGACGGCCGCTACCGTGCCGCGCTCGCCCAGGGGGCGCCGGACCCGCGGGAGTTGTTCACCGGCATCGACGGGGCCGAGGTCACCTGGCCGGACGGGACGCGGGAGGAGGTGGACGCCATCCTCCTGGCCACCGGCTACCGGCCCGACCTGCCCTACCTCGCCGGCCTGGACGGCGCACTCGACACCGCCGGCCATCCACGCCGACGCGACGGTATCTCCCTCGCCCATCCGGGGCTGGCGTTCGTCGGGCTCGAATGGGCCCTCGCGCACTTGGTTCGACGTGTGTCAACATAGATAGATGTCGAAGGCCAAGGTGCTACCGCTGATCGAGGCCGAGGGATCCGAGGCCGTGGCGCCGTGCTGCCCGCCGCTCACGGAGCGCCCGTTCACCGCGGAGGAGGCCGAGATCGCCGCGCGGATGTTCAAGGCGCTGGGTGATCCGGTACGGCTGCGGCTGTTCTCCGCGGTCGCCTCGCACGAGGCCGGTGAGGCGTGCGTGTGCGACATCTCCGACGTCGGCGTCTCGCAGCCGACCGTCTCCCACCACTTGAGGAAGCTCAAGGAGGCCGGGCTCCTGACCTCCGAGCGGCGCGGGACCTGGGTACACTACCGCGTGGAGCCGTCCGTGCTGGCCGCGATGGGCAAGCTGCTCACCTCCGCACCGACGGTGGCCTGACTCGGACGAGGAACCATGGGGGTACGACAGGGTGTTCAACCCAGGCATACGCTCCACCGCGACCACCGCGACCACCGCGACCACCGTGACCATCGTGCCGCTGGCCGCCGCGCACGCCGACGAGGTCCTGGCGATCTATCAGGCGGGCATCGACGAAGGTGACGCCACCTTCGAGACGACCGCGCCGACCTGGGAGGCGTTCGACGCCGCCAAGCTGCCCGAGCACCGCTTCGTCGCCCTCGACGAGCGCGGGGCGGTGCTCGGCTGGGTCGCCGCCACCAAGGTTTCCGACCGCTGCGCCTACGCCGGCGTCGTGGAGCACTCCGTGTACGTCGCCCCCGCTGCCAGGGGCCGCGGGGTGGCCTCCGCTCTGCTCAAGGCGCTGATCGACTCCACCGAGGCGGCCGGGATCTGGACCGTCCAGTCCGGCATCTTCCCCGAGAACACCGCCAGCCTCGCTCTGCACCAGCGGGCCGGCTTCCGCGTCATCGGCACCCGCGAGCGCATCGGCCGCCACCACGGCCGCTGGCGCGACGTCGTCCTCGTCGAACGGCGCAGCCCCGCGCGATGAGCATCGACGCCGACCGGGCGTCGTCGAGTGCGCACGCTTCCTGGCTCACCGAGCTGTACCGGCCGCCGGAAACCCGCCCGGGTCGGGTCAACGCACCAGTTCAGCAACCTTCCGCGCCGCATCCCTGGCCGGGCGGCCGACGCCGATGAGCGTGGCGGAGGCTGGTCCGGTCCAGTCGCCGTACCCGAGGAGGTGCAGGCGCGGCTCGTCCACCACCGCGGTGCCGGATGTGGCGATACGGCCCCGGCGCCCCCGCAGCCCGAGCGGCGCGAGGTGGGAGAGGGCGGGGCGGAAGCCGGTGCACCAGATGATCGCGTCGGCCTCGGCCCGGGTGCCGTCGGACCATTCCACCCCGCCGGGGACGAGGCGGGTGAACATCGGGCTCGCCTTGAGCAGGCCGCGGTCGCGGGCTTCACGCACCGGCGGTACGGCGACGATGTCACCGAGTGAGGCGACCCCGCCGGTGTCGGCGCGGCCGGCGTCGAGGGCGCGGCGGCGGGCGGTGGCCACGTCGAACAGGGCGCGGCCGTCGATGTCGTCGGCCAGGAAACGGGGCGGGCGCGTGGTGACCCAGGTCAGCAGCTCGGTGTCGTAGGCGAGGTCGGCGGCGATCTGCGCGCCGGAGTTGCCGCCACCGACCACGATCACGCGACGGCCGGCGAAGTCCCGCGGCCGTCGGTACTCGGCGGTGTGCAGGTGCTGACCGCCGAAGACTCCGCGCCCGGGGACGGCGGGCAGGAAGGGGCGCCACCAGGTGCCGGTCGCGCTGATCACCGCCCGCGCACGCCAGATGCCGGAGTCGGTGTCCACGCGCAGCAGTTCACCGTCCCGGTGCACGCCGAGCACGCGGACCGGCCGCCGTACGTCCAGCTCGTACCGCTTCTCGTAGTCCCGCAGATACGCCACCACATGCGCGGCGTCCGGACACTCCTGCCCCGGCTGGACCGGCATGAGGCGCCCGGGGAGGGAGGAGTAGGCGGCCGGGGAGAACAGGTGCAGGGAGTCCCAGGTGTGCTGCCAGGCGCCGCCCGGCTCGGCTTGGGCGTCGAGGACGACGAAGTCCACGCCCAGGCGGCGCAGGTGGTAGCCGGCGGCGAGCCCTGCCTGGCCGCCGCCGACCACGACCACGTCCGTGCTCCGGTGAACGGTCATGCGCCGACCGTGCCGACCGTGCCGGCGGTCTGCGGGCAGCAGGCGGCGTACGCCCGGGGCTCGGCCGAGCATGAACCGCGGACCAGGACCGGGCGGATGCCGAGCGCCACGCTCTCCCGCGCCGCGCTGGAGCAGCCCGGGCGGCGGCTCATCAGCTCTCCTGCGGCGCTGCCGTCAGCCGCTGGGCGGCGGTGAACTTCCGCCGCCACGCGAGCGAGACGTACACGAGCGCGACCAGGACCGGCACCTCGATCAGCGGGCCGACGACCCCGGAGAGGGCCTGGCCGGAGGTGACGCCGAAGGTGGCGATGGCGACCGCGATGGCCAGCTCGAAGTTGTTGCCGGCCGCGGTGAAGGCGAGCGTGGCGGTGCGGTCGTAGGCCAGGCCGATCGCCTTGCCGAGGGCGAAGGTGCCGAACCACATCACGGCGAAGTAGACCAGCAGCGGAAGGGCGATGCGGGCCACGTCCAGCGGCTGGGAGGTGATCGTCTTCCCCTGCAGGGCGAAGAGGATGACGATCGTGAAGAGCAGGCCGTACAGCGCCCAAGGGCCGATCTTCGGAAGGAAGGTGGACTCGTACGTCTCGCGGCCGAGCTTCTGCTCGCCGACGCGGCGGGTGAGGAACCCGGCGAGCAGCGGGATGCCCAGGAAGATGACGACGTTCAGGGCGATCTTCCCCATGGAGATGTCGAGGTGTGCGCCGTCGCCCAGGTTCAGCCAGCCGGGCAGCAGGTCGAGGTAGAACCAGCCGAGCAGACCGAAGGCCAGGACCTGGAAGACCGAGTTCAGCGCCACCAGGACGGCGGCGGCCTCGCGGTCACCGCAGGCCAGGTCGTTCCAGATGATGACCATGGCGATGCAGCGGGCCAGGCCGACGATGATCAGGCCGGTGCGGTACTCGGGCAGGTCCGCCAGGAAGATCCAGGCCAGTGCGAACATCACCGCCGGGCCCAGGATCCAGTTGATGACCAGCGACGAGACCATGAGCTTCTTGTCGCCGGTGACCGCGTCGAGCCTGTCGTAGCGGACCTTGGCCAGCACCGGGTACATCATGATCAGCAGGCCGATGGCGATCGGCAGGGAGATGCCGCCGATCTCGACCTTGGCCAGAGCGCCGTTCAGGCCGGGGATGGCGCGGCCGAGGCCCAGACCCACGGCCATGGCGAGGAGGATCCAGACGGCGAGGAAGCGGTCGAGTGTCGACAGCTTCGCGACGATCGAGGACTCCTCGGCGGTCGCGGATGCTTCGGTGCGGGTCACGGGCAGGCCCTCTTGTTGTCGGCGGCGGTACGGGCGGACTCGGCCAGGTCGGCGAACTGTCCGGCGAGAGTGGCGATGACGTCCGGGCGCAGCTTGTAGTACGTGTACCGGCCGCACGGCTCGCTCTCGACGACCCCGGCCTCGCGCAGCACTCTCAGGTGGTTGGAGAGGTTGGTCTGCTTGGCACCGGTCTCCTCCACCAGGTGGGTGGTGCACAGCGTCTCTTGGGCGAGCAGGGTCACGATCTGGAGCCTGAGCGGGTCGGCCAGAACCCGGATCAGATCAGTGTCGACTGACGTCATCATGGGCTGATACTCTCACGTCACTCCGGGCTGATACCAGCCTGGACTGATCTCTGGGACCCGTATCCCCGCATTCGGCGGGGACCCCCGCCCTGAAGGAAGCCCATGTCCTCCAGCCCGCTCGCCTCCGTGCTGTTCGTCTGCGTCCACAACGCCGGCCGCTCCCAGATGGCTGCTGGATTCCTCGGCCACCTCGCGGGCGACCGGATCGAGGTCCGCTCCGCCGGTTCCGTCCCGGGCGACCAGGTCAACCCGGCCGCGGTCGAGGCCATGAAGGAGGTCGGCGTCGACATCTCCGAGGCCAAGCCGAAGATCCTCACCACCGAGGCCGTCCAGGCGTCCGACTACGTCATCACGATGGGCTGCGGCGACGCCTGCCCGATCTTCCCCGGCAAGAAATACCTCGACTGGGCCCTGGAGGACCCGGCAGGCAAGGGCGTCGAGGCCGTCCGCCCGATCCGCGACGAGATCAAGGCCCGGATCGAGGCCCTGATCGCCGAGATCGACGCCAAGCAGGAGGCGTGACCCCGGCGCCGGACCCCGCCGCCACGGCCTCCGGTGTGCGCGAGGTCGTCATCATCGGCTCCGGCCCCGCCGGATACACCGCCGCCCTCTACACCGCCCGCGCCGAACTCAAGCCCCTGGTCCTCGGCGGCGCGATCTTCGTGGGCGGCTCGCTCACCACGACCACCGAGGTCGAGAACTTCCCCGGCTTCCCCGGCTTCCCCGACGGCATCGACGGTCCCGACCTGATGCGGAACATGCGGGCGCAGGCGGAGAAGTTCGGAGCCGAGATCGTCGAGGACGACATCGTCTCCGTCGATCTGACCGGTCGGATCAAGGAGGTCACCGACTCCGCCGGCACCGTGCACCGCGCGAAGACGGTGATCGTGGCGACCGGCTCGGGCTACCGCAAGCTCGGCCTGCCGAACGAGGAAGGGCTCTCCGGCCGGGGCGTGTCGTGGTGCGCCACCTGTGACGGCTTCTTCTTCCGCGACCGGCTCCAGCAGCGTGATGGCGGCTTGCGGCTCAGCCATGCGTCGGCTCTCCTTCCGTTCCGGGGGCGGGGCCGAGGAATGCGGCCGGCCAGGCCTCGGCGTCCGAGTCGGTCCTCCTGATCGTGGAAGAGGCGGCCCGGCGGCTCCTTGTCGGCCGTACGACGTGCTTCCGGCTCGTCCTCGCCGGAGGGATCGAGTCGGTCACGGCCGGGCGGCTTCGCCGGGTCCCCGCCGACGCTGTGCCCGCGTACGTGGCCAAGCTGCGCCACCGACCCGCCCGGGCGCCTGAGGGAGACGCCACGGCGGAGAAGGACCGCACCCGCCAGCCCAACGGCGCTTCCTCGATCCACCTCGGCAAGGATGGCAAGTGGCACGGACGAGTGACCGTCGGCGTCCGGGATGACGGCAGGCCGGACCGCCGCCACATCGAAGGCAAGACCAAGGCAGAGGTTCACCAAGACAGTCCGCGAAATGGAGCGGGCACGGGATGACAGGGCTTCACCGGGGCCTTCCGCCTTCCGCCTCTCCCCGAGACCTGTTTTGCTTGTTCCATGACGGGTCCGTACACCGTCGCGTTGGAAGCCCGAGCGGATGTGGTCGCGGGCCGGGTGGGTGGCAAGTGCGCCGGACTGGTGGCGCTCGCCGGGGCCGGGTGCCCGGTGCCGCCGGGATTCGTGGTGACCGTGGACGCCTTCGAGGCGCTGCTCGCGGACCCCGTCCTGCGCAGGGGCGTCGAGTCGGTCATCCGCGGACTGGATCCCACCGAACCCGCCTGGGTCGAGGCGACCGAGGCCGGCAGCGCCGAAATCCGCCGCATACTGAGCGGGCACCCGGTGCCGCCCGAGGTCGCCGAGGCCGTCATCGGCGCGTACGGCGCTCTCTGCGAGGGGCTCGGGGCGGGAGACGTGCCGGTGGCCGTCCGTTCCAGCGCCACGGCGGAGGACCAGCCGTACGCCAGTTTCGCCGGGCAGCATGACACGTTCCTGTGGGTCCGGGGGGCCGAAGCCGTCCTGGACGCCGTACGGCTGTGCTGGGCGAGCCTGTGGTCCGCCCGCGCCATCGGCTACCGCGCCGCCAACGGAGTGCCCGAGGAGGGGCTGGCCATGGCGGTCGGTGTGCAGCAGATGGTGGATGCGCGGACCGGCGGCGCCGCCATGACCGTCAACCCGTCCAACGGCGACCGCACGAAGATCGTCATCGAGGCCGGGTGGGGCCTGGGAGAGCCGGTCATGTCCGGTATGGAGCCCCCCGACCACTACCTCGTGGACAAGGTGCTGCTCGTCCCTGTCCGGACCACGGTGGCGCGCAAGTCGTACGAGCTGGTGCCCACCCCGGACGGGCGGGGGCTCGTGCGGCGACCGCTCGACGTCGGCCGCCGTGAGGCCCCGTGCCTGGGGGCCGACGAGGTCATCGAGGTCGCGCGGCTGGCCAAAGAGGCCGAGCGGCACTGCGGCCTGCCACAGGAGATCGAGTGGGCCATCGCCCGGGACGCGCCCGCGCCAAACGGCCTCCGTCTGCTGCAGAGTCGCGCCGAGACGGTCTGGAGCCGCAGGCCGGCACCTTCTACAGGCGTCACGGGTTCCGGTGCCGCCGGAATCGCCGACACCCTGTTCGGTCTTTAGGTCTTTAGATCTTTAGGTCTTTAGCGCGGGATCGAATCCAACAAATCCGGCATTGGGCGGACAATCTTCAGTACCCGGGGGAACCAGCCATCCGGAAATGAGGACCACGCCATGCCGACGGCCTCCCGCACTACCTTTCCCCGCCTCAGCGAGCTGCCGGCTCCGGCCGGCGCCGAAGGGTGGGAGCGCCTCTACCCCTACCACCTCGTGTTCCAGCCCGGTCGGCGGAAGACTGACGAGTCCACGTTCTGGTTCTGCGACACCCAGCACTGGCCTCGCGTGATCAGGCCGTTCGAGACGATCGGCGTGGAGTTCAGCGTGAAGGGCCTGGGTCAGTACAACTCCAGGTACTTCCTGATGCCGACCGCGTACGGCCTGCAGTCCCGTATCCACCAGGGCTACTGCTATGTGAGCCCGGTCGCGGTCCCCGCCGGCCAGGTCGAGGCGCGCGCGCCGGAGTTCCTCAGACGCGCCGACCACTACTTCGATCACTGGGAGGAGCTGCTGGCCAACTGGAAGCGCAAGGTCCTCGGTACGGTCCGGGAGCTGGAGGCGATCCGGTTCGGGCCCCTGCCCGACGCTCAGCCCTTCCCGGAGATCGAGGCGGGCCTCGGGCTGGACTCCAGTGACTCCCTGCTGGACCAGTACGACCGGCTGATCGCGCTGTGCCACCGTGCCTGGCAGTACCACTTCGAGTTCCTGAACCTCGGCTACGCGGCGTACCTGGACTTCTTCACGGCGTGCAGACGTTGGTTCCCCGACATTCCGGAACTGGGCATCGCCAAGATGGTCCAGGGCGTACGGATGGACCTGTTCCGCCCGGACGACGAGCTGAAGCGGCTGGCGAAGCTCGCCGTGGAACTGGGCGTCGACGGCGTCATCACGACAACCGACCCCGGCCCGCCCCTCCTCAAGGCCCTGGCCGGCAGCCCTCAGGGCCGGGCCTGGCTGGACGCCTGGCGCGACGCCGGTGACCCGTGGTTCAACTTCACCTCCGGAAACGGCTTCTACGCCAGCGACGTCTACTGGCTCGACGACCCGTCGCTGCCCCTGGGGTACATCCGCGACTACGTGCTGCGGCTGCGGCGGGGCGAGATCATCGACCGGGACCTGTCCGGGCTGGTCGACGAGCGCGAGCGGATCACGGGCGAGTACGCGGCGCTGCTCGACCCCACCGAACGGGATCTCTTCCAGCTGAAGCTGGCCCTGGCCCGCCAGGCCTACCCGTACGTGGAGAACCACAACTTCTACATCGAGCACTGGACCATGAGCGTCTTCTGGCGCAAGGCGCGGCGACTGTCCCGGTTGCTCGCGAAGGCCGGCTTCTGGCCCGACCGGGACGGCATGTTCTACCTCACCCGCGACGAGGTCCGCGAGGCCCTGTTCGACTACGTCAACGGCTGGGCCTCGGGGACTCGGCCGGTCGGCCCGGACTACTGGCCGCCGGAGATCGAGCGGCGGCGGCGCATCGTGGACGCCCTCGCCCGTCGGCGTCCCGAACCCGCGCTCGGGACGCCCCCGGAAGCGGTCACCGAGCCGTTCACCATCATGCTCGCGGGCATCACCACCGAGCGGATCCGCTCCTGGCTGAGCGGGCCCACGGGCGGTGGCGAACGGGAACTGACCGGCCTGGCCGCCTCACCGGGGATCGCCGAAGGTACGGCACGGATCGTCCACGGGCCCGACGATCTCCCCCTGGTCCAGGAGGGAGAGATCATCGTGGCGGCGGTCACCGCGCCGGGTTGGAGCCCGGTGTTCGGCAGGATACGCGCGGCGGTCACCGACATCGGCGGGGTGATGTCGCACACCGCCATCGTCTGCCGTGAGTACTCAGTACCCGCCGTCACCGGCACCGGGTCGGCGTCGACCCACATCACCACCGGCCAGCGGATCCGGGTGGACGGAAACGCGGGCACCGCCACGATCCTCGACTGACGCTGCGGCCACCAGAGGGGCCACCGGAAGGGGAGAGGCACCGTGAAACGCCCCGCCGCCGCCCACCACCCCCGGGATACCGTGGCAGACCAGCCACCCGGCCCGGCGTCCGCCTTGGTCGACAAGCTGCCGGAGGACGGGCCCGACCCTCCGACCCTCCGACCCTCCCGACCCTCCCGACCCTCCGCCCCTCCCTGCGGTCCCGCCGCAGAGCACCGGCTGGAAGCCGGTCGTCCCGGAGCAGATCCTGGCGGCGGTCGCCAGTCCGTCACGCCCACCCCTGCGGCGCACGCCATGGCTGACGCGCTGGAAGCCGTGGCGGCAGTCGATGGGAGGCCCCAGCAACTGGCGTCGGGAGCCGGGCGCCGTTCGCGCAAGTTGTTCGACCACATGAACGGCGCCAAGCTGGGGAGCATGGCAGGTGGCGATTCAGCCCTGGAAGGGGTGGGCGGCGGCCCCGGGAACCGATTGCTGGGGCTGGTCCTCACCGACGCCCAGGGTGTGGTCGGTGCCTGGAGTCAGGGGGCCGAAGACCTCTTGGGCTACCAGCCCGCGGAAGCGGTCGGCCGGTCGGTGACGGAACTGCTGGGCGTGCCGCTGCCGGCCGGGATCGGCCCGGGCGGCGGCCCGCAGGAGAGCCGTGTCGTGCTCCCCGTCCGCCACCGGGACGGCCGGGGGGTGCCCCTTCCCGTGTCCCGGCATCCACTGGTGGCGAACCACGGCCTGTCCGACTGGGTGCTGCTGCTCGGGCCGCCTCCCGATCCCACCGGACGCCGTGAGCGGGAGGCGTTGTCGCAGTGGCTGCTGAACAGTTCGCCGGCGGCCGTCGCGCTCTATGACGCGGAGCTGCGCTGTGTGTGTCAGAGCGCCGCGATGCGGCGGCTCACCGGCATACCGGACGAGGAGGTCCGCCGCGGGCGACCTCTGGTGGAGCCTCTCAGCGGCCGCGAGCTCGCGGAGTGGGAGCGGCGGATGCGCCTGGCGTTGGAGACGGGTGAGGAACAGGACGCCTTCGATGTCCGCGCCAAGCCGCCGCACCTGGCGCACTCTCGTGTGTACAGCGTCTCCACCACCCCGCTCCGGGACCGCTGGGGGCGGACGCTCGGGGTGTGCACCACCATGAGCGATGTGACAGACGTCCGAGTCGCTCGGGAGCGGCTCGCCCTGCTGAACGAGGCCGGCGCCCGCATCGGCAGCACCCTGGACCTCAGCCGGACCGCGCAGGAACTGACCGAGGTGATCGTCCCCCGGTTCGCCGACTTCGTCCGGGTCGATCTGCTGGAGATCCTGCTCAGAGGGGACGAGCCCGCCCCGGGGCCGCTCCCCGGCCCGGTCCGGCTGCGTCGGATGGCCGAAACGAGGTGGGCCGAGGGCTCCCTGGAAGTGCTGCACACCGCTGACGACGCCGACGTCTTCACGGCCGACTCGCCCGCGGCCCTGTGCCTGGCCGGTGGCCGTTCCGCGCTGTACCGGACGACGGACCCGGTCGTCGACACCTGGCTGAACGAGCAGCCCGCACGAGTGGCGAAGGCCCGCAGGTTCGGGACGCACTCATGGATCCTCGCCCCGATCAGGGCCAGAGGCACCACGCTCGGCGTGGTGATGCTCACCCGGGATCGGGACTCCCCGGACGGTTTCGGGCCGGAGGATCTGACCCTCGCCGAAGAACTGGTGTCCCGGGCGGCGGTCTGCCTGGACAACGCCCGGCGCTTCACCCGGGAGCGCACGGCGGCGCTCGTGCTCCAGCGCAGCCTGCTGCCGCAGGGGCTCCCCCAACCGTCGGGAATGGCGGTCGCCTCGCGGTACCTGCCCGCGAGCCCCCGCGCCGGGGTGGGCGGCGACTGGTTCGACGTGATCGAGCTGTCCGGCGCCCGGGTGGGGCTGGTGGTCGGGGACGTGGTCGGGCACGGTATGCACGCCGCGGCGGCCATGGGGCGGCTGCGCACGGCCGTACGCACCCTCGCCGATGTCGACCCCACGCCCGACGAGCTGCTCACCCGGCTGGACGACCTGGTCATACAGGAGTCGGCGGAGTCCGGCGGCGGTGCGGACGAGGGGCTGGGCGGAACGGCCGCGCAGGTCGGGGACATGGGAGCCACCTGCTTGTACGCGGTGTACGACCCCGTGTCCAGCAGCTGCTCCATGGCCCGCGCCGGCCATCTGGCGCCCGCCCTCGTCGCCCTGGACGGAACGGTGTCCTTCCTGGAGCTCCCCGCCGGGCCGCCACTCGGCCTGGGGGGTCTGCCGTTCGAATCGGTGGAGGTGAGGCTGCCGGAAGGCAGCCTCCTCGCCCTCTACACCGACGGTCTGGTGGAATCCCGGCAGCGCGACATCACCGAGGGGCTGGAGATGCTGCGCCGGGCGCTGACCTCACCCGGCGACTCCCTGGAAGCGCTGTGCGACCAGGTGGTGCGGACGTTGCTGCCCGATCGCCCGGCCGATGACGCCGCGCTGCTGGTGGTGCGGCCCCGTGGGCTCGACGCCGAACAGGTCGCGGTGTGGGACGTGTCCGCGGACCCGGCCGTGGTGGCCCACGTCCGGACCGAGAGCATCCGAAAGCTCGCGGCCTGGGGTCTGGAGGAGGCGGCCTTCGTAACCGAGCTCGTGGTGAGCGAACTGGTCACCAACGCCATCCGGTACGGCGCCCCGCCCATCCAACTCCGGCTGATCAACGACCGCAGGCTGATATGCGAGGTCTCCGACAGCAGCAGCACAGCACCGCACCTGCGGCGGGCGCGGGTCTTCGACGAGGGAGGGCGGGGCCTCATGCTGGTCGCCCAGCTCACCGAGAGGTGGGGCACCCGGCAGACCACCACCGGCAAGACGATCTGGTGCGAGCAGGCCCTTCCTGCCGCCGACGGCCCGCGCGCGACCCAGGAGAACCACGAGGCCGCCTGACGCGCTCTCATTCGGGCGTGAGGCTCATGACGCCATGGATACGGGAGAGGGTGAAAACGCGCTCGTCGTCTCGCAGGTGACACCAGGCTTCGAGGTAGGGCGGGTCGAGCATGTGGCGGCTGAGGGTGCGCACCGTCCGGCTGCCCGAGGCGGCGACGTACTCGACGGTGCTGGGTTCACCGGCATCGATGGCATGGGCTCCCCCGTCGAGCGGCCCAGGTGCGGGAGGCGTCGTCGGGGCCTTCAGCAGCCGGGTCGCCAAGACGTTCGGATCAACTGGAGCGGGTGCCTTCGCCACGCCTGGGGCAGCGATACGGCCGCTGCCCCTCACGCCGGTGCCGCGCGGAGCCGGCACAGGAGCGGCGGCCCGCTGAGGCCGGGTCTTCTCGATCCGTACCGTGCCCTCGGCGGTCTCGGCGGTCTCGGCGGTCTCGGCGACAGGGGCGTAACCCTCGGCGCGGAGCGCGGCGAGAGTCGTCTCGAGCGGGCTGCGGCTGATCAGCACCGTCGGCGCCAGCTGTCGCAGCCCGAGCGTCGCGAGCCCGCGGTGGGCGGCGAGTTCGGCCAGGAGGGAGGGCTCGTCGCCGTGGATGACACAGGCGGCGGGGGAGACGCGCACGCGCCCGTGGCCGCGTGCGGTGTCGGTGATCAGGTACGTCAGCGGCTGAGGCAGGGATTCGGCGGCGACAGCGGCCAGGTCGGCCGTGATGTCGTCGCGGGTACGGCCGGCGTCCAGTGCCCGGCGGATGCTGCCGGCGCTGAACCGCCACACTGATGCCGTGCCGCTGGTCTCCCGGGCGGCGACGGAGTCCAGGAGCGAGGCCGGCCGCGCGGACGGTGTGCCGGTGACGACGGCGGTGAGGTCGGCGCCGATCCGTGCCGTCGCGGTGGCCGAGGGCAGCAGCCGCCGGCACTCGGCGAGCGAGTACGCCGAGGATCTCGGCCTCACGGATCACGGTGGCGAACGGTGTTCCGTCCGAGGGTGATGCGTGGGCGAGCGGGCGGTGCCAGGCGATCAGGGACCCCAGATCCGAGGTGACCGTCGCACCCTGCCCGGCCGGGAGCTGGGCGGTCGCGGCCAACAGCCCGTGGCGAGCCTGCACGCAGCCGTCGCAGGGCGGTGCTCCCGCGAGCGCGGGAAGGGCCTTGTTGTCCGCGTCACGTGCCTGTGTCGGGATCAGCGCCAGGGTCCGCCACGCCTGGAGCAACACGGCGAACCGCTCCGGGGGTTCCTGTTCCACCCAGGCGTCGTACGCCTCGGTGGGCGCCACGCCACCGCCGTCCCGGCCCAAGAGCCCGGCGGCGTACGCGGTCTCAAGGGCAAGGCGTACGACGGCGTCGTCGGCCTGCGCGGCCTTGCCGATGCGGGCCAGCTCACGCGCACCGATCCCGCCGGACTTCAGCCGCGTCGGCGCGGTCGCCGAGCAGGCCGACAGGACTGAGGCGGCATGGGACGCGAACGCCGCGGCCGCGGCTGATGCCTCGTGGTCCACCTCCGCCGGGGTGACGGACACCGATCGCACGGAAGGCGGGACGGGTTCGAACGGAGCGTGCCAGCCCGGCCCGCGCAGCGCGAGCGCCACCTCGGCCGGCATACGGACCGGACCGTAGCCGTGACGGTCCTGGACCAGGAGTGCCCGGTGCAGTGCCCAACGGGCGCCCGGTTCGAGGCCGGGGCCGGGAGCGCCGAGCACGATGAACTGCGGTTGCTCCGGCTCGCCCTCCGCGCGGCGTTCGAGCAGCTTCCGGGCCGCCGCAGGGGCTTTCGCGACCACCGAGGCAACCTGTTCCGGGTCGCTGTGGTGTTCCACCAGTGCGGCCAGTCGCTGCGGCTTGGTGCCCGGAGGCTTGACGCCCAATGCCGCCAGCATGCGGCCCAGCTCGTCCGAGGTGGCGCCCGCGAGCAGCTGCTCCAGCGGGGCATCCAGTCCCAGGGGTGCGTCCCATGCCTGGCGCAGCGATCCAGCCATGCGGAGCTCGCCCGCGCCGTCCGGCCAGACCAGAGCATGATCGGCCAGCACTTCCAGTACGGCGTCCAGTGCGCGAGTGGATTCCTCGCCCGACGCCCCCAGCAACTCCCCAGGCCATATCGCGCGACGCGGGCGCACCCAGCGCCGCCATCGCCTCGGCCACCTGGAGGTGCGGCAGCGCGAGCCGCGGCAGGGACAGGGCCACCGGTCCCGGGCGCTGAAGACGGTCCGCCAGTTCCCCACCGAGCGCGGCTCCGGAGGGGACATGGCGTCCCTTCACGCACCGAGCACGCGTGCCAGACGAGAGCCGTCGAGGCTGCCCAGCCATGTCGCCAGCGTTGATCGGGACTTCACGCGGCATGCACCTCGTCGAACCAGGGGTCGTGGACCAGGGCCGGAGTCTCGGCGCGGGTTCAAGAATGGCGTATCCCCATGGTCAGCGGGTGCGGCATGAGGGCAGGTTCCCTCGCGAGCATTGGCGGCTCGCACCCTCCAAGGGCTCGCCCGCCGACGGCAACCGTCACGACGTCTACCACCAGGTTCCGTAGGGGGCCCGCCACGTAGCTGGTGCCCGGCCACCGCCGTGGGATGCGGAGCGTGCACCTGACTCTTCTCCGGGATGTCCCGAATATCGCTATGAACGCAACCAAAATTGCAACCGGTCCACGCCGAAGAACCGAGCCACGACTGTGGCTCGGTTCTTCGTTTCGCCTGTTCAGGCGGCTGCGGAGGGTACGAGATTCGAACTCGTGAGGGGTTGCCCCCAACACGCTTTCCAAATGTTCGTCTGGGGGTTCGAGGCCGGACGGGGGTGTTCAGACCTGGGGCGGAGCGGGTGACGGCGGGCGTTTCGGAGGCGCTGGACGGGGGGGCAATGAGACCAGAACTGAAACCACGGGAGTCACCTTCAACGTCAGCGAATGACCTATCGGGCAGATTTGGCCCTGCGACACCCAGCCTCTCCATCGCTGGATATCAGGACGACAAAGGTGACGGTCAAGGGCTCGGAGTGGACCAGGTGAGCGGGCCGAGGCAGGGACGGACGCAGCCGTGAGGTTGTGGTCGGAGCCGTTGTGCGTACGGAGCCCTCAGGCGCCGAAGTGGACGAATGCCCCCCACTGTTCCTCACACCCGGGATGCTCGGCACGCACCTGGCACAGGGCCGCATGCAGGGCGAGGGCGGGGTCGACCCCGGTCGATGTGGCCCGGCTGGGATCGAAGCGTTCATAGAACGCCTTGGCCACGGCGAGTGCGATGTCGTCGGGCAGGGGCCACTGCGCGGCGACCACGTGGCGGTAACCGGCGAGCTGGAAGGCCGAGGCCAGGTGCAGGGGTTCACACAGGTCCTCACCGCCCCGGGCGGTATCGCATGCCCCGAGATAGGCGAACTCGGGGTTGCTCAACCGCAGTTGGCAGATCTCCGTCAGGGTCAGCCGTCCGTCGATGGCCTGGAGGTACGCGGTCTCGGGCCGGGTGGGATCGCTGCTGGCATGACACGCAAAGTGGACCCAGTGCGCGGCGAGTAGTGCACGGCTGATGCCCTTCCGCGTCGCCATGTGGTCGGGGAGCACCTCGCAGTTCGGGAACCGGCGCTGCAGCAACCAGGCTTCGGCCTCCGCCTCCCTCAGGAATCTGCGCCCCGTGAACGGCTGCGAGACAACCAGGCCGGCCAGGGGACTGCTGGAGGTCCTGGCCGGCCGGGACCGGGCGTGCCGAAGTGCCCGTACTGTCGTCGCGTAGGAGGAGACGACTCGGTCCAGGACGTTGTCCCGGCTGCCGTCGTGCCGACCTGCCATGTGCACAGGCAGCAGGGTCAGCGGGCCGGTCGGCGACCACCACAGCCGAGGCCCGGAAGGGACGTCCGGCTGTGTGCCGTTGTGGCCGAGTGCCGACAGCACGGGTTCCGCGACTGCCTCCCAGAGCCAGGCGAAGACGGCCCTCATCTCGCGGGCGGCCGGCTCGCCGGGAATCCCCGTGAACGTCCGCATGGCATGTACGAACCTGGTGACCCACCCGCGCGGTCCGGTGAGGTCGGACAGTGAGAGCCCTGGCAGCGGCACGGAGAAGACGCGGTCGGCGCGGAGTACGACGGCGTCAGCGCCGTAGCGGCTGACGTTGAGCACGACGACCGGGCCGTCCTCGGCGACCGCACGCAGCTGGGCCTCGTCCGGCGGTCGCAGGAAGTCCTCCAGACCGTTGCCGCGATCGCGGATCTCGGCCAGGAGCGTGTCCCACTCCCGGGCGAGTGCCGCGCGGTGCTCGCGCTCTGCCGCAGCCGAACGGGCGGTGTTCCCCGGACCGGTCCCGGCCCCCAGGACGTCACGTGCGGCACCCAGGTCTCGGAAGCGGGGGACGAGGTCGGGCGCCACCTGCTCCAGCAGTGTGAGGTCGCTCCGCGAGTCCAGCGCTTGGTCCAGCAGCATCGCCCGTCCCTGCTCCGCAAGCCGCAGTGCCTGGACCGGATCGCCGGCGCGGATCGCGGCGGCAACGGCGTCCTGGACGAGGCTGCCGTGCCCGGATGCCGTAGGCACCGGCTTCTCATCGGGTCGCCGCAGGCGTCGTACGGACTGCTCTGCGCGGAGACCGACCGCGTACGTGTGTCCGCGTGTCGCCTCCACCCAGGCGCCGCTTGCCGCTGCGGTGCTGCCCCAGGCCACCGCGCACGTCAACCGGTCGTCCGGTGGTGCCGAGGTGATCGCGGCGCCGTCCCGGAACCTTTCTATCGCCTGCTGGGCTGGTCCGGCACGGCCGTCAGCCGCGTGCGCCGCGGCCAGAGCGGTACCCAGGCGGAACGCGGCTTCCGCGCCGTACGGGCCGTCCGTGGCCACCGCCACGGCCGCCCGCCCGACCTCCACGGCCTGGTCGAGGTCCTCCCGCCGACCCGCTGTGCGGTACCGCTCGTGAAGCATTCCGGAGAGATCGACTGCGCACCGTTGCGTGTAGGGGTGGTCGGGTGGCAGCAGCCGCGCCGCGTCGGTCAGCGTGGCGACACCCTCGTCGAGCGCGTCGGGCGTGTTCAGGAGCAGCAGGGCCGAGGCGAGGGAACAGGCCGCGAGCACATGGCTCGGGTCCTCTGCCGCCAGGCCGCGCAGTCCCGCTCGCCCGGCCTCGACAGCCTCGTGCAGGTCGAGGGGGTCCTCCGTGCGCTGGAACTGGAGCTGCGACAGGATGCACAGGACCACCGACCTGCGCGCCCGTTCGGGATCAGGTGGAGCCACCGCCACGGCTTGGCGCGCCGCCTCGATCGCTTCCACCAGCGATTCCGGTGTGATGCTGTGCGCGTAGTGGCCGCGCAGCGTCTCGCTCAGCTCCTGTAGACCGAGCAGGTGCAGGGAGGCGTCGGAGTACCCGCCCGGGGAGGCCGCCACGGCGTCACGGCCGGCGGCGATGGCGGCCTCCAGGTGCGCCGGGTCGTTGCCCCGCTCGTGAGCGAGCCGGTGGTTGAGGGCGAGCCCTTCGAGGATCTCGGCCCGCGCCGGGTGACCCGGTGGCGCGTGGCCGAGGCCCTGCTCGAAGTATGCCTGTGCCTGCCTGAGATGAGAGGCGTTCCCACCCTGCTGGTACGCCCGCTGGTACAGCTCCGCGATGGCGTGGACGTCCTGCGCGTAGGACTTGTCGGTCTCGGCGGGCAGCGTCCGGACGGCGAACGCGACGGTGTCGTCCAGCACGTCGGGAGCGCTGTTGAGCCGCACCAGTAAGGAGGCGCACACGACCGCACGTTTACGCAACTCCCTGCGGATGTCCGGTTCAGGGTGCAGCTCGTAGGCCGATCGGTATGCCGCGCGGGCCTCCTCCAGCTGAGCGGGATTCTGCGTGTGGTTGAACGCGAACCGGGCCATCTCCGCGTGGTTGATGGCATGCAGGGCACGCGTCAAGGGCTGTGGGGCGCCGGCGCTGAGCGAGACCGCCGTCCGCATGTGCCGCAGCGCGGTGTCGATGTCGCCCGCCTGCCCCATGCCGTAGCCGTAGCGCAGCATCAGGGCCTGGCGGAGATTCGACAGCGCAAAGGCCCTGAAGGCATGGTCGTGGTCCGGTATCCGCTCGACCACCTCGCGGAGTACCACGACGGCACCATTGGAGGCGTACTGGTTGCGCTCGTTCCGCGCCGCATCAAGGAGCCGAACGCCCTTGGCGTGCCGGGCCTCCAGATCGTCCTCGGGGGTGGGGAGGGCCGGTCCGCCTGTGGTGGGAGCCGGGAGACTGCCGAACTGTTTGATGACGGACCGGAGCAGGGTCCGCTGCTGCTCTGCCTCTGCGGGGGTGCTCGCGGCCCGGATGCGGTGGTCGAAGATCCGGGACGTCGCGCGCAGAGCCACGGGATCGAACGTGCCTGTGAGGTGATACTCGCCGGTGGCACGACCGAGCGCCCCGAAGATCACCCGAAGTGCCTCGAAACCGGTGACCGATTCCGGATCGCCGCCCGCTTCGTACTCGGTCAGCAGGGCGAGCAGTTCGTCCAGATGCTCTCTGCGCATGTCACAGGCCGTATTCTGCTACCTCGTCCGCGATGCTGCGCCAGCGCTGGGCCTCTCGGTCGTAATGCAGCGGCCCGTACTGGAACCGGCTCAGGTCCAGTTCCCGGAGTGCGGCATAGGCGCCGTCCGGCAGGTCCGGCTCCATCAGGATCCGGATTCCGGTGGTGGTGTCCTGCAGAACCAGGGGGGTGGCGGATGTGCCTGTCGGAGGGCCAGGCTCCTGTGCGGTGGTGCCCCGACGGGCGGCGATCGAGGCAACGGTCTTCCGTAACCGCGCCCAGGCGTCCTCACCGGCCTTGGTGCCGAGGCTGGTGAGGACCGCCTGCAGGGGCAGCAGAGCCAGGACGACCCAGGTGACGGTGTCCGCCCCGCGCAGGGCAGGAGTCGGCTTTGGCCGTACGGTCACCCCCAGTCCGCCCACGGCATCGGACAGCAGCTGCCGATCGTCGGCCGTCACCTCGTCGTCGACGAACAACTCCCCGTGCAGCGGTAGTGCTTCGGTCACGCTTCCCCCGGAATCAGTCCCTGAACGACGGCGTCGGCTGCGGCGCCCTGGACCGAATGTAGCGACGGCGGACGGTGGTTGAGAAATCCCTCGCAGGCCGGGACGGCTTGCTCCGGCTCAGCCTCTTCTCCTGTTGATGGTTTCGATGCTCTGCGCGACGCGCTCCTGGAGGTCGGGGTGCAGATGCCCTTTTCTCGCTTTGGCCATGAGCGCCGTCAGGGTCGACAGGGCCGCGGCGTCGTCACCCGCCAGGCTGAGCGAGACGGCGAGGGTGTACCGCATCTCGTTGGTCACGTCGTCCGGCAACTCCTCCCCGATCGCCAGACGGAGCGCCTCCTTGTTGACCTCCGCCGAGGCCTGTGGGCGGCCCAGCTGGGCCAGGCACATGCCCTTGCTCGCCAGCAGCGCCATTCGCTCCAGGTTGTTCAGGCTCGGACCCGATAGGACCTCGTCAATGCGCCTCAGGCCGCCCATGAAGTCCCCGGCGTCGACGGCCGCCTGCCACGTCGGGTGCCCCGACCTCTCGACGAACTCGACGACCTGGTGCCCGCCCGGCCACTCCTGCGTGTACCGCTCCCGGAACCCCTCCCACATAGAGGGGATCATCATCTCCAGGACGTGTACGAGGTCGGTGGCGAACAGTTCCGGGGGAGCCGACGCGCACACAAACTTCGCCCCGGCGAGGTCGCCGTAAAACATGACGCGGCCGTCGTCCTGAACGAAGATGTTGTGACTGCGCACATCACCGTGCACGATGCCCCTGCGGTGCATCTCCCCCAATCCCTGCCCCAGAGCGGCACCCAGAGACCGAGGGCCTTCGGGCTGCGACACGCGCATGCTGCCGTTCCAGAGATGGCTGAACCTGCTGAAGTCATCGATCAGCGGATGGGACTCCGCGATGTGCGCAGCCGACACCTCGCTCACAGAGCACAGCTCACGGACCATCTTCTTCGGTCCCATCAGCCAAGAACCGGAGGCGTCCGCCACCCCGAGGAGCGGGAGCGCCACTCTCGCGCAGTCGCCGACGCAGTCCAGCGAGTGGTGGTGATGCCCGGGGCCGAGGATCGCGGGATCATGCTGAACAACGACACAGCTGCCCTGGGACATGACCGAGCGAACGAGGTCGTGCAGAGCACCGACGTCCGCCGCCGCGGGCCCCTCCCGAGAGAGGGCCCCGACAATTCGGTACGCCTCGATCTCCCGCTCGCCGATCCGCAGCGGAACGGGCACGGCTCGACAACGGCCGGCCCCAGAGCCGGACTTGTCACGGCCCAGGAAGGACACCACAGAGATCTCCGCCTCACTCGTTCGCACGGGAATGCTTCAGGCGTGCACCTATCGGTACATAGTGTTGCCCCTCCCACCTGGGCAGGGGAGACGGCAGACAAAAAGTCAGCTGAGACGGAATGCTGAGCAGAGTGTGCGACACCCGACTGCGTAACAGTCTCCTGGTCGCCACCGCCGAGCTCATCCCGGACAGCCGCAGTCGTACGCCACCGTGACCACGGTTCTGGGGGCAGCCTTCCAGGCTGACCCGCGGATACCGGCCAGGGAGGTGTGGTCCTGTATCAGGTTGGGCTGTAGAGGGTCGCCAAGTCGATCAGATGGATGTCGGGATTCGCCTCTGCTGAGGCGTGCGCCTTGTCGTTGAAGCCCGCTCCGCTGAGGCAGAGCAGCCGGGTGCCGCTCGTGTCATAGCGTCCGGCCTGGGCGATCAGGTCGCGGATATGCCGGAGGCGGTCGATGTGGGCCATGCCCATGGTGTCGTTCCACTTGGCCTCCCCGATGGCCAGGAGCGGCGGTTTGGCGCCGTCGGCGATGCCGATGACCGCCACGTCGACCTCATGGCCGATGCGGGCCTTGGGGTCGTGGACCACGCCGTGCCCGACGCGGGCGGGCAGACCGCCCAGAAGTTCGGGGTCGGAGTGGTGCAGGGCCCAGTCGCGGCAGACCTGTTTGAAATGGGGTCCCAGAACGTTGCTCACGAAGCGCCGGCGGCTGGCCTGCCAGACCCGTGCCGCACTGCCGGGGCGTTCGAGCTGGTCCCAGAGCGGGCGCATGATCGCGTGGTAGAAGCCGATCAGTGGTTCGGCGATGCGGTATGTAGGCCGGTTGTTGCGGAATGCGTCCGCGTCGCGGTGCAGCAGTCCGGCGTCTTCGAGAACGTTGATGGGGTGCGCGATGTCGGTGGCCTTGCGTTCCAGATAGCCGGCCATGCCCCCGCGGGTGGTGTTGCCGTCGGCGACGGCGGCCAGGACGGACAGGTACAAGGCGGTGTCACGAAGGTCGGGTTCCTCGGCCAGCAGGTAGCGGGCCTCGCGGAAAAGGGGAGTCTCGGGATTGAGGACGGTGCGGACAACCCAGCCGTCGAAGTCGTCCGGCCCCTTGGGGGTGTCGCCGCGCGCGAACTCGCGCCGGTAAGCGGGGGTGCCGCCGACGATCGCGTTCACCTTCATGGCCAGGTGAGGATCGGTGATGCCCCAGAAGTCCGCGGCGAGGCGGTGGTCGAGGGGGCGCACGACCAGCTCCAGACCCGCCCGGCCGCGCAGCGGGGCGTTGCCCGACAGCAGTCGGCCCATGAAGGACAGCGCTGAGCCACACAGCAGCAGCCGGGTGCGCGAGCCGGTGCGCTGGTCGCGCAGTGGGCGCAGCGCCTCCTGGATGATCGAGGGCAGCTCCGGGTTGGCCTTGGCGAGGTAGGGAAACTCATCGATCACCACGGGGACGGGGCGTTCGGAGCCGAGGGCGAGCAGCGCGTCGACAGCCTCCGACCAGTTGGCGAAGTGGAACGGGCTGGGGGGCCGGACGTGATCGGTCAGCGCGGTGCTGATCCTTCGCAGCGACTCGGCGTCCGTGGCTTCGGTCGCACCGAAATAGAAACCCCCGGCGGCGCGGCACGCTGCGTCCAGCAGGAAAGTCTTGCCCTGGCGGCGACGTCCGGAGACTACGCCGAGGGTCGCGCCCGGCTGTGGATCGGTGATGAACCGGCTCAGCGCCGACCACTCGTAGTCCCGGTCGAACATCTCGGCAGGCTTGTCCATGCCTCGCTCCAGATATAGAAGTACGCCTACATGAAACGTACCTCTGCATCTGTCCGTAGGTGCACCTTGAGCAGCGTCAGGGCCAAGACTCGCGGGGAGCGTGGGATGCGGCTTACGAGAAGAATGCCTTGAACGCCGGAAGTAAATGAGACCAGGGCACGCCGAAGACCCCGGCCGCTGAGCGGTCCGGGGTCCTCATTTCGCCTGTTCAGGCGGCTGCGGAGGATACGAGATTCGAACTCGTGAGGGGTTGCCCCCAACACGCTTTCCAACTGTGTTGGTGGGATCTTGGGGTGGGTGCAGTGGCGTTCACCTGGGTTCATAGGCGGCTGGCCGCGGGTGCGGGGACGGCTCCGAGTCTTGCCTGAACGGCCGTGAACGGGGCTGAATGAGACGGAAACTGAGACGGCCACGATCATGACTGATGCGCCACGGGGGCGTTTAGGAGAGAGGGTCGTCGCAGTACTGGGCCAGCAGAGCGATGGTGCCAGCACTCGCCGGGCCGGCGACGGCATCCAACTGTGCCTTGAACGTGGCTATGTCATCCGGCAGTGCCAGCTTTGCCGCATCCGCTGCGCTCTCCGCCTCTGTCTGTGCTCTCAAACCGCCGTCACGGTCCAACTCTTTTGCCGTCTGGCATACCGTCTCCCGGTTCGGCTTGCCACCGCTGCCGGTCTCAAGGCCGCACACCGCTTCGGAAACGTCCTTCAGGCCCTGAGCCTGCTTCACGATCCTTCCCGTAGCGGACAGGGTGGCGTCGCTCAAGGACACGGCAGTCACCAGCAGCTCGCCTGACTTGGACAAGGCATCGTCAGCATGGACAGATGCCTCACAGGCGGGAACTGTAGGAGACGCGGATGCCGCGCTGCTGGCGAATGACACAGCAGTCCCGGCAGACGGTGTCCGGCTGGATGTGGGCGTGTGAGAGCAGCCCGCGGTGCAGACGCTGGCCAGCAGCACGACCGTGACGAAGCGACGCAAGCCCCACCCCCAGGAGATGTGAAAGTCGGCTGAGCATACGGTCGCGGAGGCTGAAGCACCCCACAACGGACGGATTGCCTGCGCTGAGCTTGGGAAGCTTGGGTTTCCTGGCGGCGGCTGTTGAGCTGACCTGCGACGGGGCGGTGCCGGGGCCCTTGGTCGCACCGTGGCCAGTCCCCACTGTTCCCCGTAGATTCCCGCAGGATCTGGCACGCGAATGGCACGACCCGTTCGACACGGAGAACCCTGGGCGGAGCTCGGTCTTGACCCTCGCGGCGTAAGTCACCGTGTGTTCAAGACGGCCCCTGACCAGGCAATTGGTCAGGGGCCGTCGTCGTGCGCGGTTCCCGCTCAGCACCGTGGTTCCCCGCGGCTTCCCGCTGGATCGGGCACGGATGGGGTACGTGCACCTTCTGATCCGTAGCTCGGCGCCTCAGAGCGGCTGACGGTAGTCGGTTGCTGTGGTTGCTGTACCTCGTTGCTGTACAGCAACAGCTGGCTCGTCACAGAAAGGCCTGTGGTCGGGGCTGGCCCCGGCACCCGCCATTGACTGTGGTTCACCTGGCTGCCAGGCACAGTTTGCGCCTGGTGACAAGTGTCGTCAGCGCTTCTCGATCTTGATGTCAGCCAGATCCCAACGGCACTCAAGCACGGACTTTCGCATTTTGCCCCCACTCTGCGAGTACCACACGCTGGTCCGGTCGCGCTCGAAGTCACAGATAGACACAGTGCGCCACTCACCGCTACCGGTGCACTCAACCCAGCCACCAGTATCGCCCACGCTCTTCGTACAGGACAGCGCTCGGACCGCTGCTTCATCAGCAGAAGCTTGCGGTGCAGCCAGGCCCATAGCGGCAATGAGTCCGAGTCCCGCTATAGCAATCTTCCTCTTGGTCGTGCTCACAGTTAGACCCTCCCGTTTCTTGTCACGTGCGAGCTCAATCTACTTCCACTTGCCGCGTCGCACAGGTGGATACGTAATTCATTTCACGACACCCGTGCGATCTGCAATTAGTTTTCCGTCAAGTAGATATTGATGGCCGTGCGGAAAAAAGGGGGGAATCGGTATATCTTCGACAATTCAAAAAGTGTTGACGTCTCACGGTTGCGGCGTCTACCTGCACTTTTGCTGGCGATCCGCCAAATTTGAGCCACTCTCTGGCGGAATTATTCAAGTGGCTGAAATGTTGTAACAGGAGTTGGGTCCCATTCGGCGGACACCTCTTGTAGGTAATCGGATGGACGAATTCCATTTAGCACTCTCGTCGCCTCAACGGAGAATGAGGTACCTCAGGCGGTCGGCGCGCCGCCTTGTTTTTAGGCTGCAAAGGATTATTTACGCGGAGCCGACTGTCCCAGCCGCGACGCACCCCTTCTCTGGCATCAAGCGGCTGCATGCTTTAAGCGCGGCCCGGCCGGGGCCGGGCCGCGCGCGGGGAGCGGAGCGAGCCGCCTTGAACCAGTGGAGAAAGCCCATGTATAGACGAGTAGATAGGAGGAGGAGCTTGCGTACCATCCGCGTTGAGACCTCCGGCGCCACGATCCTGCTGAACGAGGCTCCTGAGCCCAGGTCCGTGACCGTCAGACCGGAGAGATTGCCAAGGACGCAACCGGCGGCGAGGCGCTGATGACCATCGGCGTCGTCTACATTGAGGACGGCGAGTCGTCGCTGATCAAGGTCACCGCCCCCGAGGGCGGCATCTCCGAGGGGCTCACGCTCGGGGCGCCTGTCTCGCTGCCGGGGCTCATCGCCCGGCCGTGGGAGAGCGTCTTCAATGGGCAGCAGCGCCACGGCATCGCCTACCGCGCCGCCGCCGTCACCCCGGCTGCCTTCCCGGCCACCACGGGGGCCGCCGCCTGATGACCGACGTAGCGACGCTTCTGGAAGTGGGTGGTCCCCTCACCGCGCTCTGCGGCGGGGCCGCCTACGCCCGGGCCAGCACCCGGCGGCGTACTGGTCCACCATCGGTCTGCCGATATCCACGGCCCGGCTGCCCGGCTCGTGCGGCTCGGTCATGGAAGCGTGCGGCCTGACCGTGGCTCCGTCCCGGCTCCGGGTCCTCGCGGTCAAGGCCACCTCCCGACGTGAGGTACGGCCCGTCCCGCCGCGTCGGGGCTCCGCCCCACGACAACCGGGCTGCGACTGCGTCTCCGGCTCGCTCCGGCCCAGGAACCCGCGGATGTCGCCGCTTCTGCTGAACGGCTGCGGCACGCTTGGGGCGTTCACGCCGTCTACGTCACCAGCGTCAAACCCGGAGTCGTCGAACTACGGCTCGTCGGCTTCGACGTACTGCGGCGGGTAAGGATGCCCCGCAAGACCCCGGGCGGGGTTCCTGAAGGTGCCGGTAGCCATGCGGGAGGACGTCACGCCCTTCATGCGCGACTATCGCACCATCCCGCACCAACTCACCCTCGGCGCAACGCTCTCGGGCAAGTCCATGGACCTGCGCCATCTGATCTCTGGGCTGGCTCCGCAGCCGGTCGCCCTGGTCGGCATCGACTGCAAGAGGGGTGTGGAGCTGGCCCCGTTCGCCTCCCGGCTCTCGGCACTTGCTGTCGACCCGGACCAAGCGGCCGAGCTGCTGCCTGCGCTGATCGAAGAAATGGAGGACCGATACGATCTGATCAAGGCCCGGCAGGGCATCGCTCCCAGCACCCCGGACGAGGAGATCACCTCTGACATCTGGGGCTTGCCCGAGAATGAACGCCCCGTGCCCATCGTGCTGTTCATCGATGAGGTTGCCGAACTCTTCTTGGTGGCCACGAAGAAGGACGAGCAACGGCGCGATGGGATGGTCACCCAACTCATCCAGCTCGCTCAACTCGGCCGCGCCGCCGGGATTTACCTGGAGGTCTGCGGTCAGCGCTTCGGCGCCGAGCTGGGCAAGGGCGCCACCATGCTCCGGGCCCAGCTGACAGGCCGTGTCTGCCACCGCGTCAACGACGAGGCCTCCGCCAAGATGGCCCTCGGCGACATCGCGCCCGAAGCGATCCTGGCCGCTTGCGCCATCGTCCCCGAAAGGCCCGGTCTCGCCGCGGCCGGTGACACCTCCGGCGGCTGGTCCCGCATCCGCACGCCGTACCTCTCCCTCGGCGACGCCGCCGAGACTTGCCGGGACGCGGCGCATCTGGTGCCCGAGCTGCCCGTGCTCAAGCCCTTCCAGCCGTGACCGGCTGAACTCCCCGACCCGGTTGGCGTGACCGCCTCGCGCCAAGTCCCTACCCCTCCCATGCCCGCATCCGAAAAGGAGCCGCACCATGCGCGCCCTGCTGGCCCGCGTCGACGCGGTGCTCGTCCAGGCGCTCATCGCCGCCGCGCTGTCCTTCGCCCACCTGCACGACATCGCCTCGGCGGCAGGACAGGACGGTTGGAAAGCGTGGGCCTACCCGATCAGTGTTGACCTGCTGCTCGTCGCTGCCTGGCGTCGACTGCGATCCGGCGACGCGAAAGCGGCCGGATGGTGCTGGTTCGTCATCGCGCTCGCCGCGACCCTCGGCGTCAACGTCGCCACCGCCGGACTGCTCGACCTGACCCAGGTGCCGGCCTGGCTGCGCATCCTCGTCGCGGGCTGGCCTGCGGTCGCCTTCCTCGGCGGAACACTCCTCGCCCACTCCGCACCGACGCCGACAACCGACACCGACGGCAAGATCGAGCCTCCGCCCGAGCGGCCTGCCGTGCCCGTCCCGGCGGCCTCATCGAGCACGCCCGCAAGGTCGCCGCCGAACACCACACCTGGACCGGCACCCCCATCGACACCCCGACCCTCCGCACCCGCCTCGGCGTGCCCGCACCCATGGCCGAAGCGATCGCTGCCCACCTCTGAAAGGAGATCCGGTGACTCCCAACCGCCGCTTCCGCAACGTCACTCGCATCGGCCCTGTCCAGGTCGCCACGTCGTACGACGGCAGGGGCAAGGAGAAGCACACCGCCGCCTGCACCGCCCCGCGCTGCGGCTTCTCCGCCGACTACGACAGCCGCGCCGCCGCCGAGCTGGCCGCCCGCACCCACCGCTGCCCCATCCGCTGAGAGGACTCCAGACCCCGTGAACCGTCAGCCTGCCGCTCCTCGTCGTCCTCGGCTTCTTCGCCTGGGGAGCGATCAAGTTCCTCGGCGTCCGCACCTGGATCGTCGTCCTGATCGCCCTCTTCGGTTTCTGGCTCTCCCACACCTTCCTCGCCCCCGCCATCGAGTCCGGCACACGCACCAGCGTGACCGTCATAAACGGCTCACATGCCTAGACGAGTAGATGAGGAGATCGTGACCGTGTTCCTGCCCAAGTACCCCGACAACCCCACCCCGCCGCCCGCGCACACTCACACCCCGACCGACCCGGCACCCGCACCGCGCTCGCTCCCGTCGGTCTCCCTCGACACCAACGCCGTCGTCGCCCTGGTGGTCGGCGGGGTCGTCCTGACCGCGCTCCTGGCCGCCGTCGCCGTCACGGCCATCTCGGTCGCCGTGGCCGCCGTAGTCCTGCGCTGCCTGCTTCGCGAACACCACCGCCGAAGCCCGCCTGGCCGCCGGGGCGGCGGCACACGACCAAGCATTCGCCGCCCCGGGGCCCGTTCCTCCCGACCGAGCCAGTCAGAAGGAGAGAAGCCATCTTCACCCGCACCACTCCGGCCCCACTCCCGGAAGTCGCGAACCTGGCCGCGCAGGGCACGCTGCTGGGTATCCTCCGCCAGCTCTCAGGCCTGGGAGGCTGCACTCACCCGATCCGCCTCGGCGGCCACCGCACCGAGTAGGACGTCGACACCGCGACCGGCGAGATCGGTCGCATCCTCCACCACCTCGACTCGACCAGCCTCCCCGCCGGCCAACTCCTCGTCCGCTGCAACAACCGCCGCACCACCCGTTGCCCGGCCTGCGCCGAGGCCTACCGCCGCGACACCTTTCACCTGATCACCTCAGGCATGCGCGGCGGCAAAGGCCTCCCGGATCAAGTCGCGGCCCACCCCCGCGTCTTCGCCACCTTCACCGCACCGAGCTTCGGCCCCGTCCACAACCGCCCCTCCAGCGGCCGTGCCTGCCGCTGCGGCACACATCACGACCAGGACGACGACACACTCGGCACACCCCTCGACCCGAGACGTACGACTACGAAGCCGCCGTGCTGTGGAACGCGTACGCCGGAATGCTCTGGCGACGCTTCTCCACCTACCTGCGCCGGGAGGTCGCCAAGCGCGCGGGGCTCTCCCAGCGACGGTTCCGCGAGCACGCGCGCGTGTCCTTCGCCAAGGTCGCCGAATACCAGAAACGCGGCGCCGTCCACTTCCACGCCGTCATCCGCCTCGATGGCCCCAGCGGCGCAGACACCCCGCCCCCGCCCTGGGACACCGCCGAACTGCTCACCGACGCCATCCGCACCGCCGCAACCAAGGTCCGCGTGGACGGTCCGGTGATCGTTGGACGCGCCCACACCTTCACCTTCGGCCGCCAACTCGACGTCCGCACCATCCGATCCGCCGACTTCAACGACGGCCAGGAGGTGACTGAGCGAGCCGTCGCCGCTTACATCGCCAAGTACGCCACCAAGGGCGCCGAGACAGCGACCGGCGCCCTTGACCGGCCCCTGAAATTCGCTGCCGATCTCGCCCAGCTCGACATCAGCGACCACGCCCGCCGCCTCATCCGCACCGCCTGGACCCTCGGCGCACGCAAGGATCTGGAACACCTCCGCCTGCGCGCCTGGGCCCACATGTTCGGCTTCCGCGGCCACTTCTCCACCAAGTCCCGCCGCTACTCCACCACCCTCGGCGCCCTCCGCCACGCCCGCGCCGAATGGCGCCGGGCACAGGCAACAGCAGCCAACGGCCCAGAACCCAATACGACGTACGTCCTCGCGCACTGGGTCTTCGCCGGAACCGGCCTGTCCGACGCCGAAGCCTGGCTTGCCGCATCCCTCGAACCCGCCCCGGACTGGAAGGAGAACCGACCCATGGCTGAACCCCGAACTGCCGCCACCGCCCTGGAGCCCCACGACCCTTCCTTGGTCCTCCTGACCGTCGAGGAGGCGGCCCGGCGACTCCGGATCGGCCGTACGACGTGCTTCCGGCTCGTGCTCGCCGGAGAGATCGAATCGGTGACGGTCGGGCGGCTGCGCCGCATCCCTGCCGACGCCATACCCGCCTACGTGGCCAAGCTCCGCCACCAACCCGCCGAAGCCGCCTGAGGGGGAAGCCATGCCAGAGAAGAAGCGCACCCGCCAGCCCAACGGAGCCTCGTCGATCTACCTTGGCAAGGACGGAAAGTGGCACACGGAAGAGTGACCGTCGGCGTCCGCGACGACGGCAAGCCGGACCGGCGCCACATCGAGCGGAAGACCAAGGCCGAGGTGACCAAGGTCGTCCGCGAGATGGAGCGGGCGCGCGACGCGAAGAAGCTCAGGAAGCCGGGCCATAGCTGGACGGTCCAAGCCTGGCTTGAGCACTGGGTCGAGAACATCGCCAAGCCGTACGTCTCCGAGAACGCGTACGACGGCTACGAGGTCGACGTACGCGTTCACCTCGTCCCGGGCTTGGGCGCTCACAAGCTCGACCGCCTGGAGCCCGAGCACCTGGAGCGCTTCTACCGGAAGATGCAGGAGTCCGGGAGGTCCGCCGGCACCGCGCACCATGCTCACCGCACGATCCGGGTCGCCCTCGGCGAAGCGGTCCGACGCGGGCACGTCGCCACCACGTGGCCGAGATCGCCAAGGCTCCGCGTCTCGAAGAAGAGGACATCGAGCCGTACACGATCGACGAGGTACAGAGCCTTTTGGTCGAGGCGTCGAAGCTCCGCAACAGTGCGCGCTGGGTTGTCGCACTGGCGCTTGGCCTCCGCCAAGGGGAAGCCCTCGGGCTCCACTGGGAAGACGTCGACCTGGACGCGGGATACGTCCGCATCCGCAAGAACCGACTCCGGCCCAGGTACGCCCACGGCTGTGGAGACAACCCCTGCGGCCGGAAGCCGGGCTACTGCCCACAGCGGCAGCAGACCCGCCGCGAGCACAAGAGCACCAAGTCCCGCGCCTGACGTCGCACGGTCGGCCTGCCCGATCCGCTGATCAAGCTCCTCCGCCAGCACCAGGAGGAGCAGGAGCGGGAACGGATCGCCGCTGGAGCCGACTGGGAGGACAAGGGCTACGTCTTCGCCGCGCCGACCGGCGGTCCCCTCAGCCCGAACACCGACTTCCACGTCTGGAAGCGTCTGCTTCGGGATGCGGGCGTACGGGACGCCCGTCTCCATGACGCTCGCCACGCCGCCGCGACCGTCCTGCTGATCCTCGGCGTCCCTGACGTCGTGATCGACATGTGACGGGGACCATGCTCCGCAAGGTCGCGCAGCAAGTCGGCGACGCGCTGTGGGTCCCGAAAACCAACTGAGACGGAAACTGAGACGGACAACGTCGAAGGGCCCCACCGCAAGCGGTGGGGCCCTTCGACATCGTGCCCGGTGAGGCACTGGCGGAGGATACGAGATTCGAACTCGTGAGGGGTTGCCCCCAACACGCTTTCCAAGCGTGCGCCCTAGGCCTCTAGGCGAATCCTCCGCCGGAAACATTACATGACCGAGAGGAGTGCTCGCGAACTCGTTCCCCGCTGCTGACATCGGGTACTCTCTGTGGAGCCCCTCACGCGGCGCTATCTGACTGAACTCCCCCAGGGCCGGAAGGCAGCAAGGGTAGGTCGGCTCTGGCGGGTGCGTGGGGGGCGCTTGCGTTCGGGGCCGGACTCCGCGGGCGGGGCCGGTTGTCAGTGGGCGCCTATAACCTCGTATGCGTGTCGTCTCTCGCGCTGTACCGCCGCTATCGCCCGGAGTCGTTCGCCGAGGTCATCGGGCAGGAGCATGTCACTGACCCGCTGCAGCAGGCGCTGCGGAACAACCGGGTCAATCACGCGTACCTGTTCAGTGGTCCGCGCGGGTGCGGCAAGACGACCAGCGCGCGGATCCTCGCGCGGTGTCTGAACTGTGAGCAGGGACCCACTCCGACCCCGTGCGGCGAGTGCCAGTCCTGCCGGGACCTGGCTCGCAACGGGCCCGGTTCCATCGACGTCATCGAGATCGACGCCGCGTCGCACGGTGGTGTGGACGACGCCCGTGAGCTGCGGGAGAAGGCATTCTTCGGGCCCGCCGGCAGCCGCTACAAGATCTACATCATCGACGAGGCCCACATGGTCACGTCGGCCGGCTTCAACGCGCTGCTGAAGGTCGTCGAGGAGCCGCCCGAGCATCTGAAGTTCATCTTCGCCACCACCGAGCCCGAGAAGGTCATCGGGACCATCCGGTCGCGGACCCACCACTACCCCTTCCGGCTGGTGCCGCCCGGCACGCTCCGGGACTACCTCGCCGACGTGTGCTCCCGGGAGAACATCCCCGTCGAGGACGGCGTGCTGCCGCTCGTCGTGCGCGCGGGGCAGGGATCCGTGCGTGACTCGATGTCCGTCATGGACCAGCTCCTGGCCGGTGCGAGGGAGGAGGGTGTGACGTATGCCATGGCCACATCTCTGCTCGGGTACACCGACGGGTCGCTGCTCGACTCCGTCGTGGAGGCCTTCGCTACCGGTGACGGGGCCGCCGCCTTCGAGGTCGTGGACCGTGTCATCGAGGGGGGCAACGACCCCCGGCGGTTCGTCGCCGACCTGCTGGAGCGGCTGCGGGACCTGGTGATCCTCGCCGCCGTGCCGGATGCCGTCGAGAAGGGGCTCCTCGATGCCCCCGCCGACGTCCTGGAGCGTATGCAGGCCCAGGCCGGCACCTTCGGCGCCGCCGAACTGAGCCGCGCCGCCGACCTCGTCAACGAGGGGCTGACGGAGATGCGGGGCGCCACCTCGCCGCGGCTCCAGCTCGAGCTGATCTGCGCCCGGGTGTTGCTGCCCGCCGCGTACGGGGACGAGCGTTCCGTGATGGCCCGTCTCGACCGGCTGGAGCGTGGCGTCAACTTCTCCGCCGGCGGTGGCATGCCCGCCATGGGGTACGTGCCGGGTCCCGACGCTCATGGGGGAGCGGCAGCCGCGTCCGTTCCGCCGGGTGGCGGGGCTGCCGCGGCCCGGGCCGCCGTACGGGCTTCGGGTGGGCCGGGGCCCGCGAGCGGCACCGGTGCGCCGAGCGGCGGTGGCCCAGGTGGCCCAGGTGGCCCAGGTGGCCCAGGTGGTCCGGGTGGTCCGGGTACTCCAGGTGGTCCCGGCGGCGGTACGGCCGGATCGGTTCCGGCAGGGCAGGGCACGCCCACGGGGCAGACTCCATCGGCCCCGTCCGCGCCCTCGGCTCCGGGTGGACCGCCGCAGAGCGGCCAGCAGCCTCAGCAGCCTCAGCCGCCCCAGACCCCGCCCACCCCGGCGCCCACCCCCGCGTCCTCTCCGGCCGCCGCGAACCCCGCGTCCACCCCCGCCCCCGGAGCCTGGCCCACCGCCACGCCCGCAGGCGGCGGCCGACGCCCCGGCGGCTGGCCCACGGCGACCCCGGCGGGTGGCGGCGCCCAGCCCTCCGCCGCATCGAGCGGCGCCCCCACGCCCCCACCGCGGCCCTCGACGCCCTCGCCCGCCCCGACCTCGGGCACGGCACCCGCTACAGCACCCGCCTACGCACCCCCGAGCGGCGGCCTCGACCCCCGCATGCTCTGGCCGAACATCCTGGAGGCCGTCAAGAACCGTCGCCGCTTCACCTGGATTCTGCTCAGCCAGAACGCCCAGGTGGCCGGCTTCGACGGCACCACCCTCCAGCTCGGCTTCGTCAATGCCGGAGCGCGCGACAACTTCGTGAGCAGCGGCAGCGAGGACGTACTGCGGCAGGCGCTGGCCGAGCAGTTCAACGTCCAGTGGAAGATCGAGGCGATCGTCGACCCGTCGGGCGGCGGCTCGGCTCCCCCGTCGACCGGCGGCTCCCCCGGCTTCGGTGGCGGCGGAGCGGGTGGCTATGGAGGAGGCGGCACCGGCAATCACGGCGGTGGCGGCAGCAGCGGCTACGGCGGTGGCGGCAACAGTGGCAACAGCGGCCACGGCGGCGGCGGCGGTACGTCCCCCCAGCGCCCCGCCCCCTCCCAGCCGGCGCCCACGGCATCCACGGCGCCCACCTCACCCACCTCACCTCCGACGGCCTCGGCGCGTACCGCCGCCCCCACCCCGGCACACCAGTCCTCCGCGCCGGAGCCGCCGCCCCCCGTGTCCATCGAGGACGACATCCCCGAGGACGACGATCCCGACCTCAACGAGTCGGCCCTGTCCGGCTACGAGTTGATCGTGCGGGAGCTGGGGGCGACGGTCGTGGAGGAGATCGTGAACGAGTAGCGGAAGCTGACGAGGCCGTCGCCGCCCGTGTCTTGGAGGAACGTACAGGTCACCAACCCCCGGCCCCTCGTCACCCCGCACAAAAACCCCGTTAGGCTGACCCCCGTGAAGGTCCTCGTCATCGGTAGCGGCGCCCGCGAACACGCCCTGTGCCGTTCCCTGTCCCTCGATCCCGACGTCACCGCGCTGCACTGCGCCCCCGGCAACGCCGGCATCGCCGAGGTCGCCGAGCTGCACCAGGTCGACGCCCTGGACGGCAAGGCCGTGACCGCGCTGGCCACGGAACTCGGCGCCGGCCTCGTCGTCGTGGGACCGGAGGCGCCGCTCGTCGCCGGGGTCGCCGACGCCGTACGTGAGGCGGGCATCCCGGTCTTCGGCCCCTCCAAGGAGGCCGCGCAGCTCGAGGGCTCCAAGGCGTTCGCGAAGGACGTGATGGCGGCGGCCGGCGTCCCTACGGCCCGCTCCTACGTCTGCACCACGCCCGCCGAGGTCGACGAGGCCCTGGACGCCTTCGGCGCCCCGTACGTCGTCAAGGACGACGGCCTCGCCGCCGGCAAGGGCGTCGTCGTGACCGCCGATCTCGAGGCGGCCCGGGCGCACGCCAACTCCTGCGAGCGCGTCGTCATCGAGGAGTACCTCGACGGCCCCGAGGTCTCCCTCTTCGCCATCACCGACGGCGAGACGGTCGTCCCGCTCCAGCCCGCCCAGGACTTCAAGCGGGCGCTGGACGGGGACGAGGGCCCGAACACCGGCGGCATGGGCGCGTACTCCCCGCTGCCGTGGGCGGACCCGAAGCTGGTCGGGGAGGTGCTGGAGACGGTTCTGCAGCCCACCGTCGACGAGATGCGCCGCCGCGGCGCCCCGTTCTCCGGTCTCCTCTACGCCGGTCTCGCCATCACCTCCCGAGGCGTCCGGGTCATCGAGTTCAACGCCCGCTTCGGCGACCCCGAGACCCAGGTCGTCCTGGCCCGCCTGAAGACCCCGCTGGCCGGCGTCCTGCTGGCCGCCGCCAAGGGCGACCTCGCCGACCTGGCGCCCCTGCGCTGGAGCGAGGACGCCGCGGTCACCGTCGTCGTCGCCTCGCACAACTACCCCGGCACCCCGCGCACCGGCGACCCGATCACCGGCCTCGACGAGGTGGCCGCCGAGGACGCCCCGCACGCCTACGTCCTGCACGCCGGCACCAAGCGCGACGGCGACGCGGTCGTGAGCGCCGGCGGCCGCGTCCTGTCCGTGACGGCGACCGGCAAGGACCTCACCGAGGCGCGCGAGCGTGCGTACCAGGCCGTGGCCCGCATCCGCCTCGACGGCTCCCAGCACCGTACGGACATCGCGGCGAAGGCGGCGGCGGGCGCGTAAGACCCCGGAGACCTGGAGACCTGGAGACCTCGGAGACCTCGGAGAGCCGGGGAGCCGGAGACCCCGAGACCCGGACACCCGGAGACCCGGAGACCCGGAGACCCGAGACCCGAGACCCGGAGACCCGAGACCCGGAGACCCCGCCTTCGATAAACCCCGCAGGCCCCGAATCCGTCTCAGGATTCGGGGCCTGTTCCTTGGCTCGACCAGGGGCCTGATCCTCGCTGTCCGTCATCCACCTTTCCCCAAAGCCATTCCATCGAGTGACCGATGCCCCATCCGGCTGACGTGGGCCAAGGCCCCAACTAGGGTGCGGCGCAAGCGTTCCGGCACTTGGCCCACCGGCATTGCGATGTCAGTGGTGGGTGCCACAGTGGGGGAGTGAGCAAAGCCAGGACAGTTCGGACAGCCAGGGCAGCGGGGAGGGGGTGAGGTCCGGCGTGACCGGTATGGGTGTGGAGATGGGTGCGCAGGCGGCGCGTGCACGTGCGCTCGCCGTACTGCGCATCCGTAGCCGTGCGCTCGCCGTGGCCCTGCTGCCCGCCGCGGTCGCCGTGGTGCTGCTCGTGGGCGACTCCACCGGTCACCTCGTCGGCCCGGGCTGGCACGCCGCCCGCTGGGTGGTGACGCCCGTCGCCGTCCTCGTCCTGCTCGTCGCCGCCGGTATCGCCCTGGTCGTCGCCCGCGCCCGCCCCGCCGTCAGCCCGACGGTCCCGATAGCCGAGGCGCAGGCACCCGATCTGTACCGGATGGTGCGCGACCTCGCCGACCGCCTGGACGTCCCCGCCCCGTCCGCCATAGCGCTCACCCCGGACTGCGACAGCTGGCTGGAGGACCGCACCCACCCGTCCCACGGCCCGCCCTCACCCGAGGACGACGACGAACTCCACGGTCTGCGCGGCTCAGCCATGCGCGGCGCCCACCGCCGTACGCCCGCCGCCCCCGTCCTCGTCATCGGCTCCCCGTTCCTGTGGTGGATGCGCGTCGGCGAGCTGCGGGCGGTCCTCGCCCCGGTCGTCGCCGGTACGGGCCCCTCCGCCCATCCGGACATAGCCCTGGCCCGGCGCTTCGTCCGGGGCCTGGACGCCGCCGTGGCCGTCGCCTCGACGCGCGGCCGTTGCCCGGGGTCGCGGGCGGTGTGCGCGGCCCTCGGCTGGGTCGCCCGGTTGCTGTTGCGCAGCTGCCGGGATCACGCCGCCGAGATGGAGCGGGGCGTGGCCGCCGCGGCCGCCGAGCGTGCACAGGCTGTGGATTACGGGCTGCGGATCGTCGCCCAGGAGCAGGTCGGGTTGGCGTACGCGGGCTGGGACCGGCTGCTCACCCGCGTCGCGCTGCCGGCCTGGCGGATGGGCCGCTGGCCGTCCCGGCTGGACGCCGGCGTCGTGGCCGCGCTCACCGAGTTGTCCCGGCGGGACCGGCTGGCGGAGGGGTTCGCCTCCCGGCTGGGTGAGCGTCCCGCCTGCGACCTGCTGGAAGAACCCGGCGCGGTCGACGAGGCCGCCTCGCTGCTCGCCGCCCGCCTCTTCCACGGAGGCCCCGCCGAGCCCGGCCCGGACTGGTCCCCGGTGGGCTGGCAGGAGTATCCGGAGGAGGTCGTCGACCGCAAATGGCGCACCGACGCGGCCCGCCTCCACCGCGTCCTCGACGCCCTCGGCGTCCGCCGCGCCACCGACGGCGCGTCCCCACAGACCGACGGCCCGACCCTGGCCCGAGTCCTGGACCACCTGTCGACGCCACTCCCCACCGACCCCCAGCCGCCCAGCACCACCCACACCACCGACATACAGGCCCTCGCCGCCCGTGCCGGTGACGCCCGGGAGGCCGACGCCTCGGCTCCTGACGCCGAGCCCGCCGATGCGCGCTCCACGGACGCCCCGGCCCCCGCCGCCCGTGCCGGTGACGCCCGGGAGCCCGACGCCTCGGCTCCTGACGCCGAGCCCGCCGAGGCGCGCTCCACGGACGCCCCGGCCCCCGCCGCCCGTGCCGGTGACGCCCGGGAGGCCGACGCCTCCGCCCCTGACGCCGGGCCCGCCGACGCGCCCTCCACGGACGCCCAGGCCCCCGCCGCCCGCGTCGGAGACACTCGGGAATCCGACGCCCCCGCCACTGCCATCCAGGTCGCCGACACAAGTCCCGCGGAGACCCAGGCCCTCACCGCGCACCCCACTCCCACAGCCGAGCAAGCATCGCCCACAACCCCCACAACCCCCATAACCACCACCACCCCCACAACCACCACCACCCCCAACACCCCCCACCCCTCCCTCAACCCCCCCAAAGCCCCCCAGCCCCCCAAGCCCCCCAAACCCCCCTACGCATCCATGGCCGAAGACCCCACCCCCGAAGACGAGGAAACCGAACGCAGCTCCGCTCTCGCCGCCGGCCTGACCGCCGAGCTGGCCCGCGAGGAGGCGGCGGCCCCCGCGGCGCAGACGGCGTCGCCGGCCGCCGGTGCCACCCTCCTCGACATCGGGGCGCTCCCTCTCTTCCCGCTCCAGCCGCCGCGCACGTCACGCGAGTTGCTCACGGACCACGTGACGGCGATGGTGTGCTGCGCCGCGATGGACACCGCCGGCGCGGCCCCCGGCCTGGACTGGCTCGACGGCCCCACCCTCCTGATCAACGGCGAGAGAGCCGCCGATCTGACGCCCAGGGTCCTCAGCCTCATCGAGGACGGCGATCCGGCGCCCTTGCGCGCCTGGCTGCTGGAGTCGGGGATACGCCCGGAGAAGCCGGTACGCCTCGTCTGAACCGCCCCAGGCCCGCACTCGGCTCGCCCCAGGCCCGCCCCCGGCTCGCCCCAGGCCAGCCCTCGGCTCGCCCCAGGCCCGCTCCGGGCCCGCCCGGGGCCCGCCCCAGGCCCGCCCCAAGCCGCCAACGCCAGCTCTATGCAGCCGGAGGCCCTGGTTCCACTTTCGGCCAATTCACAACGAATAGTGACAGGATGCGTGCGCAATGTGATGTGCTGGGATCGATAACGCATATGGCAAGGGCTTACGACATACGCCAGCCGTCGCAAAGCCCGAGTCACCTGGTCACTTGAAGGACAACGCTCGACGCACCACCACGGGGGACGAGGGAGGGGTACGGCCATGGGGTCGGAGCAGATCCGCCGCTGGGAGTCGGGAGCACTCGCGCACGCCGTGACGGACCCCTTCGGCCAGGGCCCCGTCCCCTGGCTGCGCGGCAACGTGACGTACTTCGACGACAGCGGCCAGGTGGTCCCCTGGTACGTCGACGGCCAGGCCCACCCGCCGACGGCGGACACCCCCCGGGTCCCGGCCCCCCGAAGCGCCGGCCCCCGCTCCGCCGACGACATCCACCGCCAGATCAAGGGCTTCACCTCGACCGGCGCGGTGGCCCCCGGCGAGGCCGTCGACTTCCACATCACCGTCGACCCGCCCCAGGAATTCGCCGTCGACGTCTACCGCATCGGCCACTACGGCGGCGACGGCGCGGCCAAGATCACCACCAGCCCGCGCCTCTCCGGCATCGTCCAGCCCCCGCCGCTCACCGCCGACCGCACGGTCTCCTGCCACCACTGGTGGCTGTCCTGGCGCCTCCAGGTGCCCTCGTACTGGACCATCGGCGCGTACGTGGCCGTCCTCACCACCGCCGACGGCTACCGCTCGCACATCCCGTTCACGGTCCGCGACAACCACCCCGCGGACCTGCTCCTGCTCCTCCCGGACATCACCTGGCAGGCGTACAACCTCTACCCCGAGGACGGCCGCACCGGAGCCAGCCTCTACCACGCCTGGGACGAGGACGGCCGTCTGCTCGGCGAGGCCGACGCCGCCACGACCGTCTCCTTCGACCGCCCGTACGCGGGCGCGGGCCTGCCCCTGCACGTCGGCCACGCCTACGACTTCATCCGCTGGGCCGAGCGCTACGGCTACGACCTCGCCTACGCCGAAGCCCGCGACCTGCACGCCGGACACGTCGACCCCACCCGTTACCGCGGCCTGGTCTTCCCCGGCCACGACGAGTACTGGTCGACGAACATGCGCCGTACCGTGGAACTCGCCCGCGAGAACGGCACGTCCCTGGTCTTCCTCTCCGCCAACTCCATGTACTGGCAGGTGGAGTTGGGTCCCTCGCCGTCCGGCGTCCCCGACCGCCTGCTCACCTGCCGCAAACGCAAGGGCCCCGGCCGCCCGGTGCTCTGGCGGGAGATCGACCGCCCCGAGCAGGAGGTGATCGGGATCCAGTACGCGGGCCACGTCCCCGAGCCGCACCCCCTGATCGTCCGCAACGCCGACCACTGGCTGTGGGAGGCGACCGGCGCGCACGAGGGCGACGAGATCGCGGGCATGGTCGCGGGCGAGGCCGACCGCTACTTCCCGCGCGCCCCGCTGCCCGATCATGAGGAACGCATCCTGCTCGCCCACTCCCCGTACACCGACAAGGAGGGCGTCGTCCGCCACCAGGAGACGTCCCTGTACCGCGCCCCGTCCGGCGCCCTGGTCTTCGCGTCCGGGACGTTCGCCTGGTCCCCGGCACTGGACCGCCCGGGCCATGTCGACGCCCGTGTCCAGCGCGCCACGGCCAACCTCCTGGACCGCATCTGCAAACGTGACTGAGCTCACGTACGCCCACGTCACCGCCCCTTTCGACCCCACCCCCACTCCCAGGGCGATCCCCGGCATACGGGAGAATCGAGCCACTTGGACAGAACCACGGGGAGGAACCGTGTCCGGATTCGTAGAAAAGCCCGAGCCGATCGAGGTTCCGGGCTTGGTACACCTGCACACCGGCAAGGTGCGCGAGCTGTACCAGAACGAGGCGGGCGACCTCGTGATGGTCGCCAGCGACCGCATCTCCGCGTACGACTGGGTGCTGCCGACCGAGATCCCCGACAAGGGCCGGATCCTCACCCAGCTCTCCCTGTGGTGGTTCGACCAGATCGCCGACCTGATCCCCAACCACGTCCTGAGCACCGACCTGCCCGCCGGCGCCCCCGCCGACTGGGAGGGCCGCACCCTCGTGTGCAAGTCGCTCCGGATGGTCCCGGTGGAGGCCGTGGCCCGCGGCTACCTCACCGGCTCCGGCCTGGTCGAGTACGACGAGTCCCGCACCGTCTGCGGCCTCGCCCTCCCCGAGGGCCTCGTCGACGGCAGCGAGCTTCCCGCCCCGATCTTCACCCCGGCCACCAAGGCCGCGGTCGGCGAGCACGACGAGAACGTCTCCTACGAGGAGGTCGCCCGCCAGGTCGGCGCCGACACCGCCGCCCAGCTCCGCCAGGCGACCCTCGCCGTCTACTCCCGTGGCCGGGACATCGCACGCGACCGCGGCATCATCCTCGCGGACACCAAGTTCGAGTTCGGCTTCGACGGGGAGACGCTGGTCATCGCCGACGAGATCCTCACCCCGGACTCCTCCCGCTTCTGGCCGGCCGACCAGTGGGAGCCGGGCCGCGCGCAGCCGTCGTACGACAAGCAGTTCGTCCGTGACTGGCTGACCTCGCCGGCCTCCGGCTGGGAGCGCAGGAGCGAGCAGCCCCCGCCGCCACTGCCGCAGGACGTCGTGGACGCGACCCGGGCGAAGTACGCGGAGGCGTACGAGCGCCTGACGGGCACGAGCTGGGCGTGACGCGAAAGGCCCCCGGAGAACCGGGGGCCTTCGAAAGAGAGCGGACGACGAGGCTCGAACTCGCGACCTCAACCTTGGCAAGGTTGCGCTCTACCAACTGAGCTACGTCCGCACTGCGCCGTGGCGCGAGAGCAACTATACCCAACCTCGCTCGCGCGCGAGACGCACCGCCGTGTGCCGGTTCTCCGCCCCGAGCTTGGAGACGGCGGACGACAGATAGTTCCGTACGGTCCCCTGCGACAGCGCGGCCCGCTCCGCGATCTCCGCGACGGGCGCCCCGTCGGCGGCGAGTTCCAGCACCTCGGCCTCCCGCGCGGTCAGCGGCGAGTCCCCGGCGGCGATCGCGTCGGCGGCCAACTCCGGGTCGACGTAACGGTTCCCGGCGTGCACCGTGCGGATGATCTCCGCGAGCCGCTGAGCGCTGACGGTCTTCGGGACGAATCCCCGCACACCCGCCTCCAGGGCCCGCTTCAGATGTCCCGGCCGGCCGTGACTGGTCACGATCAGCACCTTGCAGCCGGGCAGTTCGGCGCGCAGCGATGTGGCGACCTTCACACCGTCCGCGCCGGGCATCTGAAGATCCAGTACGGCGACGTCGGGCTCGTGCGCCCGGGCCATCGCCAGCGCCTCGGGTCCGGTGGCCGCCTCGGCGACGATCACGAGGTCGTCCTCCAGGGAGAGCAGCGTGGCGAGCGCGCCGCGGATCAGATGCTCGTCGTCGGCGAGCAGCAGCCGTACCGGGGCGGTCATACGGTGACCTCCCGCACGCCCGCCGTCAACGGCACCTCCGCCACCACCCGGAACGCGCCTGCCCCGACGCGTCCGGCCTCCAGGGTCCCGTCCACCGCCGCCAGCCGCTCCCGCAGCCCGGCCAGTCCCGAGCCCCCGCCCCCGTCGGGGGCCCCGGCGGCACCGTCGTTCTCCACCGTCAACACCACACGTCCTTCCGTCACCCGCACGCCCACCGCGCACCGCCCGGCGTCGCCGTGCCGCAGCACATTGGTGGTCGCCTCCCGTACCACCCAGGCCAGCGCCGACTGCACCTCGGCGGGCAGCCCGGCCGCCTCGCCGGTCACCTCGCACCGGATCCCGGCCGCCGTCAGCACACCCTGCGCGCCGGCGAGTTCGACCTCCAGGTCGGCCTCTCGATATCCCCGTACGACATCCCGCACCTCGCGCTGTGACTCCTGCGCGATCCGCTGCACCTCGATCATCTGCTCCACCGCCTCGGGCCGCTCGCGCCGAGCCAGCTGCACGGCGAGCTCGCTCTTGAGGGCGATGACGGCCAGGTTCCTGCCGAGCACGTCGTGCAGATCCCGCCCGAACCGCAGCCGCTCCTCGGCGATCGCGAGCCGGGTGCGGGTCTCGCGGGCCTCGTCGAGCTCGTAGACGGCCCTGAGCAGCCAGACGGAGAAGACCGCGGTGGAGCCGATGAAGGCGCCGCCGAACAACACCGTCAGCGCTCTGACCAGCGCGGCGAGCGCGGGCTGCCCCATCAGGAAGGCGAGGAGTCCCGCACCCGCCGCGAAGCCCGAGACGACGGCGTACACGCGTCGTCGGCTGCGCACTCCGAGCGCGATGATGCCCGAGCCGAAGGTCAGCACGACGCCGAAGGCCCCGTTCGCCACGGTGTCGGCGCTGTTCGGACCGTGCTCGGTGACGGCGAGGGCTGTGACGGCGACCGCCACCGTGACGGCGCCGAGCGTCCACAGCAGCCGTACGGGCTGCGCACGCCGGCCGCACGCCCAGTCCACCGTCCGCGACACGGTCAGGGAGCAGATCGCCGTGTGCGCGCACACCATGAGCAGCAGCCAGCCGCCCAGCCGGTGCCCGGCCGCGCCGATGACCGGCAGGGCGGCCGTCACGACTCCGACGATCGCGATGAAGTGGAACGACCACCGCGTGTACGTCTCGACCTTCGCCGGCGTGCTCTTTCCCCGCCACCACTTGCCCGGCCCGCGCATTCCGCCGCTCTCCCCCTACGTCAACGCCGTGGCTCCCACCGGAACCACCGCCGTACAGCAAACACGCCGATGACCGTCCAGGCCAGGCCGGTCGCCACGGCGCCCAGTGCCTCGTACGCGGACAGGTCACCGGTCCAGCCGCCGCGCAGGAGTGTGATCACCGGGGTCAGCGGCAGCAGTTCGCACACCGAGGCCAACCGGTCGGGCAGGACCTCCAGGGGGACGAACATGCCGGAGCCGAGCATCGAGACCATCATCACCGGCAGCGTGGTGACCTGGGCGCTCTCGGTGGTGCGGGTGAACGCCGAGGTGACCGCCGCGAGCGAGGCGCACAGCACAAGGCCCAGCAGCAGTGCCGGTACGGCGAGATAGGGGGCGGGGGGCGCGGGGACGTCGAGAAGGACGATGCAGCCGGCCGCCAGGAGCAGGGACTGCACCAGGCCCGTGGCGAGGGCCGGCAGGGCGGACCCGGCGAGGATCTCGGTGTCCCGCAGCTCCCCCGTGCGCAACCGCTTGAGGACGAGTTCCTCGCGCCGGGCGGTGAAGACGCCGACGAGCGCCCCGTACACCGCGAAGAGCAGCGAGAACCCGATCGCGGCGGGCAGGACGACGGTGCCGACGGTGAGGCCGGACTTCTCGAGGTCCATGTCCTTGGTCGCGGACCACACGCTGAACGGCATGACCAGGGGCACGAACAGGGCGGCGACGAGTGTCCCCCTGCTGCGTCCGAGCAGCGTCAGCTCGGCGCGGGCCAACGCCGTCATCCGGCCCGCCGGGGTGGTGACCGTACCGCTCATGCCGCGTACTCCTTCGCCGCCGTCTTCTCCGCGCCGGGCGCCTCCCGGGCGATCCCCAGGAACGCCTCCTCCAGCGAGGCCGACCGCACATCGAGCCGGTGCAGCTCCACTCCGGCCCGCTCGGCCCAGGCCAGCAGTCGGGTCGCCGCCCGCTGCAACTGCCGCGTTCGCAGCCGTACGACCCGCCCGTGGACCTCGTGCCCGGAGACGCCGAGCTCGTCGAGCGGCGGCAGGTCCCCCAGGAAGTAGCCCTCGGGCAGTTCGAAGGAGATCCGCGACGGCTGGGCCGCGGTCACCTCGGCCGGTGTCCCGGTGGCCGCGATCCGCCCCTCGTGCAGGATCGCGAGCCGGTCGGCGAGGTCCTCGGCCTCCTCCAGGTAGTGCGTGGTCAGCAGCACCGTCGTACCGGCGTCGCGCAGCGCCCGCACCAACTCCCAGGTGTCCCGGCGCCCTTCGGCGTCCAGTCCGGTCGTCGGCTCGTCCAGGAACAGCACCTCGGGATCGCCGAGCAGCGCGAGCGCCAGGTCCAGACGCCGCCGCTCACCCCCGGACAGCTGCTTGACCCGTACGCGGGCCTTCCCGGCCAGCCCGACCAGTTCCAGCACCTCCAGCGGCGGCCGCGCCCCGCTGACGCACCCCGCCCACATCCGCGCGGTCTCGGCGACGGTCAGCTCGGACGGAAAGCCGCCCTCCTGCAACATCACCCCGGTCCGCGGCCGTACGGCGGCCCGCTCGGTGCGGGGATCGTGCCCGAGCACCCGCACCCGTCCCCCGGCGGGCCGGGCGAGCCCCTCCAGCAGTTCGACGGTCGACGTCTTGCCGGCGCCGTTGGTGCCGAGCAGCGCGAAGACCTCGCCGCGGTCCACGGAGAACGAGATTCCGCGCACCGCCTCGAACCCGCCCCCGTACACACGCCGCAGGTCAGTGACCTCAATCACGTGTTCGTGTTCGTTGGTGTTCATGACATCAGCGTCCCGGCTACCGGGCCCCGCCAGCAGTGCGCGCTGTCACCACTCCACATGACAAATGTCAGGCGGACATACGCCGCACAACGAAAAGACCCCGGTCCAGTGGACCGGGGTCTCATTCCCGAGCGGACGACGAGGCTCGAACTCGCGACCTCAACCTTGGCAAGGTTGCGCTCTACCAACTGAGCTACGTCCGCATTGCCCCCGACCGGCTCTCACCGATCGGTGCGAGCACCAGCCTACCTGATCCACTTCAGTGGTCCGTACGACGGTGCAGAGCGGGTGACAGGAATTGCACACTGCGCCTTCCCCCTGGAAGGGGGATGTTCTGCTACTGAACTACACCCGCATGCCTTCGCGAGCTGGGCTTTTTCTGCCCCGCCCGGCGGCGTGTCCCAGACACTAGCTGATCGGCAGGGGGGTAGCGCAAGTCGGTTGCCGCGCCGGCCCGCACAAGTCGACTGCCCCCAGGGCCCGCTGACGGACCCTGGGGACACGCTCTGAGGTCACCTCACCGCGCGGAGGCGAAGGCCTCGTAGACCTTCTTGGGGATCCGGCCGCGGGCCGGTACCTCCATCTTGTTGGCCTGGGCCCAGGCCCGGACGGCCGCCGGGTCAGGGGCGACCTCGGTCTGCTTGTACGCCTTGCCCGACTTGGACCGCTTGCGGCCGGCTTCCACGTACGGCGCGAGCGCCTTACGCAGTTTCTTGGCATTGGCTTCATTCAGGTCGATCTCGTACGACTTGCCGTCGAGTCCGAAGGCGATCGTTTCCGCCGCTTCCGAGCCGTCGATGTCGTCAAAGAGAGTGACCACGACCTTCTGCGCCACGAATATCGGTCCCTTCGTACGGCACGTTGACAATTCATTTGTACAGTGCCCGACAATGCGATGTGAAGCTCGACTAAATCCTTCCGCGTGTCCGAGCGCAATAGGTCTCGGGTGTCGATCCGGGATCTTTTCCGGAACTTTTCGCCGACCGGCACCCTTCCGTCAGGCCGTGATGGCCGTCACGTAGCTTCCTACAAGTCGACGCGCGTAGAAATTTTGTGCAGGTAGTCTGAAACCACTGCAGGAACCTGCTCAGCACCACACCACCGGGAGTGCACGTGGCACGCGTCGTAGTCGACGTCATGCTCAAGCCGGAGATCCTCGACCCCCAGGGCCAGGCGGTGCAGCGCGCACTGCCGCGGCTGGGTTTCGACGGCATCTCGGACGTCCGTCAGGGAAAGCGTTTCGAACTGGAAGTTGACGGGCCGGTCGACGAGGCCGCGCTCGCCCGCATCCATGATCTCGCGGAATCCTTCCTCGCCAACACCGTGATCGAGGACTTCACCGTCCGCGTCGAGGAAGTCGCGGAGGCCGTGAAGTGACCGCTCGTATTGGCGTCGTCACTTTCCCGGGCTCCCTCGACGACCGGGACACCCAGCGTGCGATCCGCCTCGCGGGCGCCGAGCCGGTCGCCCTGTGGCACAAGGACAAGGACCTCAAGCAGGTCGACGCGGTGGTGCTGTGCGGCGGTTTCTCCTACGGCGACTATCTGCGCGCCGGGGCCATCGCCCGCTTCTCCCCGGTGATGGAGCCGCTGCTGGAGCAGGCGAGGGCCGGTCTGCCGGTCCTCGGTATCTGCAACGGCTTCCAGATCCTCACCGAGGCGCACCTGCTGCCGGGCACGATGCTGCGCAACAACCACCTGCACTTCATCTGCCGTGACCAGAAGCTGCGGGTGGAGAACGCCGAGACCGCCTGGACCACCGACTACACGGCCGGCCAGGAGATCCACATCCCGCTGAAGAACATCGACGGGCAGTACGTCGCCGACGCGTACACGCTCGACAAGCTGGAGGCCGAGGGCCGGGTCGCGTTCCGCTACCTCGACCTCAACCCCAACGGGTCCCTGCGGGACATCGCCGGCGTCACCAACGAGACCGGCAACGTCGTGGGTCTGATGCCGCACCCGGAGCACGCCGTCGAGTCGCTCATCGGCACCGGCCGCACCGACGGCCTCCCCTTCTTCACCTCGATCCTCAAGAAGCTGGTCAACGCATGAGCCGGACGCCTCTGGACACGGTCGAGCACGCGGCCGCGACCCCCGACGTCGAGCTGCCCTGGGCCGAACTCGGCCTGAAGAAGGACGAGTACGAGAGGGTCGTGGAGATCCTCGGCCGCCGCCCGACCGGCGCCGAACTCGCCATGTACTCCGTCATGTGGTCCGAGCACTGCTCGTACAAGTCCTCCAAGGTCCACCTCCGCCAGTTCGGCGAGAAGGCCCCCGAGTCCGACGCGATGCTCGTCGGCATCGGCGAGAACGCCGGTGTCGTGGACGTCGGCCAGGGCTACGCGGTCACCTTCAAGGTCGAGTCGCACAACCACCCGTCGTACGTCGAGCCCTACCAGGGCGCGGCCACCGGCGTCGGCGGCATCGTGCGCGACATCATCGCCATGGGCGCCCGCCCGGTCGCGGTCGTCGACCCGCTGCGCTTCGGCGCCGCCGACCACCCCGACACCAAGCGCGTCCTGCCCGGCGTCGTCGCCGGCATCGGCGGCTACGGCAACTGCCTGGGCCTGCCCAACATCGGCGGCGAGGTCGTCTTCGACGCCTGCTACCAGGGCAACCCGCTGGTCAACGCCGGTGCCATCGGCGTGATGCGGCACGAGGACATCCACCTCGCCAAGGCGTCCGGCGCGGGCAACAAGGTCATCCTGTACGGGGCCCGTACCGGTGGTGACGGCATCGGCGGCGCCTCGATCCTCGCCTCCGAGACCTTCGACGACGCCAAGCCGTCGAAGCGCCCGGCCGTGCAGGTCGGCGACCCCTTCCAGGAGAAGCTGCTCATCGAGTGCACCCTGGAGGCGTTCAAGGAGAAGCTGGTCGTCGGCATCCAGGACCTGGGCGCGGCGGGCCTGTCCTGCGCCACGTCCGAGCTGGCCTCCAACGGCTCCGGCGGCATGCGCGTGACCCTGGACGACGTACCCCTGCGCGACTCCACGCTCTCGCCCGAGGAGATCCTCATGAGCGAGTCGCAGGAGCGCATGTGCGCGGTCGTGGAGCCGGAGAAGGTCGACCGGTTCCTGGAGATCTGCGAGAAGTGGGACGTCATCGCCACCGTCATCGGTGAGGTCACCGACGGCGACCGCCTGGAGATCTACTGGCACGGCGGCAAGATCGTCGACGTCGACCCGCGCACGGTGGCGCACGAGGGCCCGGTCTACGAGCGCCCGTACGCCCGCCCGTCCTGGCAGGACGAGCTCCAGGCCGACGACGCGAACAAGCTGCCGCGCCCGGCGACGAGCGAGGAGCTGAGGGACCAGGTCCTGAAGCTGGTCGCGTCGCCCAACCAGGCCAGCAAGAAGTGGGTCACCTCGCAGTACGACCACTTCGTGCAGGGCAACACCGTCCTCGCCCAGCCCGAGGACTCCGGCATGATCCGCATCGACGAGGAGACCGGCCTCGGCGTCGCCATCGCGACGGACGGCAACGGCCGGTACGCCAAGCTGGACCCGTACGCGGGCGCCCAGTTGGCCCTCGCCGAGGCATACCGCAACGTCGCCACGACCGGTGCCAAGCCGCTCGCGGTCTCCGACTGCCTGAACTTCGGCTCGCCCGAAGACCCGGCCGTCATGTGGCAGTTCGCGGAGGCGGTGCGCGGACTGGCCGACGCCTGCCAGCAGTTGGGCACGCCGGTGACGGGTGGCAACGTCTCGCTCTACAACCAGACGGGCGAGGTGGCGATCCACCCGACCCCGGTCGTCGCGGTCCTGGGCGTCATCGACGACGTCGCCCGGCGCACGCCGGTCGCCTTCCAGGAGGAGGGCCAGCTGCTGTACCTCCTCGGCGACACGCGTGAGGAGTTCGGCGGTTCGGCGTGGTCGCAGGTGGTCCACGACCACCTGGGCGGCCTGCCTCCGAAGGTGGACCTGGAGCGCGAGCGCCTGCTGGCCGAGATCCTGATCTCCGCCTCCCGCGACGGCATGATCGACTCCGCGCACGACCTGTCCGACGGCGGTCTGATCCAGGCGGTCGTCGAGTCGGCGCTGCTCGGCGGCAAGGGCGCCCGCCTGATCGTCCCGGACGGTCTGGACGCCTTCACCTTCCTCTTCTCCGAGTCGGCCGGCCGCGCGGTTGTCGCCGTGCCGCGCTCCGAGGAGGTCCGCTTCAACGACATGTGCGGCGCCCGGGGCCTGCCGGCCACCCGCATCGGTGTCGTCGACGGCGACTCCGTCGACATCCAGGGCGAGTTCGCGCTCACTCTGGAGGAGCTGCGGACGGCGCACGAGGAGACCATCCCGGCGCTGCTCGCCTGAGTTCCGCACCCCCAAGCCCCCGTCCGGTCCGCCGGACGGGGGCTTCGTCGTGCCGTCCCCACCCTCGGTCCACTGACTCCCGCCGCTTGCACGTAATTACGTAGTTCCGTAATATCGAGCCGTGGAGCTCGAACTCGAACAACGCGTCGCCGACCTGGAGCGACGGCTGGCAGCGCTGGAGAACGCGCGGCACACCGCCCCGCGCCTCGGTGAGGGTGACTTCTGGGCCCTGCACGGGTTCAAGGAACAGCTGGCCGAGCTGAAGGCGGCCGACGGAGGAGTGCTGTTCACCGGGGCCGTCCGCCTTCCGACCGGGGAGCAGTACGAGTGGCAGCACGGCGCACTGACCGAGGGGCTGCTGGACGACGACTGGCCGGGGGCCGCCGAGTCGTTCGCGGCGCTCGGTCATCCGGTGCGGCTGCGGCTGCTGCGCGAGGTCATCGGCGGCCGGCGCACCGCGGCCGAACTGGCCGAGCTGGAGGAGATCGGCACGACCGGCCAGATCTACCACCACCTGCGCCAACTCACCGGCGCCGGCTGGCTGCACACCACCGGCCGCGGCCGCTACGAGGTGCCGCCGGGGCGGGTCGTACCGCTCCTGGTGGCGCTGTCGGCGGCCCGCCCGTGAACGACTGAACCACCGCACTGGGGGAACGATGTCCGCACGCAAGCTCGTCAAGATCGTCTACCGCTTTCTCCAGCTGACGTTCGTCGGCCTGGTGATCGCCCACGTCTCGCTGGACTGGGGATACCCGTGGTGGTGGAACTTCCTGCCGCTCGCCCTGTCCTACGCGATCCTCATCGCGGCCCACCGGTGGGGCGGCGCCCCGGACAGCCCCCGCGCGGCCCGCGAGCCGGTCGAGGTCGACCCGCCCGTCACCGGCCGCTGGTCCGCGCTGAACAGCCCGGCCGACCGCACGCCGAGCCATGGCACGCACGCCTACGGCCAGACGTACGCCATCGACGTCGTCGCCGAGCCCGAGCCGGGCGCCCGCCCAGGCTTCAGCCGGCTGTGGCCGCTCGCCCGCCGCACCAGCGCCTTTCCCGCCTTCGGCGCCCCGCTGCTCGCGGTGGCCGACGGCACCGTCGTACGGGCCACCGACGGTCAGCGCGACCACCTCAGCCGCACCTCCCTGTTCGCGCTGCTCTACCTGATGGTGGTCGAGGCGTCCGTGCGTGACCTGGCCGGCGTCAAGTGGGTCATCGGCAACCACGTCGTCCTCGACCTCGGCGACGGCACCCACGCCCTCTACGCCCACGTCCAGCGCGGCTCGCTCACCGTCCGCGAGGGCGACCGGGTGCGGGCCGGACAGCCGATCGCCCGCTGCGGCAACTCCGGCAACACCACCGAACCCCACCTCCACTTCCAGCTGATGGACGGCCCCGACCCGGACACCGCCCGCGGCATCCCCTTCACCTGGCGCGGAATCGGCGTCCCTCGCAACCACGAGATCTTCGAGGCGCCCGCGACGGCGTCCCAGCCCGCATAGGCTGCCGCCATGTCCCCGGCCAAGAAGCGCACCCGCAGCTACGACCCCGTCAAGATCCGCGCCGCCGTCCTGGCCCAGTTCGGGAACGTGCGGCCGGCCGTCCTTACCCTCACCCCCGAGCAGCTCGCGCGCCCCACCCGCCTCGGCGACTGGACCGTGCGAGAACTGGCCGCGCATATCGCCATGGCCGTCGAGAGCGTCAGCCGGACCATCGACCTGGAGCCGCCCGCGAAGGCCGAACTCGCCCTCCTCGACTGGCCGTTCGCGACCGCTGCACTGGCGGCCGCGGGCGCCGGGCGGACCCGCGACTTCGCCCGCGAGCACCCTGACCTCGACGTGCTGTACGCCCGCACCGAACAACGGCTGACCGAGCGGCTGGCCGCCACCCCGGGCGAGCGGTTGCTCGCCACCCGTCCCGGGTTCATGACCCTGGCCGACTACCTGGTCACCCGTACCGTCGAACTCGTCGTCCACACCGACGACCTGAACGCCGCCGTCCCCGGCCTCGACATCCCCTACGACCGCCAGGCCCTCGCCGCCTGCACCCGCCTCCTCGCCGACGCGCTCGCCACCAGGGCGCCCGGCGGCTCGACCGAGGTGCGGATACCGCCGTACGCCGTCGTGCAGTGCGTCGAGGGGCCGAAGCACACCCGGGGCACCCCGCCCAACGTCGTCGAGACCGACCCGCTGACCTGGATCCGGCTCGCGACCGGGCGGCTGGCGTGGCCGCGGGCCCTCGCGGACGCCGAGGTGAGCGCGCACGGGGAACGGGCCGACCTGGGCGGACTGCTGCCGCTCATGGGGTGAGACCCGACAAGCGGAATCGAGCGGAACCGGTCCCGCGTCCCTCCCGTCCCACCGGCATGAAGACACTCGGCACACTCGGTATGGACAAGCAGCGACTGGTCGCCCTGGCCGCGCTGACCCTCCTCCCGCTCACCGCGGCCTGCGGCAGCGAGAAGGCGGGCAGCGACACCGTCGGCGTCGGAGCGTCGGCCTCCGTCGCCGGCGCCCACTGGGCCGTCGACGACGTCACCGTCGACGGCAAGAGGAACGCCGCCCCGGGCAACGCCTACCTGCGGATCGCCGACGGCGGCAGGGTCGAGGGCAACCTCGGCTGCAACAACTTCGGCGCCGAGGCCTCCTTCGAGGACAGCCGCGTCACCTTCGACAAGCTGCAGGCGACCGAGATGGCCTGCGAGGGCGTCCCCGCCGACTTCGAGCAGACCCTCGCCCGCACCCTCGCCGACGGCGACCTCACCACCGAGGTCGACGGCGACAAGCTCACCCTCACCACCGCGGACGGCGACCGGGTGGCCCTCACCAAGCAGGAGGCCGCCCCGCTCAAGGGCACGAAGTGGACCGTCACCAGCCCCGACAGCGACGGCAACGCCCACCTCACCTTCGACGAGAAGGCCGGACAGGTCAGCGGCAGCCTCGGCTGCAACAAGGTGAGGGCTAAGGCGACGGTCAGCGACGGCCGTATCACGCTCGGCACCGCGTCCACCACCCGAATGATGTGCGACACCTCACTCATGAATACGGAGAAGACCCTCCTGGCACTCTTCGACGGCACGGTGAAGTACGAACTCGACCACCGCAATCTCACCCTGACCAGCGAAAACGGCGACAGCGTCAAGGCGACCGCCGCCGAGTGATCCTTTACGGGCGCGTATCCCCAATTCGGACCAGTGGTCGATCTCGCCTACACTCGGTGGCGTGCCACGTGGTGACGGACGACTCAACCACGACCTGCTCCCCGGCGAGAAGGGCCCCCAGGACGCTTGCGGCGTCTTCGGTGTCTGGGCTCCGGGCGAAGAGGTCGCAAAGCTCACGTACTTCGGGCTCTACGCCCTCCAGCATCGGGGCCAGGAATCCGCGGGAATCGCGGTCAGCAACGGCTCCCAGATCCTCGTCTTCAAGGACATGGGCCTGGTCTCCCAGGTCTTCGACGAGACCTCGCTCGGTTCGCTCCAGGGTCACATCGCGGTCGGTCACGCCCGCTACTCGACCACCGGCGCCTCCGTGTGGGAGAACGCCCAGCCGACGTTCCGCGCCACCGCGCACGGCTCCATCGCGCTCGGCCACAACGGCAACCTGGTCAACACCGCCCAGCTCGCGGAGATGGTCGCCGACCTGCCCAAGCAGGAAGGCGGCCGCACTCCGCGCGTCGCGGCCACCAACGACACCGACCTGCTGACCGCGCTGCTCGCGGCCCAGGTCGACGAGGACGGCAAGCCGCTGACCATCGAGGAGGCCGCCCACCAGGTCCTCCCGCAGGTCAAGGGCGCCTTCTCCCTCGTCTTCATGGACGAGCACACCCTCTACGCCGCCCGTGACCCGCAGGGCATCCGCCCGCTGGTCCTCGGCCGCCTGGAGCGCGGCTGGGTCGCCGCGTCCGAGTCCGCCGCGCTCGACATCGTCGGCGCCAGCTACGTCCGCGAGATCGAGCCGGGCGAGTTCGTCGCCATCGACGAGAACGGCCTGCGCACCTCCCGATTCGCGGAAGCGAAGCCCAAGGGCTGTGTCTTCGAGTACGTGTACCTGGCCCGCCCGGACACCGACATCGCCGGCCGGAACGTCTACCTCTCCCGTGTGGAGATGGGCCGCAAGCTCGCGAAGGAAGCCCCGGTCGAGGCCGACCTGGTCATAGCGACCCCGGAGTCCGGCACCCCGGCCGCCATCGGCTACGCGGAGGCGAGCGGAATCCCGTTCGGCGCGGGTCTGGTGAAGAACGCCTACGTCGGCCGTACGTTCATCCAGCCCTCGCAGACCATCCGCCAGCTCGGCATCCGCCTGAAGCTGAACCCGCTCAAGGAAGTCATCAAGGGCAAGCGCCTGGTCGTCGTCGACGACTCCATCGTGCGCGGCAACACCCAGCGCGCCCTGGTCCGCATGCTCCGCGAGGCGGGCGCCGCCGAGGTCCACATCCGGATCTCCTCGCCGCCCGTGAAGTGGCCGTGCTTCTTCGGCATCGACTTCGCCACCCGCGCCGAGCTCATCGCCAACGGCATGACCATCGAGGAGATCGGCACCTCGCTCGGCGCCGACTCGCTGTCGTACATCTCCATCGACGGCATGATCGAGGCGACCACCATCGCCAAGCCGAACCTGTGCCGCGCCTGCTTCGACGGCGAGTACCCGATGGAGCTCCCGGACCCCGAGCTGCTCGGCAAGCAGCTCCTGGAGACCGAGCTCGCGGCCGGTACGGCCGCCCCGGCTGCCGTCGACGCGATCCGTCGCCCGTAAGCCCCGTAGAAACCAACCCGAAAGATCCCAGGCAATGTCTGCTGTGTCAGATCAGTCGCCTCCGGCGACGGGCACTACCGGTGCGTCCGGTGCTTCCTACGCGGCCGCCGGCGTCGACATCGAGGCGGGCGACCGCGCGGTCGAGCTGATGAAGGAGTGGGTGAAGAAGACCCAGCGCCCCGAGGTCCTCGGCGGCCTCGGCGGTTTCGCCGGCCTCTTCGACGCCTCCGCCCTCAAGCGCTACGAGCGTCCCCTCCTCGCCTCCGCCACCGACGGCGTCGGCACCAAGGTCGACATCGCGCGTCAGATGGGTGTCTACGACACCATCGGCCACGACCTGGTCGCCATGGTCATGGACGACATCGTGGTGTGCGGCGCCGAGCCGCTGTTCATGACCGACTACATCTGCGTCGGCAAGGTCCACCCCGAGCGTGTCGCCGCCATCGTCAAGGGCATCGCCGAGGGCTGTGTGCTGGCCGGCTGCGCCCTGGTCGGCGGCGAGACCGCCGAGCACCCGGGGCTGCTGGGCGAGGACGACTTCGACGTGGCCGGCGCCGGTACGGGCGTCGTGGAGGCCGACCGGCTGCTGGGCGCGGATCGCATCCGTAAGGGTGACGCGGTGATCGCCATGGCGGCATCCGGTCTTCACTCGAACGGGTACTCGCTGGTCCGCCACATCCTGCTGAACCAGGCCGGCCTCACCCTGGACACGCGGATCGACGAACTCGGCCGCACCCTCGGCGAGGAGCTGCTGGAGCCGACGAAGATCTACTCGCTGGACTGCCTGGCCCTCACCCGCACCACCGAGGTGCACGCCTTCAGCCATGTCACGGGCGGCGGTCTCGCGGCCAACCTGGCCCGGGTGATCCCCGACGGCCTGCACGCGATCGTCGACCGCACCACCTGGACCCCGGCCCCGGTCTTCGACCTCGTCGGCAGGACCGGTCAGGTCGAGCGCCTGGAGCTGGAGAAGACCCTGAACATGGGCGTCGGCATGATCGCGATCGTGCCGGAGGAGTCCACGGACGTGGCTCTCGCGACGCTGGCCGACCGAGGAGTGGACGCCTGGGTCGCGGGCGAGATCACGGACAGGGGCGACCACGAGACGGGCGCGGCCCTGATCGGTGACTACGCGAGCTGAGGCCCTGCGGGCAGCACAGAACCCGGTCGGTGACCGGAGTCACCGACCGGGTGAGTGCTCAGTGCAAGGTCAAGCGCCGCGACGTTGCTGCGAGGACTGGCCGTCCTCGTCCTCCTCGTCGTCGTCCTCATACAGGTCGGCGTACCGCGAATACAGGTCGTCGTCCTGCTCATCGTCCTCGAAGCGGTCGCCGTTCGGCGACTGGTTCGACGTCGATGCGCCCAGCTCCTCGGCCAGGCGTGAGAGGTCTGTCCCACCGCTGTTGTACTTCAGCTGGCGGGCGACCTTCGTCTGCTTGGCCTTGGCCCGGCCGCGCCCCATGGCTCGACCCCCTCAACGACGGGGCTCGACGGCCCCAGAGTCTGACACGCGTTCATGATCCGGAACGGACTCTCCATGGAGAGGCCGGTCCGTAGGGCTTCCACGGTACCTGAGCCCGCGCCCATACGGTACGTCGCCCGCAGCACGCGCGTGTGCACAGGACCTTCGAGGTGCCCCGTCCTCGCTGGTCAACCGCGATTTTAACCACTTATCGGCGGTCGACCCGCCGGTAGAAGTGAGAGTTCTCTCCACCTGCCCACCGGCGGGTACCGGTCAAACCCGTGTTAACCCGTGTTGTCGGTCGGCTGCCCGGTTCAGAGCGCCCCGCGCGCCTCCGCCATCCGCTGCTCGGCGATCCGGTCGGCCGCGGCGGCCGGCGGAATCCCGTCCGTCTTCGCACGTGCGAATATGGCCAGCGTGGTGTCGTAGATCTTCGCCGCCTTCGCCTTGCACCGGTCGAAGTCGAAGCCGTGCAGCTCGTCGGCGACCTGGATGACACCGCCGGCGTTCACCACGTAGTCCGGCGCGTAGAGGATCCCGCGGTCGGCGAGGTCCTTCTCGACGCCCGGGTGGGCGAGCTGGTTGTTGGCCGCGCCGCACACCACCTTGGCGGTCAGCACCGGCACGGTGTCGTCGTTCAGGGCCCCGCCGAGCGCGCACGGCGCGTAGACGTCGAGGTCCTCGACACGGATCAGGGACGCGGTGTCGGCGACGGCCCTCACCTCGCCCGGGTGCGCCGCGAGGATCCGGCCCACGGCCTCCTCCCGCACGTCCGTGATCACGACCTTGGCGCCCTCGGCCACCAGGTGCTCGACCAGGATGTGGCCGACCTTGCCGACGCCCGCGACGCCGACCGTGCGGCCCCGCAGCGACGGGTCGCCCCACAGGTGCTGCGCGGAGGCGCGCATGCCCTGGTAGACGCCGAACGCGGTGAGCACGGAGGAGTCGCCGGCGCCGCCGTTCTCCGGGGAGCGTCCGGTCGTCCAGCGGCACTCGCGCGCCACGACGTCCATGTCGGCGACGTACGTACCGACGTCGCAGGCGGTGACGTACCGGCCGCCCAGCGAAGCCACGAACCGGCCGTAGGCCAGCAGCAGCTCCTCGGTCTTGATCCGGTCCGGGTCGCCGATGATCACGGCTTTGCCGCCGCCGTGGTCGAGTCCGGCCATGGCGTTCTTGTACGACATCCCGCGCGCGAGGTTCAGCGCGTCGGCGACGGCCTCTTCCTCGGTCGCGTACGGGTAGAAGCGTGTACCGCCGAGGGCGGGGCCCAGAGCGGTGGAATGGATGGCGATGACGGCCTTGAGGCCGCTGGCGCGGTCCTGGCAGAGCACTACTTGCTCATGACCCCCCTGCTCCGAGTGGAACAGGGTGTGCAGGACGCCGTGTGTTACGTCGGTCACTGTGGTGACTCCTGAGTACGTGCGGCGATCGGAGCGAGCTCCCGTACGGGTGGCGGGGGCTGTGAGCATGAGATTAGACCCGTCGGCGCCCGCCGAACCCGCAGTGCTCAGGATCACCTACTCCTGGAGTACAGCCGTGCGACGATTTGCATAGTTTTCCCGCACGTTTGTGAGCGGGTTTCGCAGGTTTTCCTGGCAGACGGCGGGGGAGGGAGCAGGCGTGCCCAAGGTGTCCTCGGTGATCGTCCCGTACGCGACCTATCTGCGGGTGTACGAGCCGCTGGCCGCCTTCCCGGAGCCGGAGCGCGGTCACTGGGACCGCTACGCCCGCCGCGCCGACCGTCCCTCGTACCAGGACGAACTGCGCCGCTCCCTGGCCGACTTGCTGCCCACCCCGCCGGTCCCGGTGCCGGTGCACGAGAGCGGCGACGCCTTCGTGGCCGAGGTCGACGGGGTGCTGTGCGTGTGCCCGTGGCGCACCCGGCTGCGCGGCTGGCAGGCGCTCGGGGAGCTGGCGGACGAGCTGCCGAGGCCGGTCCTGGACGCGGCGCTGCCGGAGGTCGTACGGCGCCAGGCGGCCCAGGACTACGAGCGCTGGCTGGCCCGCAACCCGGACGCCCGGCCCTGGATCCGCACCTCGACCTGGCAGGTGCCGCTGCACTGGTTCGTGCTGGTGTCGGACGAGGAGCGGCGCTTCGAGAAGGGCTCGGGAGAGATCCCGCCGATGCTGCGCTACCGCACGCCGATGGTGCAGGCGCGGCGGCGGGTGGCGCGGGCCCTGCGGACGCTGAAGGACGCCATGGACGAGGGGCCGCTGATCGACGGCCTGGTGGACGTCGGGCGCTGGCTGGAGGAGTTCCACCCGCGCTCGCTGGTCGAGCTGGACTACGGCGGCCTGGTGCACACCCTGCCGGCCGGCGAGCTGGAGGACGACCACTCGGCGGCCGATGTGGCCGTCGGCATCGAGGCGCTGCGGCACGGCGACGGGGCTGCCGCGGGGGAGGCCTACGGGCGGCTCGTGGAGCGCTGGCGGTCGGTGCGGGACCGGCGGTCGGCGAACTGAGCGGTCCGGTGTGACGTCTCGCCGGGTCCGGTGTGATGTAGCGCACTGTGTGAGGTAACGAACTGGCGTTTGACGACACGCCCGTTTTGGGGTTTCGTGCTCGCTCTGGGGTTCTTGATGCTTCGTCAACAAGGGACGTAGGTCCCGATCCGGGCGTATGCATCAAGCGTGCCGCAACGCGCGTAAGCGTGACGGACCGCACGTACGCGGCCCTTGCGCCCCTAACCCCCCCTCGTGCCAAAATAGGACAAGGAGTCCGGGGAGGACTCTAGCTCGACATTGCACGCTTTGGGGGGTCTTGAGACTCCTGCACGCCACTGTGACTGATCGTCACAGTGGCGTGACTGTCCGCTATGGCATGGTCCATCGGCTTCCGTCGCTGATGAACACCTGGGAGGGCAATTCCATCGGTTTGGCCGACGCGGCTGGACAGATGGTGTAGTTGTAGTGCCGAGGACAAGCCGTTCGTCCTATAACCGACTCGACTCGCGTCCGCCATTTCGGGCAACGCGGGTCAAGGTGCAGAATTTAGAGGAAAGAACCGAGAAGGTTCGGTTCTCCCGAGGAGGCCGCTCATGACCGCTCGCACCCCTGATGCCGAGCCGCTGCTGACCCCGGCTGAGGTCGCCACCATGTTCCGCGTCGACCCCAAGACGGTCACGCGGTGGGCGAAGGCCGGGAAGCTTACGTCCATCCGTACGCTCGGCGGACACCGCCGCTACCGCGAGGCTGAGGTCCGCGCACTGCTCGCGGGCATCCCGCAGCAGCGCAGCGAGGCCTGAACAACTCCATAACCGGGCAAACCGGCAGTTCCCCCAACTCGCCGCGACGCCCGAACTCTAGCTCCAAGCGACGCGGGCTCTGCCCCAACAGAGCCCACGCCCAAGCCGATCAGAGCTCTGCAGGCACGCAACGAGGGTGCGTCGTGGATCGCGCTGGACTCCGCCGGGTCCAGCGCGATCTTTTTTTGTGTGCGGGATGTGTGCCGGCCGGTCGTCTGTGGGTGTACTCGTCGGCAGCCGGGGAGGGGTGCCGGATGTCCTGTGGACTCGCCCTGGACGGTCGCTGAGCGTGCACGGGGAGAGCACCGGAAGCTGGTGCAATTGCACATATTAAATTGACCAGTTGTAGGCGGGGTGTAAGTACCGCGCTTCCGGAAACTCATGCGGTGACACCCGTCACACACCCCGGCGCTTGTTGCCTCTGGCCCATGTGCGCTAAAGAGGCGTGAGGGTCTCAGCACCCCATCGCCGCAGGGGAGTTGACGTCCACGACGCTCACGCGGACGGTCACGCGGTGGAAGGGCTTTCCTCCCCGATGACCTCGCCTTCCGTCGCCTGAGCGGTGCGCGGGGCGGAGTCCAGCGCCAGCCGCAACAGGCGATGGCAGATCGGGCAGTGGCGGGTCAGATGCCGAGGGTAGGAGGAGGCGGCGGACAGGTGCGCGCGGAGCAACGCCCGCGTTTCGTGCCTAACCGATGCCGCCATACGCCACCTCCAGGGGCCACACGGGAAGGTGCCCTGGTTTGTGAGTACCGAGGGAATGTGACTCCGTCAAGGTGGCGGGAGGCCCCGCCGGAGAGCGGACCGAGGCATGGAGAAGGGCATGAAGAAGGCCCGCGCCCCTCGCGGGATGCGGGCCCTTCTCTCTACTGCGGTCCTGACGGGATTTGAACCCGCGGCCTCCACCTTGACAGGGTGGCGAGCACTCCAAACTGCTCCACAGGACCAGATTTCGCCGCGCCATTCGTGCGTTGCGCTGCGAGAAGAGACTCTACAGGAGGGTGAGCCCGCTGGTCGAACTCACCCGACGTACACGTCCCGTCACGGGGCCAGCGCGTCGATCGCCTTCACGATCCGCTTGTCCGAGACCGGGTACGCCGTGCCGAGCGCGTGGGCGAAGTAGCTGACCCGGAGCTCCTCCAGCATCCAGCGGACGTCCAGGACCTGCTGCGGGACCGGACGGCCCTGCGGCATCTGCTCCAGCAGCCAGGCGTACTCGTCCTGCATCTCGTGGACCTTCTCCATACGCGTCGTGTCCCGCTGGACGTTCGTCGGCATCTGCTGGAGCCGGCGGTCCACCGCGATCAGGTACCGCATGAGATCCGGGAGCCGCCGCAGGCCCGCCTCCGTCACGAAACCCGGCCTCACAAGGGCGTCCAGCTGCCTGCGCACGTCCGTGAGGTTCGCGAGGAGGGCAGGGCTGCCCACCGCCTTCAGACGGCGCTCAGCGGCCTGCCAGGCGGCCAGGACCTGCTGCACCTGCGCCACCGTACGGACCGTCGTGTCGACGATCTCGGCACGCACCTTGTCGTACAGCTTGCGGTATGACTCCTCGTCCCACGCCGGGCCCCCGAAGTCACCGATCAGCTTGTCCGCCGCCGCCATCGCGCAGTCGTCGAAGAGAGCCTGCATCGAGCCGTGCGGGTTGGCCGACAACGCCAGCTTCTGGGCGTTCGTCAGGCGATCGCTCGCGAACTTCGCCGGATTCACCGGGATGTTGCGCAGAATCAGGCGACGCGTGCCCTTCCACATCGCCTGCTGCTGCTCCGCCTCCGTGTCGAAGAGACGGACCGACACCGTGTCACCGTCGTCCACCAGCGCCGGGTACGCCTTCACCGGCTGACCCGCGCGGCGCGTCTCGAAGACACGCGTGAGCGAGCCGATCGTCCAGTCCGTCAGCCCCTTGCGCTCCAGTGACTCCCCGCCCTGACGGGACGCGGTGGCCGCAGCGGCCTGTGAGAGGGCCTTGCGCGCCTTCGGCTTCAGACGCAGCCGCAGAGCCTCCAGGTCCTTGTCCTCGGCGAGCTTGCGGCGCCGCTCGTCGACGACCCGGAACGTGACGCGCAGATGGTCGGGGACCTTCGACCAGTCGAAGTCGTCCGCGGTGAACGGCACCCCGACCATGCGCTTCAACTCACGTGCCATCGTCACCGTCAACGGCTCCTGCAAGGGCACCGCCCGCTCCAGGAACGCCTTCGCGAAGTTCGGCGCCGGCACGTAGTTACGGCGGATCGGCTTCGGCAGCGAACGGATCAGCTCCGTCACCAACTCCTCACGCAGACCCGGAATCTGCCAGTCGAAACCCTCGTCCGTGACCTGGTTGAGCACCTGCAGCGGGATATGGACCGTCACACCGTCCGCGTCCGCACCCGGCTCGAACTGGTACGTCACCCGGAACTTCAACGGCCCCTGCCGCCAGGAATCCGGATAGTCCGCCTTCGTGACCGCCTCGGCCGACTCCCGGATGAGCATCTCGCGCTCGAAGTCCAGAAAGTCCGGCTGCTCATGCCGCTTGCGCTTCCACCACGAGTCGAAATGAGCCCCGGACACGACATGCTCGGGGATCTTCTGGTCGTAGAAGTCGAACAGCGTCTCGTCGTCCACGACGATGTCCCGGCGCCGCGCCCGGTGCTCCAACTCCTCCACCTCGCTGAGGAGTCTGCGGTTGTCGGCGAAGAACTTGTGATGCGTACGCCAGTCACCCTCGACCAGGGCGTTGCGGATGAACAGCTCTCGGCTGGCCTCCGGGTCGATACGGCCGTAGTTCACCTTGCGCTGCGCGATGATCGGGACGCCGTACAGCGTCACCTTCTCGTACGCCATCACCGCCGCCTGGTCCTTCTCCCAGTGCGGCTCCGAATACGTGCGCTTGAGCAGGTGCTCGGCGAGCGGCTCGACCCACTCCGGCTCGATCCTCGCGTTCACACGGGCCCACAGGCGCGAGGTCTCGACGAGTTCGGCGGACATCACGAAGCGCGGAGGCTTCTTGAAGAGAGCCGAGCCCGGGAAGATCGCGAACTTGGCGTTCCGGGCGCCCAGGTACTCGTTCTTCGCGCCGTCCTTCACGTCCTTCATGCCGATGTGCGACAGGAGTCCCGCGAGGAGAGAGACGTGGATACGGTCGGCCGGAGCGTCCTCCTCGTCGAGGTGGATGCCCATCTGCTTGGCCACCGTACGCAACTGCGTGTAGATGTCCTGCCACTCGCGGATGCGCAGGAAATTCAGATACTCCTGCTTGCACATCCGCCGGAACGACGACGAGCCGCGCTCCTTCTGCTGCTCACGGACATACCGCCACAGGTTGAGGTAGGCGAGGAAGTCGCTCGTCTCGTCCTTGAAGCGGGCGTGCTGCTGATCGGCCTGAGCCTGCTTGTCGGCCGGACGCTCGCGCGGATCCTGGATGGAGAGCGCGGCCGCTATGACCATGACCTCACGGACACAACCGTTCCGGTCCGCCTCCAGGACCATGCGGGCCAGACGCGGGTCCACGGGCAGCTGGGCGAGCTTGCGGCCGGTGTCCGTCAGCCGCTTGCGCACGTCCTTCTGCGTCGGATCCAGTGCGCCCAGCTCCTGCAGGAGCTGCACGCCGTCACGGATGTTGCGGTGGTCCGGCGGATCGATGAACGGGAACTTCTCGATCTCGCCGAGACCGGCCGCCGTCATCTGGAGGATCACCGACGCCAGGTTCGTACGGAGGATCTCCGCGTCCGTGAACTCCGGACGGGCGAGGAAGTCCTCCTCCGAGTACAGCCGGATACAGACACCGTCGCTGGTCCGGCCACAACGGCCCTTGCGCTGGTTGGCGCTCGCCTGCGAGATCGGCTCGATCGGGAGCCGCTGCACCTTCGTGCGATGGCTGTAGCGACTGATCCGGGCAAAACCGGGATCGATGACGTACTTGATGCCCGGGACCGTCAGCGACGTCTCCGCGACGTTGGTCGCCAGAACGATCCTGCGCCCGGTGTGCGGCTGGAACACACGGTGCTGCTCCGCATGGGAGAGACGGGCGTACAGCGGAAGGATCTCGGTGAACCGGTACTGCTTCTTCGTGAGCGCGTCCGCCGTGTCCCGGATCTCCCGCTCACCGGAGAGAAAGACCAGGATGTCACCCTTGCCCTCGCCCATCAGCTCCTCGACGGCGTCCGTGATCGCGGTGATCTGATCGCGGTCGGCGTCGTCGGAGTCCTCCTCCAGGAGCGGGCGATACCGCACCTCCACCGGGTACGTACGCCCGCTGACCTCGATGATCGGCGCGTCACCGAAGTGCCGGGAGAAACGCTCGGGATCGATGGTCGCGGACGTGATCACGACCTTCAGATCCGGCCGCCTCGGCAGCAACTGGGCCAGATAGCCGAGCAGGAAGTCGATGTTCAGAGACCGCTCGTGGGCCTCGTCGATGATGATCGTGTCGTACGCGCGCAGCTCACGGTCGGTCTGGATCTCGGCGAGCAGGATGCCGTCCGTCATGAGCTTGATGAACGTCGCGTCCGGATTCACCTGGTCGGTGAAACGCACCTTCCAGCCGACGGACTCACCAAGCGGGGTGTCCAGCTCCTCCGCCACCCGCTCGGCGACCGTACGCGCGGCGATCCGACGCGGCTGGGTGTGCCCGATCATGCCGCGCACGCCACGCCCGAGCTCAAGACAGATCTTCGGGATCTGCGTGGTCTTCCCGGACCCGGTCTCACCGGCGACGATCACCACCTGGTGGTCACGGATCGCCGCCGCGATGTCGTCCTTCTTCTGACTGACGGGCAACTGCTCGGGATACGTGACGTCGGGCACACGGCCGCGCCGGGTGGCCATGCGCTCCTCGCCCTTCGCGACCTCCGCCTCGATCTCGGCAAGCACAGCGGCACGTGCCTCCGGCTTACGGATCTTGCGCGCACCTTCGAGCCGCCGACCGAGCCGTTGCGCATCGCGCAGCGAGAGCTCGGTCAGACGGGAGGCGAGGGCGCCGAGGGCGGGAGCAGGGTGCGTAGACATACGCGATCCAGGATCTCATCCCACCGAAATCCCTGGCGAACGCTTTTGCCTCAGACAGCGGCAAGGCCCCGATCCGAAGATCGGGGCCTTGCCGCGACTGTGGCTGGGGCCGGGGTCGAACCGGCGACCTATCGCTTTTCAGGCGATCGCTCGTACCAACTGAGCTACCCAGCCGTCAAGGCTTTTTGCAAAGCCTCAGCGGTCCTGACGGGATTTGAACCCGCGGCCTCCACCTTGACAGGGTGGCGAGCACTCCAAACTGCTCCACAGGACCAAGCGTTGTGTACGACAGTGTCGCACACGGTGTTGCGTGCCCCCAACGGGATTCGAACCCGTGCTACCGCCTTGAAAGGGCGGCGTCCTAGGCCGCTAGACGATGAGGGCTATCGGCCCGCCTGGGCGCTTCTCAGCGCGTCGGGGACGTGAGAAGCATATGGGATGGCGGGAGGTATCGCCAAAACGGTTTACGGCGAGGGGCTGGGCGTGGGGGTCGGGGAGTCGGTGGCGCCCGGTTGGTTCTCCTCGGCCAGGTGGCGCCTCACCTCCGCTGTCGTGAGGCCGAGGCCGCCCAGTTCGATCTCGTCCCAGGCCTGGAGGCGGCGGGTGTCGCGGTCGAAGTAGAGGATCGAGGTCTGGATGGGGTCGGGGTGTTTGCCCTCGACGGCGCGCAGGCCGCTGCCGCCGGTGGAGCCCTCGACGCGCAGGCGGGTGCCGTAGGGGAGGAGTTCCATCTCCTGGCGGTGGATGTGGCCGGCCAGGACGAGGGGGACCTCGCCGTCGGTCTGGCGGGCGGCCACCGGCTCGTGGGCGATGGCGACGTCCACGGGGGTGCCGGCGGTCTTCTGGTCGCGCAGGGAGGTGGCCAGGCGGGCGCCGGCCAGTTCGTTGGCCGCGTCGCCGCCGGGGACCTGGGTGCGGTCGGGGGTGAACTGGGGGTCGCCGATGCCGGCGAAGCGCAGGCCGGCGACGGTCTTGGCCTTGCCGTCGTCCAGGACGTGGACGTTCTTGAGGCGTTCGAGGTAGCGCTGGGTCGTGCGGGAGTCGTGGTTGCCGCGGACCCAGACGTAGGGGGCGCCGAGGTCCTCGATGGGGTCGAGGAAGCCGTTCTCGGCGGCGGTGCCGTGGTCCATGGTGTCGCCGGAGTCGACGATCACGTTGACCTTGTACTGGTCGACGAGCGAGGCGATGATCTTCCAGCTCGCCGGGTTGAGGTGGATGTCGGAGACGTGCAGGACGCGGATGGTGCTCGGGTCGGGTGCGTAGGCGGGGAGCGTGGAGGTGGCGTCGTAGAGCTTGGTCACGTTGGTGACCAGGCGGGCCAACTCCTTTTGGTAGACGTCGAATTCGGTGACGATGCTGCGTGCGTTGCCGACGAGGGAGGGTGCCGAGGAGAGCAGTCCTGAGAACTTCGGTTCGAGGACCGAATCGGGGTTCCAGGTCGCGTATGCGGTGCCGCCGGAGGCGGCGAGGAGGGTGAGCGCCAGGCCGCCGGCCGCGAGGGCGCGGCGGGGTCGGCGGTAGACGGCGAGGCCGAGGGCGGTGGCGCCGGTGACGACGGCGACGCAGCTGCGTACGGCGAGGTCTCGGGTGCCGTGGGTGACGTCCCGGGTGACTTCGTCCTGGAGGCCGGAGAGGCGTTCGGGGCGGTCGACGAGGGCCTGGGCGCGTTCGGGGTCGAGCTGGTCGACGTTGACGTCCAGGCGGACGGGGGCGGTGTGGCTGTCGAGTTGGAGTGCGCCGAGCGGGGACACGTTGATCTTTGTGCCGCCGGTGAGGGAGGGGCGCAGGGTCATCGTGGTGTTCATGGGGCCGACGGGGACGCGGACGTTGCCGACGATCAGCAGGCCGAGCCAGGTGCCGACGACGACGACGGTGAGCAGGCTGAGGGCAGATTTGAGGCGCCGGCGCGGAGCGCCGTCGAGTAGGGCGGTGGTGGGCGACGGGCGGGCCCAGGGGTGGGGCTGGGTGACGAGTTCGGGGGTGGGGTGCGGGCGCCGGGTGGTGAAGCGGTGGGCGAGGGCGCGCGAGGCCCTGGGGAGGTGACCGAGGGCTTTCAGGACTGCGGCGGGGACGCGGGCCATTGGTCCCGTATGCCCAAGTGCGGGGGTGGATATGCGGGGCCGTTGGCGGCTCCTTCGCGGTGGGGTCGTACCGGACAATGGGTCTGTGCTGGAGATGACGCGCGAGGAGTTCGAGGAACTGGTCGCTGAGGCGCTCGACCGGATTCCGCCGGAATTGACGCGGCTGATGGACAACGTCGCGGTGTTTGTGGAGGACGAGCCGCCTGCGGACGATCCTGAGCTGCTCGGGTTGTACGAGGGGACTCCGCTGACGGAGCGCGGGGAGTGGTACGCGGGGGTGCTGCCGGATCGGATCACGATCTATCGGGGGCCGACGCTGCGGATGTGTGAGTCGCGGGAGGAGGTCGTCGAGGAGACCGAGGTGACGGTGGTGCATGAGATCGCGCATCACTTCGGGATCGACGACGCGCGGTTGCATGCGCTGGGGTATGGGTGAGTATGAGCGGGTGCTCGTAGGGGTGTGATGCGCGGTCTGTCGCGGGGCGCGTGTCCTCTTGTGGGCGGCGGGAGTTGGGCAGGTTGACTTCTTCGCCCGCCCTTGGAGGTGGCTTCCGTGCGCCCCTTGTACGTACCTGTCCGTCTGGCCGCCGCGGTCGTGGCGGTGGCTGCTGCCGCCGGCTGTATGAGCGTGGGTGATGACGGCGGAGGGGATGGCGCGAGGCCGTCGCCGTCCGTGGGGCAACGGGGTGGTGTGGCGCCCGACGGTGGGGCGGCGGTGTCGGGTGGTGGGTCCGGGGTCGGGGCGCATGCGGAGGGTGGCGAGCGGCAGCGGGAGAAGGACGGCAAGGGCAAGGGCAAGGGCAAGGAGAAGGAGCGGGCCGGGAGGTCGGCGTCTCCGTCCGTCTCGCCGTCCGCGGAGGTGAGCGCGTCCGTTCCTGCGGGGGGCGGGCCGGGGCGGCCGGGGCAGAGCGCGAAGCCGGGGCCGACGCGTCCGGCGGAGCCGACGCCCACCCGGACGCCGGATCCGCAGCCGACGCCGACGGAGCAGCCGACGTCGGTCTCGCCGACGCCTACGCAGGCCGAGCCGTCGTCGTCGGCGCATGAGGAGACGGGGCCGCAGCTGGCCCAGCGTGAGCCGGCTCCGGCTGCGGGGGCGCCGGCGTGAGTCGGGACCGGTCGGGTCGGCGGGGGCCGCGGGGGTAGGGCCGGCGGGGGTGTGGGGGTGGTGGCAAGTGACGTTGCCTACACGGGTGGCGGTCGGTTTGCCTTGGGGGGCTGTGGGTGCGTATGGTGGTAGATCGTTTGATCCCATTTGCCCGGCGCCACTGCAGAGCGCGCCGTGTGGCGCGTACTCTCCCTTGCCGTGGCTGACCGCATTGAGGCGGTCGTATTGCGAATCACGGAGTTGACGGGCGCGTGCCGACGAGACTCCGGAAGGTTTCGCATACGCATGTCCATTTCCAGTACTGATCACGTCGTCGTGCCCGAGGACGCGGAGAACGCGGCCGTCGAGGACGCGCCCGAGGTGACCTTCGCGGACCTCGGTCTCCCCGAGGGCGTCGTCCGCAAGCTCGCGCAGAACGGCGTGACCACTCCCTTCCCGATCCAGGCGGCGACCATCCCGGACGCCCTGGCCGGCAAGGACATCCTCGGCCGTGGCCGTACCGGCTCCGGCAAGACCCTCTCCTTCGGTCTGCCGACGCTGGCCCGCCTGTCCGGTGGCCGTACCGAGAAGCACAAGCCGCGCGCCGTCATCCTCACCCCGACCCGTGAACTCGCGATGCAGGTCGCGGACGCGCTCCAGCCGTACGGCGACCAGCTCGGCCTGAAGATGAAGGTCGTCTGCGGCGGTACGTCGATGGGGAACCAGATCTACGCCCTGGAGCGCGGCGTGGACGTCCTCGTGGCCACCCCCGGCCGTCTCCGCGACATCATCAACCGCGGTGCCTGCTCCCTGGAGGACGTCGAGGTCGCCGTGCTCGACGAGGCCGACCAGATGTCCGACCTGGGCTTCCTGCCCGAGGTGACCGAGCTGCTCGACCAGGTTCCGCCGGGCGGCCAGCGGATGCTGTTCTCCGCGACGATGGAGAACGAGATCAAGACCCTCGTCGACCGGTACCTGAAGGACCCGGTCCTGCACGAGGTCGACGCGGCGCAGGGTGCGGTGACGACCATGTCGCACCACATCCTGATCGTGAAGCCGAAGGACAAGGCGCCGGTCACGGCGGCGATCGCCTCCCGCAAGGGGCGGACGATCATCTTCGTGCGGACCCAGCTGGGTGCCGACCGTGTCGCCGAGCAGCTGCGTGACGCCGGTGTGAAGGCGGACGCGCTGCACGGCGGTATGACGCAGGGCGCGCGGACGCGGACGCTGGCCGACTTCAAGGACGGGTACGTCAATGTGCTCGTCGCGACGGATGTGGCGGCGCGGGGTATCCACGTGGACGGCATCGACCTCGTGCTGAACGTCGACCCGGCCGGGGACCACAAGGACTACCTGCACCGGGCGGGGCGTACGGCGCGTGCCGGCCGTACCGGCACGGTGGTGTCGCTGTCGTTGCCGCACCAGCGCCGCCAGATCTTCCGGCTGATGGAGGACGCGGGCGTCGACGCCGGGCGTCACATCATCCAGGGCGGTGCCGCCTTCGACCCGGAGGTCGCCGAGATCACCGGCGCCCGTTCCATGACCGAGGTGCAGGCGGAGTCGGCGGGCAACGCCGCTCAGCAGGCCGAGCGTGAGGTGGCTCAGCTGACCAAGCAGCTGGAGCGGGCGCAGCGGCGTGCCGTGGAGCTGCGTGAGGAGGCCGACCGGCTCGTCGCCCGTGTGGCGCGGGAGCGCGGTGAGGACCCGGAGGCCGCGGTGGCCGAGGCGCAGGCGGCGTCGGTCGAGGCCGTCGAGGTGGCCGTGCCCGAGCAGCCGGTGGCGCAGGACGTCGACAAGGCGGAGGCTCCGGCGTACGAGCGTCGTGAGCGTCGGGACAGCGACCGTGGCGGCTTCCGTCGCGATGACCGTCGGGATGACCGGGGTGGGCGTTCCTTCGAGCGTCGGGACAACGACCGCGGTGGGTTCAACCGTGACCGTGGGGACCGTGGGTTCGAGCGTCGGGACAACGACCGTGGCGGCTTCCGTCGGGATGACCGTCGCGATGACCGTCGGGATGACCGGGGTGGGCGTTCCTTCGAGCGTCGGGACAACGACCGCGGTGGGTTCAACCGTGACCGTGGGGACCGTGGGTTCGAGCGTCGGGACAACGACCGTGGCGGCTTCCGCCGCGATGACCGTCGGGACGACCGCGGTGGCCGTTCCTTCGACCGTGACCGTGGTGGGCGTTCCTTCGAGCGCCGGGACGACCGGGGTGGGTTCCGCCGGGACGACCGGCCGGCCGGTCGTCCCTTCGAGCGCCGGGATGAGCGCGGTGGGCACCGCGGCAGCGACCGCCCCTTCAACCGCGACCGCCGCGACGACCGTCCGGGCTTCCGCTCCGGCGGTCACGAGCGCCCGTACGGCCGTCGTGACGACCACCGTGGCGGCACTTCCGGCTCCTTCGGGCGCCGCGAGGACAAGCCGCGCTGGAAGCGCAACGGCTGATCCAGTCACACCGGCTGACGCCGTTTGACCGTTTGACCGCTTGACCACCGTTTGACCGATTGATCGGTTGACCGTTTGGCCGATTGCCCCGGGAAGGGCCCGCACGATGTCTTCGTGCGGGCCCTTCCGGCGTCGGTCGCACTGACTTTGGTGAGCCTTGCCGCCGTTGGCGCGGGTTCACTGACCACCGTCGGCAACCTCTACCGCAACAACGGTGACGGCAACGGTTCGTTCGGGCCGTGGGTGCGGATCCCGACCGGGTGGCAGGGGCGCAAGGGGATCTTCCAGCCGTGTGAGGGCGCGTTCCGCGGGCCTGCGCCACCGCCGACGCGGCCGTGACCCCGATACCCGATCGGCGACGCGGCCGTGTCCGGCTATGCTCGTGGTGGCAACATCGCCTGGGCCCTTAGCTCAATTGGCAGAGCAGTGGACTTTTAATCCATTGGTTGTGGGTTCGAGTCCCACAGGGCCTACCGGTGGCAGGCGGGGGATACTCCCTCTGACCTGCTACGCAGCGTCCGGGTCGGCTTCGGCTGGCTCGGGCGCTGACTCGTTTTCGGGGCCGTGCGTGAGCGGATGTGCCGGACGAGCCGTCAGGACGGGTGGGCAGGAGCGGGCACCGGGTGCGCGTGCGGCAGTTCGATCTCGAGTGCCTGCTCCCGGACGTGATCGAGAGCGCGCCGGACGGCGCCGATCGAGACGGCTTCGTCGCCGAGTTCGGATGCGGAGACGACAGGGAGAGGAGGGTGGACGTACAGCGGCAGGTCTCGTTCGATGGTCCGCAGGATCCCCGCATACGACCCTGAGAGAGCGCCGGCCAGCACGATCCGGTCCGTGTCGAGAAGTACGGCGAGGGTGCTGACGATCCTCGCGCACCTCGCGCCGAGCCGTTCGACGACATCGGTCGCGAGGGGGTCGGCGGCGGCCGCCGCCGCGAAGACGGCCTCGGCGTCGATGTCCTCCGGGGCGAGCTCGCGCAGGCTCGATGTGGGATGCGTCTTGGGATCGCGCACCGCTTCCCGGGCCCACTCGCGGCTCAGCGCACCGATTCCCGTGGGAGATCCCACCCCCTCCACCAGATCGAGGAACCTCATCTCGCCGGCGCCCCCGCGGACCCCGCGCAGGAGCCGGCCTTCCTCCACGATGCCCGCGCCGAGCGCCTCGCCGGTGAGCAGTGTCACGAAGTTCCTGAGGCCTCGGCCGGCACCCCGCCAACCCTCCGCGAGCGCCGCGAGGTTGGCGTCGTTGTCGACGAGAGTGGTCCAGCCGTGGCGATGGGCCAGGTACTCGACGATGTTCGGGTTCATCCGCTCCCAGAAGGGGTTGGCCGTCCCCACCGTCCGTCCGTCGACGTCCACGGGCGCAGGCACTCCCACTGCCACGGCAAGTACCTGCGAGGCCGCCAGCGCTGCCTTCTCCAGCGCCCCGAGGACGGTCCGATCGAGCACGTCGAGGCGCTCCTCGGCCGAGTGCTCGGTGCTGGAGAAGGCGCTGTCGTGGCGGGTGAGGGTCCGTCCCCGCAGGTCCGTGACCGTGGCCATGGCCATGTCCTGGCCGCAGTCGACACCCACCAGTACGCCGGCCATGGGCTGGAAGCAGTAGCGGCGCGCCGGCCGGCCCAGTCGGTAGTCACCGTGCTCGCGCTGGTTCTCCACCTCATGGATCCAGCCGCGGTGCGCGAGGTCCTCACAGACGTCGTGGACGGTCGCCCGGGTAAGGCCCGTCGAGGCCATCAGGTCCGACCCCGTCACGGGACCGGAGTCCCACATGTCATGGAGTACGGCTCGGAGGTTCGCCTCCCGGATCTGCCGTGTCGAGGTGGACGACTTTTTCCCAGACAACCCCTTGACCCCCCTTGGCTCGCCTCTTAGCTTACATCCGGGAAATAAATCTAGTTCCTATATTTAATCCTCGGTGAAAGGGCCTGCCGATGACGGAGGCAGCTGCGGGAGTGCTCGGGGAGGTGCTCGACGCGGAGTTCCGCGCGTCGAGTGCGTCACGGACGGAAGCGGACGCCTGGTGGCGGCAGGCCGTCGTGTACCAGATCTATCCGCGCAGCTTCGCCGACGCCAACGGTGACGGCATCGGCGACCTCCCGGGGATCGCCTCTCGAGTGGGCTATCTGCGCGACCTCGGCGTGGACGCGGTCTGGCTCAGCCCTTTCTATCCCTCGGCGCTCGCCGACGGCGGATACGACGTGGACGACTACCGGGACGTCGACCCGCGCATCGGCACGCTCGACCAGTTCGACACTCTCGTCGCCGCGCTGCACTCCGCGGGGATCCGCGTGATCGTCGACATCGTCCCGAACCACACGTCCAACCGGCATGTGTGGTTCCGCGAAGCTCTGGCCGCCGGGCCCGGCTCGGAGGCCCGTGACCGCTACGTCTTCCGACGGGGCAGTGGCCCGGACGGCGAGGAGCCGCCGACCGACTGGACCGCCGCGTTCGGCGGGCCGGCCTGGGAACCGGTGGGGGACGGCGACTGGTACCTGCACCTCTTCGCCCCCGAGCAGCCTGACCTCAACTGGGCCAACCCCGAGGTGCGCGCCGACTTCCTGACGACACTGCGCTTCTGGGCCGACCGCGGCGTCGACGGCTTCCGCGTGGACGTGGCCCACATGCTCGCCAAGGACCTCTCCGAGCCGCTGCCCGGCCAGGACCAGCTCCGGGCCGACGGCCTGCCCGACGGGACACACCGTCTGGAGGACCGCGACGAAGTCCACGAGATCTACCGCGAATGGCGAGCGGTCTTCGACGAGTACGATCCGCCGCGCACCGCGGTCGCGGAGGCATGGGTCCCCGCTCACCGCCGGCCCCGCTACGCCTCGCCCGACGGGCTCGGCCAGGCTTTCAACTTCGACCTGCTGCGGGCTGAGTGGGACGCCGTCACGTTCCGCCGGATCATCGCGGAGAACCTGGAGCTGGCCCGGGTCTCCGGCACGTCGTCCACGTGGGTCTTCTCCAACCACGACGTCGTACGGCACCCGACACGCTACGCCCTGCCGAACGGCACCGACCTGCGCTCATGGCTGCTCAGCGGCGGCCTGGACCCGAGGCCCGACACGGAAAAGGGGCTCCGGCGCGCTCGTGCCGCCACGCTGCTCGCACTCGCTCTGCCGGGATCGAGCTACCTCTACCAGGGCGAGGAACTGGGTCTGTTCGAGGTGGCCGACCTGCCCGAGGAAGCCCTTCAGGACCCCACCTGGAAGCGGTCCAAGGGCACCGAACGGGGGAGGGACGGCTGCCGCATGCCCCTGCCGTGGACGGCGGCGGGCCCGTCGTTCGGGTTCGGACAGGGCGTGGCGCATCTGCCCCAGCCGGCCGCGTTCGCCGAGCGCTCCGTGGAGGGCCAGGAGGCCGATCCCGGATCGACCCTGTCGTTCTACCGGCACGCCCTCGCCGAGCGGCGACGGCTTCAGACGGCCGAGTCGCTGACCTGGGTCGATGACAGGACGGACGTCGTGCACTTCCGCCGCCCGGGCGGGTGGACCTGCGTCACCAATTTCGGCACGTCCCCGGCACCGCTTCCGCAGGGGCGCCTGGTCATCGCCAGCGGTCCCGTCGTCGGCGCGCAGCTCCCGCCGGACACGACCGCGTGGCTGGAGCCGGCAGCGGCGGACGCCCACCCGGACGTCATGAACTGAGGAGCACGGCCCATGCGCACGACGACGATGTCACAGCGATCGTTTCCCCGCCGCACCTTCCTCCTCGGCAGCCTCGCGGCCGCCACGTCCGGGGGTGCTCTGCTCGCGAGGCGCGGATCCTCCGCAGACGGAAGGACCACGATCCGCTTCCTGCAGAACAAGCCCGAGGTCGTCACCTACTTCGCCAAGCTGGTCGCCGACTTCAACGCCTCGCAGTCAGAGGTCCACGTCATACACGACACGACGCCCACGGCGCTCACCCCCCAGTTCGTGCGGGGGACACCGCCCGACCTGGCCTGCTACTACTACAGCCTCGAAGCGTCCAGATTCCTGGAACGCGGCGCGCTGTCGAACCTCGCGGGCCTTGCGGACGCCAGGCGCATCGATCCCGGTGTCCAGGACCTCGTGGCGCAGTACGCGCAGTACAAGTCCCAGACCAGTGTGCTGCCCTACTCCATCACCGCCGCGGGCGTCATCTACAACAAGGACCTCTTCGAGAGGTTCGGGGTGTCCGTCCCGCGGACGTGGAGCGAACTGCTGGCCGCCTGCCGCACTTTCAAGCGCAAGGGCATCGTGCCCGTCGTACAGACCTTCAAGACCACGTGGACGATCTCGCAGGGTCTCTTCGACTACGTGTCCGGCAGCGCTGTCGACGTCGCTGGCTTCTTCCGCAGGCTCCAGGCTCTGGGACCGGACGCCGGCCGGAACGCCGAGGTGTCCTTCAGCAAGGATTTCCCGGACGCCGTCGAGAAGATGCTCGCGCTCCTGGACTACACCAACCGCGATGCCCCCAGCCGGGGCTACGCCGACGGCAACGTCGCCTTCGCGCGGGGCGATGCCGCGATGTATCTCCAAGGGCCGTGGGCCATGGGCGAGATCGCGAAGATCAACCCGAAGGTGAGACTGGGCACCTTCGCCATGCCGGGAACCGAGAACCCGGACGACACCAAGGTGCGGGTGAACCTCGACCAGGCCCTGTGGATTCCGAACGCCTCCTCGAAACAGGACGCGGCCCGGACGTTCCTCCACTACCTCATGCGACCGGAGGTGATGGACACCTACAACGCGAAGAACCTCGCCTGGTCCACCACCAAGAACGCGCCGAAGACGAAGGACGAGCGGGTCTCCGGGCTCCAGCCCTACGTGGACGCGGCCCGGTTCTATCAGGGCGCGGGCACCTACTTCCCGGGCGGCATACCCGTTCTGAACTACCTGCAGGAACTCGTGCTCAGCCGGAACGCCAAGGCGTTTTTGACCCAGCTCGACGACGACTGGGCCCGGTACGCCCAGCGCAATGCCTGACGTGGCGACCGGGAGGAGACAACCATGAGTCTGACGGCGGTCAAGGAAGCAGGTCCCAGCACAGTCACCGCGCCGCCGGGCCCGGGGAAGGTACGGCGCCGCAAGGCTGAGCGGACCTATTACCTGATGCTCGTGCCCGCGGTCCTGCTGTTCACCCTGTTCATCACGGTGCCCGGCCTGGTGGGCATGTTCTACAGCCTGACCAACTACGCGGGCTACGGCGACTGGACGTTCATCGGCATCCGGAACTACACGTCGATGTTCGGCGACCCCCGGATCCTCGACTCCTACTGGTTCACGATCTGGTTCTCGGTCGTCACGACGGTCGTGGTGAACGTCCTCGCCCTGTTGCTGGCCCTGGGCCTCAACGGCCGCATCAAGTGGAAGACGGGGCTGCGCGGGATCTACTTCATCCCGATGGTGATCTCCGGCATCGTCATCGCCTACGTCTTCAACTACCTCTTCTCCAACGCCGTCCCGCAGTTCGCGGCCCAACTCGGCTGGACCGCCGGGGAGACCAGCATCCTCGCCAACGAGGACTGGGCCTGGCTGGCCATCGTCATCGTCACGGCATGGCAGGCCGTCCCGGGCGCCGTCATCATCTACCTCGCCGGCCTCATGGCGATCCCGAACGACATCTACGAGGCGGCCCAGCTGGACGGCGCGGGCGCCTGGCGCCGGTTCCGCAGCATCACCTTCCCGCTGCTCTTCGGGTACGTGATCATCAACACGATCCTGGGGTTCAAGGGGTTCCTCAACGCCTACGACATCATCATCGCGCTCACGGGCGGCGGCCCCGGCACGGCGACCATGAGCGTCGCCATGACCATCTTCAACGGCTTCTCCGACGGCGACTACGCCTTCCAGATGGCCAACGCCGTCGTCTTCTTCGTCTTCACCGTCCTGGTCTCCCTGCTTCAGCTGCTCTTCGTGCGCAACCGTGAGGTGAACCTGTCATGACAGCGATCGATCCCACGGTGACCGCCCGTGCGGCGGAGGCCATCAAGGCACCGAAGGAGAGATACCGGGTCAGCTGGTTCCAGACCACGCTTCTGGTTCTGGGCACCCTGGTGGTGCTCGTCCCGCTCTACTTCGCCGTCTCCATGGCGCTGAAGTCCGACCGACAGGCGGCGTCGGGCTCAGGCTTCGCCTGGCCGGCACCGATCGAACTGGGCAACTTCAAGACCGCGTGGGAACTCACGGACTTCCCGAGAGCCTTCGGCATCTCCCTGACCGTCACCGCCATAGCGGTCGTCGGCCAGCTGATCGTGTCCTCGCTCGCGTCGTATGCCATCGCGCGCAACTGGAACCGCAGGCTGTTCAAGTGGTCCTACTTCTACCTGCTGGCCGCGATGTTCATCCCGTTCCCGGTCGTGGCGCTGCCGCAGGTGAAGCTGACGTCCCTGGCGGGCCTGGACAACCCGTTCGGCGTCGCCGTGCTGCACATCCTGTTCGCGATGTCGTTCAACGTCCTTCTCTACACCGCGTTCCTGCGCTCGATCCCGCACGAACTGGAGGAGAGCGCACGCATGGACGGCTGCACCACGTGGCAGGTGTTCTGGAAGCTGATCCTTCCTCTGCTGGCCCCGATGAACGCGACGGTCGGCATCTTCGCCTTCCTCTCCTCGTGGAACGACTTCATGATGCCGTCGCTGATCATCAGTGACCCCTCGCTCCAGACCATCCCGGTCGTGCAGAACATCTTCCAGTTGAAGTTCGCCTCGAACTACAACGTCGCCTTCGCCTCCTACCTGATGGCCATGGCACCGACGCTCATCGCCTACCTGTTCGCCCAGCGCTGGGTCATGTCGGGCGTCACCCGCGGCGCCATCAAATAGTCGACCCCGCCGCACCGCACCGCCCCGGGCCGTCTCGACCCGACTGCCCCAACTGCCCCAACTGCCCTGGATCCGCCGACCACTTCAGGAGTTCCTTCATGTCGCACACCCCGCCCGACTGGTGGAAGAACGCGGTCATCTACCAGATCTATCCCCGCAGTTTCGCCGACACGGACGGGGACGGCGTGGGCAACATCGCCGGCATCACCTCACGGGTGCCGTACCTCTCCCGGCTGGGCGTCGACGCGGTCTGGCTGAGCCCGTTCTACCCGTCCGCACTGGCCGACGGCGGATACGACGTCGACGACTACCGCGACGTCGACCCGCGCCTCGGCACGCTCCAGGACTTCGACGCCATGGTGGAGGCCCTGCACGGGGCCGGCATCAAGGTCGTCGTCGACATCGTGCCCAACCACACCTCGGACCGGCACGAATGGTTCCGGGCGGCCCTCGCGGCAGGGCGCGACTCGCGCGAACGCCGACGCTACATCTTCCGGGACGGTCTGGGCCCCGAGGGCGAACTGCCGCCCAACGACTGGGAGTCGCTATTCGGCGGACCGGCCTGGGAGCCGGTCGGCGACGGGCAGTGGTACTTCCACCTCTTCGCCAAGGAGCAGCCGGACCTCAACTGGGACGACGACGAGGTCCGGGACGACTTCCTGAGGACCCTGCGCTTCTGGTCCGACCGGGGCGTCGACGGCTTCCGGGTCGATGTCGCACACGGCCTGGTCAAGGACATGTCCGAACCGTTCGCTCCCTGGACGGAGGTGGCCGAGGCCGGCCGGACGGACGGCTCGCACCCCCTGTGGGACCGTGACGCGGTCCACGAGGTCTACGCGGAATGGCGCCGCGTCTTCAACGAGTACGACCCCCCGCGTTTCGCCGTTGCGGAGGCAGGCGTCCATCCGTCGCGCCGCGCCCGGTACGCCTCCGCGGACGGCCTCGGCCAGGCGTTCAACTTCGAGATGCAGGAGGCCGGCTGGCGCTCGGCGGACTTCCACAAGGCCATCGACTCGGGGCTGCAGCAGACGTACCAGCACGGGTCGACCACGACCTGGCTCCTCGGCTGCCACGACGCGCCCCGGGTGGCCACCCGCTACGGGCTGCCCGAGGACCCGGAGCGTACGACGATGGACGCCGCGAGGCAGTGGCTGCTGACGGACGGCACGACGCCCACCCTCGACCGCGCTCTCGGTGAGCGACGGGCCCGGGCCGCGGCCCTGGTGACCCTGGCCCTCCCCGGCTCGACCTACATCTACCAGGGCGAGGAGCTGGGGCTCCACGAAGTGGGAGATCTGCCGCCCGAGGTCCTGGAGGACCCGATAGCGACCCGGTCCGGCGGTCGCGAGAAGGGCCGCGACGGCTGCCGCGTGCCGCTCCCGTGGTCGGCCGAAGGGCCCTCCTTCGGCTTCGGCCCCGGGCCGGCGCGGCCGCCGCAGCCCTCGTGGTTCGGGCATTACGCCGTCTCGGTCCAGGCGGAGGACCCGGACTCCACGCTGACCCTGTACCGCCGGGCCATGGAATTGCGCACCGCCCTGAACACCGGTGCGGACTTCGAGTGGATAGAGTCCGGCCCGGCGGATGTCCTCCACTTCCGGCGCCCCGGCGAGTGGCACTGCGTCACCAACTTCGGAACGGAGCCTGTGGTCCTTCCCGAGGGTGAAGTCCTGCTGAGCAGCGCACCTCTCGAAGCGGGCCGTCTTCCGCAGGACGCGACGGCGTGGCTGCGGGTCTCCCACTGATCGACGTGGAACTCGCGTCCTGATCATCGTCGAGATGCCGGGCGGTCTCTCCGCAGACCGCCCGGCATCAAACGCTCTGGTGCTTCCTGCCGCGGTGCGGCGACCTTCGAGCTCATGAGGGTGGGCCAAGACGGTCCTACATGCTGAGGCGGACCTGGTCATCAGCCTGCCGTGCGTGAGCGATGCGTGTGGGTTCGAGTCCCACAGGGCCTACAACGGAGCCCCAGTTCAGACCGCATCCGGACTGGGGCTCGTGGCGTTTTTGGGGCCTTGGGGATCGTTAGCCGGCCCGCTGCCGGCCCGAGTGCAAACGATCAAGACACGGAGCGGCCCCGGTCGGGACACAGCTACCGACCGGGGCCGCTGTCAGACGCGGGCGGACACGATCAGCGTTCCGACCGTGCGCCGTCCCGGAGGCGCAGCCGGCCCCGGCACCTCGCCCCACCGTTGACCGGCCGCACGCAGCTGCACGGGGCACATCCACGCCGACGGCCCGCATGCCGAGCGAGGCCAGGTGGACCGCGTTGCCGCCCTTGCCACAGCCCAAGTCCAGGACGCGCCCGCCTGCGGGCAGGTCGAGCAGTTCTGCGCCCGGGCCGTGGTCTTCGTACTGGGTCCAGTTGAACCAGGTCGTCTCGCCTCGGGAGTTGACCGGCCGGCGTTCGGACCGCTGCCGTGAGTAGGTGTCCCAGGCGATTGCCGTAACTGTCACCTGGTGCTCCGCTCATAGGGTCAGCCGCCCGGTTGTGACACCGGACGGCTGGAGTGTCTTACCGGGGATGCGGGGTTGTCAGCCGCTCTTGGGCTGTCGTGGCATCCGGCGTGGCACTGGTTGCACTCGGCGGTCGAGTTCCACAGTTCGGTGTCGACCGTGTACCCAGCGGCCTGGATGGCGCGCATGGCCCGCTTGGCGATGGAGCCCGCCGGCCCCACTTGCGCACGGGGCACAGGGCGGACGGGGGTCTGGGGGGGGGGGGCGCCGCGGCACAGTTGGGGCAGGAGTTAGACCTCGATGTCGAGGACGTGGACGCCACTGCTGCCGCGCGCGGGTCCGACCATCCGCCCGGCGAGTACACCCAGCACGAGGCGGCGTACCGCTCGTGTGGGTTCGAGTACCACGGGGCCTACCGGCAGCGGGCGGGGCATATGGCCTCTGGCCTGCTACGCAGCGCCTGAGTCGCGTTGATGGCGGCGGTGGGTTCAGGCGTGTGCCGGGATCGTCCATGCCGTGGTGTCGGGGGCGAGCATGTCGTCCTCCACGGGGCCGCTGGCCAGCAGTACGGGGGCGGCGGTCGGCAGGGGGAGAGGATGGTCGGAGAGGTTGACGCGGCATTCGAGTCCTCCCTTGCGGAAGGCGAGTTCGCCCTCACGGGAATGCAGCCAGGCGAACGTCTCGTCCCCGCGGAAGCGTCCGCGCAGGGACAGGGCCGCCCGGTACAGCTCCAGGAAGGAGCCGGGCCGTCCTCGCTGGGCCTCGACGGCGTGGTCGCCCCAGTGGTCCGGCTGTGGCAGCCAGCTGCCGGCCGGGCCGAATCCGTACGAGGTCCCGGAGCGGGTCCATGGCAGGGGTACGCGGCAGCCGTCGCGTCCCTTGACGGTGTGTCCGGTCCGTTCCCACATGGGGTCGCGCAGCGCTTGCGGCGGCAGGTCGGCGACCTCGGGCAGGCCGAGCTCCTCGCCCTGGTAGAGGTAGGCGCTGCCGGGCAGGGCGAGGGCCAGCAGAGCGGCGGCCCGGGCGCGGCGGCCGCCCAGTGTGTCGTCGGCGGCGGGGGCGGTGCCGTCGGTGGCCAGCCAGGCGGTGAGGTCGGTGTCCTGCGGCAGGCCGTAGCGGCTGCGGTGGCGTACGACGTCATGGTTGGAGAGGACCCAGGTGGGCAGGGTGCCGACCGCGTGGGCGTCGGTCAGCGAGGTGTTGATGACCTTCCGCAGGTCGTCGGCGGTCCAGGGACAGCGCAGGAAGAAGAAGTTGAATGCCTGGTGGAGTTCGTCCGGGCGGGTGTAGAGCGGCAGCCGGGCCGCGCTGACGCCCGCCTCCGCGACGGCGATGCGGGGTGGCTCGTAGCTGTCGATGATCTTCCGCCAGGCACGGTAGATCTCGTGTACCTCGTCGCGGTCCCAGAAGGGGTGGTCGTCGCCCTGGGGCGGTGAGTTGAGAGGGGCGGCGTCCCATCCGGCGGTGTTCCGCAGAGGGGGTGCCAGGTCCTTGCGCAGGCCGTGGGCGACGTCGACGCGGAATCCGTCGACTCCGAGGTCGAGCCAGAACCGGAGGGTGTCCTGGAAGTCGGCGAGGACCTCGTCGTTCTCCCAGTTCAGGTCGGGCTGCTCGGCGGAGAAGATGTGCATGTACCACTGGCCGTCGGGTACGCGCGTCCAGGCACCGCCGCCGAACTTGGACTGCCAGTCGGCGGGCGGCAGGCTCCCGTCGGGGCCTTGTCCGTCGCGGAATATGAAACGGTCCCTGGCCCGTGAACCGGGCGGGGAAGCCAGCGCCTCGACGAACCAGGGGTGTTGGTCGGAGCAGTGGTTGGGGACGATGTCGACGATCAGCTTGAGGCGGAGCGCATGGGCCCGGGCGACCAGTTCGCGGAAGTCGTCGAGGGTGCCGTGGCGGGGATCGACGTCGCGGTAGTCCGACACGTCGTAGCCGCCGTCGGCCCAGGGTGAGGGGTAGAACGGGGTGAGCCAGAGCGCGTCGACGCCGAGGTCGGCGAGGTGGTCCAGCCGGTCGGTGACTCCGCGCAGGTCGCCGATTCCGTCGCCGTCGGAGTCGGCGAAGCTCGGGACGTACACCTGGTAGACGACGGCTTCGCGCCACCAGGCGGCGGGTCCTGACGGGGTGGGGGGTGTCTGGGTCACGGGTTCCTCTCGTGTGGTTGCGTGTGGAGCAGTGGAAGCCGATGTACGAGGCGGTGGCCGGGGCTCAGCCCTTGACCGCCCCCGACGTCAGGCCGGAGACGACAGCGCGGCGGAAGACGAGGACGAGGACGACGATCGGCAGCAGGGCGGCGATCGACCCGGCGAAGATCGTGCCGTAGGGGACCTCGAACTCGGCGCCGAAAAGTGCCACTCCGACCGGTACGGTGCGGAAGGCGTCCTCGCTGTTGAAGGTCAGCGCCATCAGGAACTCGGTGTACGCGGCGGTGAAAGTGAAGACACCGGCGGTGAACAGGCCGGGCCCGGCCTGCGGCAGGATGATCTGCAGGACGGTGCGGGTGGGCCCGGCGCCGTCGATCCGTGCCGACTCCTCCATCTCGAAGGGGATGCGCAGCAGATAGTTGCGCAGGATCCAGACGGCGAAGGGCAGATGGAAGGCGATGTACGGGACGACCAGGCCCTGGTAGCTGTTGAGCCAGCCGATCTCACGCTCGATCAGATACAGCGGCGTGATGACGGAGACCGTCGGGAACACCGAGATCATCAGCAGCGCGATCAGAATGGGCCGCTTGCCGCGCATCGGCAGCCGGGCCAGGGCGTATCCGGCGAACAGCCCCAGGGCGAGGACCCCGAGGGTGGTGAGACTCGCCACCAGCAGGCTGTTGGCCAGGTAGCGGGCGAAGTGGTACTGGCCGAAGGCGTCCCGGTAGTGGTCCAGCGTCGGGTGGGACGGCCACAGGGCGGGCGGGGTGCTGCCCAGTTCGGCGTCCGGTTTGAAGGAGGAGGCAGCCAGCCAGTACAGCGGCAGGGCCGTCAGCAGCGCGATGACGACCGCCCCGACATGGACCGGGGTGAACAGGCGGCGCCGGGCGGAAGGGGCGGTGGTCACTTGGCGTCCTCCTCCGCGACCTGGGAACGGAATGCCTTGAGGCACAGCAGGCACACCAGGAACACGATCAGCGCGGTCGAGGCGGCCACCGCCGCACCCGCGCCCATGTTCAGGTTCTGGAACATCACCTTCCAGCCCAGCATGGCCAGGGGTTGCGTCGAGGTACCGGGCCCGCCGCCGGTCAGTACGAAGGGCAGGTCGAAGACGCCGAAGGCTTGCAGCACCCGGAAGAGCACCGCGATGGCCAGCGTGCCGCGCAGCAGCGGCAGGGTGATCCGCCAGAACGTGGTCCAGGCGCCGGCACCGTCCATCTCGGCGGCCTCGTACACACTGCGGTCGATGGTGACCAGTCCGGCGAGCACGATGATCGCCACGAAGGGGGTCGTCTTCCACACGTCCGCGACGAGGATCGCGGAGAAGGCGGAGACGGGTGTGCCGAGGATGATCGGCGGTTCGTCGGTCACCAGGCCGATGAGCCAGGACAGCGCCCCGTACGCGGAGTTGTAGAGGTAGCTCCACAACTGGGCCGACACCACGGTGATCATGGACCATGGGATCAGCAGCAGCGCCATCATCCAGCCCCGGGCCTTCGTCAGCCGCTCCAGGACGAGCGCGACCAGGACGCCGAGGACCAGCTCGATCAGGACGCTCAGCACGGTGTACGTCACGGTGAAGGCGAGGGCGTCGCGCCAGGCGGTGCTGGCCAGCAGCGCCTCGTAGTTGCGGGTGCCGAAATCACCGAGCTCGAATCCCGAACTGCTCAGCCGGACCTCCGAGAAGCTCATGACCAGGGAGATCGCGATCGGGGCGATCGTGACGGCGCCTACGACGAACAGGGTGGGTGCCGTGTACCACCACGCGGTACGGGAAGCGCGTCGGGCTCGCGAGGGTGGTGGCGGTGCCGGTGCCGGTGAGGTGGCGGCCCCTCGGCGAGTGCGGCTCGCGGGCCATGCGGGTGCGGTCATGACGGTGGGGCCTTTCGTGGGGCCTTGAGCGGGGCTTGCGCGGGGCCTTGAGCGGGGCCTTGAGCGGGCTTTCCGGGGAGCGGGAGGCACGGCGGGTGGGGCGTCGGACGCCACCGCGAGCGCATCCGCCTCACAGCCGTCGCCCGGCGAGCGCGGCGTCGATGTCCTCGGCGAGTCGGCGCGGGGCTGCGGACACCCCGACCGTTCCGGAGAGCATGCCGTTGACCGTGCTGGAGGTGGCCTGGCTGATCTGGCTGTAGTAGCGCGACGTCGTCGGCCGGGCGACCAGGTCGTTCTCCGCCGAAGCCCGCAGCACCGGGCTCAGCTTCTGCACCTCGGGCGAGGTGCGCACGCTGTCGACGGCGGGGATGGTCGAGGACCGCTCGGCCATCAGCTTCTGGGTGGCGGGGCTGGTCAGCCAGGTGACGAACTCCAGGGCGGCCTTCTGGTGCCGGGAGTTGGGGTTGATGTAGACGTTCCAGCCGCCCACGGTCGAGGCGCGGGTGCCGTCTCCCCCCTTCAGGGCGGGCATGGCCGTGACTCCGACCTTGCCCGCGAGCGGTGAGCCCTCGGCCTCCAAGGTGCCGTACGCGTAAGCCCAGTTGCGCAGGAAGGCCGCGTCGCCGTTGGCGAACGCCTGGAGCGCCTGCGGCTCCTGGTAGGTGACGGTCGCCTTCGGGCTCACCCCGTCGCGAAGGAGACCGTCCATGTAGCTCAGTGCGCGTGCGGCCGCCGGCGACTCGGTGCCCGCGTGCCGGCCGTCCTCGCTGAGGAGTCCGGCGCCGGCGGCGGCGAGGAACTCGTTGGTCACCGCGGTCAGCCCTTCGTACGAGGCCCCCTGCCAGACCACGCCGGTGTCGACGTCACCCGCCTCGCGCAGGATCCGGGACTGTTCGGCGACCTGCTGCCATGTCGTCGGCACGGCCAGGTGGTGCTTGGCCAGCAGGTCCTTGCGGTAGTACAGGAACGCCTGGTCGAGCGTGAGAGGGACGCCGTAGACCGTGCCCTGGTAGGTGGCGCCCTTCACGGTCGCCGGGTCGAACCGGTCCCAGAAGCCCTTCGGCACATGCTTGCCGATGGGCCACACCAGGCCCGCGGAGGCGAACTGCGCGGCCCAGGCGACGTCGCCGTTGAACACGTCGGGCGAGGCCGAGTGGCCGAGGATCTGCGTGGTGAGGCCGGCGCGGTTCGTGTCCACGTTGGTGGGCGCGCTGACGACCTGCACATCGATGTCGGGGTGCGCCCGCTCGAAGGCCGTGACGAGATACCGTCGCGCGTCGTCCGCGCGGTTGCCGAACGGCGCCGCCTGCCAGGTGAGCTTCACCCGCCCGTCGCCCGCCGCGCCGCCCGGTCCGCTCCCGCACGCGGCGGTGATCGTGACGGTGAGCACGGCCGCGGCGAGCCTCGTCAGGCGGTGGGCGCGGCGCGTTGGTTTGTGGATCACTGCGGCTCTCTTCCTGTCCCGCGCAACGTTTGCTCAAGCGCTTGCGTTAGCTTGCGTGACTGCTCGCACCCCGTCAAGAGGCTCAAACGCAGAAATATCCTTACTGTTAACGGGCGCGGCTGACGCCAAGCTCCCTCCTTGAAAGCAGTCGAGGAGGGAAGCTGCTCAAGCGCTTGCGTACAGCTTGATAGCCTGCCTCGGTGAGTTCGGTGAGTGGGGAACAGCCGGCCGCGACCATGGCGGACGTGGCCCGGGCAGTGGGGGTCTCGACCGGTACGGTCTCGCGGGCGCTGCGTGGCCTGCCGGGGGTCTCGGAGGCCATGCGCCGCCGCATCCTGCGGGCGGCCGAGGCACTCGACTACGTGGTGTCGCCCGGTGCCTCCGGGCTGGCGACCGGACGCACCGGCTCCGTCGCGGTCCTGGTGCCGCACATCAGTCGCTGGTTCCACGCCCGGGCGCTGGCGGGCGCGCACCACGTCCTGCGCAACGCCGGCTTCGAGGTGGTGCTCTACCACGTCGAAGGGATCGCCGAGCGCCGGGAGTTCTTCGAAACGCTGCCCGTACGACGCAGGGCGGACGGCCTGGTGGTCATCGCTCTCTCCCTGTCCGAGAAGGAGATCGAACGCCTGGGTGGCCTGGGCATGCCCGTCGTGGGAGCCAGTACGGACCTCGGCGGGCATCCGAGCGTCGGCATCGACGATCCGGCCGGAGCGGCGATGGCCGTCAGGCACCTGGCCAACCTCGGACACCAGCGGATCGGCATGATCCGGGCGACCGACGAGGAAGGCATCCACCGCGGTGTCTCCCAGCGCCGCCTGGACGGCTATCTCGCCGCCATGGCGGAGTGCGGCCTGCCCGTGCAGCAGGACTCGATCGTCTCCGCCCCCTGGGGCATCGACGGCGGCGCACAGGCCATGGCGCAGCTCCTTTCCCTGCGCACGCCGCCGACCGCGGTGTTCGCCGAAGCGGACGACATCGCGGCCGGTGCCCTGCGCACCCTGCGGCGTGCCGGCGTCGACGTGCCCGGGCGGATGTCGCTCATCGGCTTCGACGACAGCCCCATCGCCGACCTTCTCGACCTGACGACCGTCGCCCAGTCCGTCTACGAACAGGGGCTCATCGCCGGCCGGATGCTGGTGGACGCCGTGGAACAGGGGGCGACCGCCGAACCCCGGCAGCGCCTCGACACCCGCTTGGTGCTGCGTGGCACGACCAGCGCCGTACGGCGGTCGGCGCTCTGATCCTCGGAGTGTCGGCGTGAGCGATGCGTGAGCGATGTACGTGAGCGATGTACGTGAGCGATGTATGAGCGATGCGTGGGCGGGCGGTGCGGCATGCGCGCCGGCTGAGTCGGGCGCTGCTTCGTTTTCCTGACCCTGGCGAGAAGACCGGGCCGGTACGCCCCGCTCTTGTACACTCCCCCCGCTCCATCGCGTCAACTCGGGGGATTTCCATGGCCGTTCCCGTCAGTCGTGTCGTCCGTCATGTGGTCAGCGAGCACGCTCCCGAGGAGCTGGTGCTGCTGGATTCGGTCGAGGGGATGGAGCCCGGGCGCAGAAGGAGACACCTGGCGGCGATGGGCCGGGACCGCCGCGAGTCGCCGTCCACGCTCGACTACGGGCTGGACGTCGTCGTACCGCTGGTGACACCGGTGCTGTGGCTGGTGCTCACCGAAGCGGCCAGGGAGACGGCGGCATCGGCGGTGCGGGCCTCGGCGCAGGCGGTGCGGTCCCGGTGGCAGCGGTTGCGGGGCCGGGAGCCGGAGGGCGAGCCCGAGATCACGCTGCCGCTGTCGGCGCAGCAGCTCGGCGCGGTGCGTGACGCGGTGCTCACGCAGTGCCTGGAGACCGGGCTGAGCGCGGGCCGCGCCACCGCGATCGCGAACGCCGTGTTCCACGAGCTGTCCACGGCGGAGGGCCGGGACGAGGCCGTGGGACAGGACCCGTCCTCGGGGCGGGACGACCCCGAGCGGGAGTCCGGGTGACCGTCGGTCCCAGTCCTGTCGGGCCGGCCGCCACCGCCACCGCCACCGCCACCGGTGCCGGTGCCGATCTGGACCGCCGGGTCCTGGCCGCGGGTACGCATCTTCGCTTCGCCCTGATCGTCGTCCTGATCGCGGCGGCCTCCGTCAATCTGGTGTCCCGAGGCGCCCCGCAGCAGGGGGACGCCGCATGGCTGTGGACGGTCCTCGGCACGGTCGCGGTGTTCGGCGCCGCCGCGCTGCTGTACGGGCTGGCACCGGCCTGGAAGCGGCGCCGGGCCGGGCTCGTCGAGATCAGGGACCAGGGACTCCTCGACGAGCTCGCGGAGTTGACCGAGCGGGCCGGCGTCACTCCGCCCCCGGCCTTCCGGCTGGCCCCGTCCGCCGTGACGGCGAGCGCGTCGGCGTTCGGGCACCGGCGCTCGCGCACCGTGAGCCTGCACGCCGGTCTGCTGGTCCGGCGGGCCCAGGACCGCGAGGGCTTCCGGTTCGTCGTCCTGCACGAGCTGGCCCACCTGCGCAACCGCGATGTCGGCGTCGCCTACGCCACCGAGGCACTGTGGCGTTCCCTCGCGGTCCTCGTCCTCCTCCCCTCCACCGTGCTCGCCCTCTACCCGAGGCCCTGGAGCCAGTCGCCGGCCGAGGTCCTCGACCTGTGGCGGACCCAGTGGTCGCTGGGGCTGCGCGGGCTGTTCCACGTCGCCTTCCTGGTCGCGCTGATCCTGCTGGCCCGGGGCGACGTGCTGCGCACCCGGGAGCTGTACGCCGATCTCGACGCGGCCCGCTGGAACGGGGGCGCCCGCCGGTTGCCCGCGCCCGACGCGCGCTCCGGTGGCGGCCCGCTGCGGCGGGTGCGGGACGCGTGGCGTACGCATCCGGCGTGGTCGGAGCGGGCGGCCTCGCTGCTCGATCCCGGGCCGATGTTCGGTGTCCGCGCCTCGACCATGTTCCTGTCCGGTGTGGTGACCGCCCAAGTGGCCCTCAACCTCGACCTGGCCGTGCGGGATCTGTCGGGTTCCGGGACGTCGTGGTCCTCGGACCTGCCCGAGTGGACGGCCGCCGCGATCGTCACCGGGATCGCCGGGGTGGCCGTATGGCGAGCGGTGGCGTACGCGGTGGCCTGCGGGCTGCGGGTGCCGTCGGGGCTGCGGGCGGGGCTGTGGCTGGGGCTGTGGCTGGGGCTCGGGCTGGGCGTCGGCGACCTGCTGACCTTCCAGCACGCCGGCACGGGCTGGCTGCCGCCCGCGCCGCAGGTACTGCTCGTCCTGGTCGCCGGGTCGGCCGTGCTGCTGTGGTGGGCCGCCCAGTGCGCCGAGCTGTGGGTGACGACCTGCCGGGGCCGTTCCCTGGTGCCCAGCCATGTGGCCGGGACGGCCGCGTTGCTGGTGGTCTACGGAGGCTGGTTCACCTGGTGGACCTCGCGGGGTCATCTCTTCGAGGCCGGGGACTTCCTCGCCGGGGTGGATTGGGACACCACGCTTCGCCAGGTGTACCCCGGCACGCCGCCCGACCAGATGCCCTATCTGTACGTACTCAAGTGGCTGGCCTATGTGCCGCCCGTCACCTCGTCGCCGATGGTCCACGTCGGCGGGACCGTGCTGTGGCTGTTCCCGCTCGCCGTCTGGGCCCGCGCTCAGGGGTCCGGCCCGGCACCGTGGCTGCGGCGGGCGCGGCCGCAGGGACCGTGGCCCGACCTCGACGGGACCGTGCCGGCGATGCGGTGGCTGCTGACCCGGGTGGCGGTGGGCGGCGCGTTGACCGTGCTGGCTCTGCTCGGCACCCGGATGTGGCTGCACCACACCAGGCCGCCCGTCGGTTACCGCGGCGGGGCCTGGCTGGCCCAGGTGTCGGGGCTCAGCCTCCTCGCCGTCCTGACGGCGGTCGCGGTCACGACCTGGGCGGTGTACGCGACGACGCGGCGGCACCGGCTGGCACTGGCCCTGGCGGTCGGCGGCTCGGTGCTGATGGCCGGACTGGCGGCGGTGGTCGTGCTCGCCTCCGCCGACGGCTGTGTGCCGGGCGCGCAGGCGGTGGCCTCGGACTGCGTCTGGGACAGCCGGGTCGGATGGATGATGGTGCACGTCCACCTCGCCCCGTACGGCCTCGGCCTCGGCTTCTACGCCGTGACGGTCACCGCGCTGCTGGCGGCGGCGGTGAGTCGGCGTCCGGTGCGTGTGGCGTGGGCGCGGCGGGCACGGTCGTACGCCCACCCAGCCGCGACACACGCGACACACGTGACACATGCGACACAGGTGATACATGCGACACACGTGACACGCGGGACACGCGGGACACATCCGACGCAGGCGACACATGCGCAGCAAGGGAACAGCAAGCCCTGGCGAGGGCGGCTGCTGTCCGCCGCCGTGTGCGCGGGGGCCGCGATCGCCGCGGTTGTCGTCTGCCGGGCGGTGCTGGCGGGGCTGCGTCCGTCGAAGGCCGAGGCGCTGGAGGGCGGTCAGTGGCTGCCGGGTGTGATGCTGTGGACGGCGGCGACCCTGGTCGCGGTGGCGACGGTCACCGCCGTGGTGGTGGCGTTGCGCGCCCGTGGCGTCTGGTGGCCCGCGGCGGCCGCCGGCGCGGCGGCGGTGAGCCTGCTGGCCGGGCTGTGCGCGGCGACGGCGCTCACCGCGGCCGAGGGCTGCCTGCCCGGTCTGGCCACGCTGTGGGCCGGGTGCGACCCGCGGCTCGGACCGGTGTGGCAGTTGACCCGGCTCCTGCTGCTGCCCCGGCTGGCCGCCCTGGCCGTGCTCGCCGCCGCGCCGGCGGTGCTGCTCGTGCTGGCGCTGCGCGCGCTGCCGCCGGCACCGCCCGAGGTCCGGCGGCGGCGCCGGATGCTGCGCCGGGCGTATGTCGTGGCGGCCTTTCTGGCCCCGGTGCTGCTGCTCAGCGGGCAGCGGGAGTTGGTGGCGTTCGGGGATCCCTCGACCGCGCAGGGCAAGCAGGGCGAACGCGCCCGGGAGAAGGCGAGACAGCGGGAGGCGCTGCGGGCCTGGCTGGACAAGGGCGGCATGGCCGTGATGAACGCCTACGCGACCGACTACCGCGCCCTGAGGGACGCGCTGGTCAAGCATCCGCCCGCGCGGGGTTATCCCCCGGAGGTGTACAAGCCGGTGTGCGCCTTCTGGTCCGCGTCCGGCGCGAGAGCCGCCCGCCTGCCCGCCCCGCCGATCGACGCCCCCGAGGCCGCCGACTGGGCTGCCATCGCCGAACACGCCCAGCGCGGCGGCGCGTTCTGCGGCAGCGGCCTGGACGCCGGGTCCGCCCCGCTCACCGAGCGCGGTGTCCGTGAGCTGGTCACGGCGGCGGACCAGTACATGGCCCTGTCGCTGGCCCTCTACACCTTCCTCTATCCCGGAGGGAGGGAAGGGCCGCGGTCATGACGGGTTCTCATGAGTTGCTCGGCCTCCGTGCCCTGCGGTGTCTGCCCGCCTCCTGTGTCGATGAGGATCTGCTCGGCCGTGCTGGGGTTGCCGGCGAGGACGGCCTGGGCCATCGCCGCGTGGGCGGCTTCGGTGGTCGTGTCCGGTGGAATCACCAGCAGGGAGAAGAGGTCCCGGTCGCCCCGGGTGATCAGGACGGTGTCGTCCCCCACCGGGAAGGAGTCGACGTGCACCACCCGGTCGTCGACGACGATCCGCGTCGGGAGCCCCTCCCAGGCCGTGGCGTCCAGCCCGACGCGGTCCAGGGGGCCGAGGTGCTCCGTGAGGGCGCTCAGCAGCGCCGGCAACTCCGCACCGATGTCATGCGACCGCGGCCACCAGGCCCCGTCGAGTACGCCCTCGCGTGTCGCCGTCGTCTCCAGTCGGAGCAGTGCGCTTCCCGGCCGTACCGCCGGATGCATGCCACTGGGCAGGTGCCGGGAACCAGGAGAGGTGCCGGAGCCGGTCATGAGGACCACCCGTTCAGGGGCCGGTGCCAAGGTGGGATTCGCCTTGTCTGACCACGCTACTCCTGATCACCGCGAGCGTCGGCGTCGCGTGACATCGCGGTGACGTGGGTTTGCGGTCGGGGAAGGCCGCATGGGCGGCGCGCAGGGGGGCACCCGGACGCCGGACGCTCTGTGCGAGGCCGCAGGTCGGCTGCCTGTCGGCGTCCGCAGGGTCGGCCGCGAGCCCGAGGGCGGCAGCCATGACGACACTCCGTGAACGCAAGACCTACCGCAACGCCATTCTCCGGTGCCTGTACGCGGCCCTGGAGCGCAACCGTCCCGAGATCAGCGGGGCGGCACTCCGCGAGCAGCTCCGGATGCCCGACGACGACCTGAGCGCTGCCTGCGCCTACCTGGCCGACGAGGGCCTGATCACCGTCGACTGGACCTCGCACCGGACGCCGGCCACCGCCTCACTGACCCATGAGGGCATCCGGTTCATGGAGGGGGAGGAGGAGTCGGGCGAACCCGGGCTGGGCGGGTGACCCGGCCGGGCTCAGGGACGCTGCCACGTCTGCGGGTCGGCGGGGGCCTGCGCGCCCGTGGCAAGGTCCTTGACCTCGTGTGCCCCCGGAGAGCGGTTCGGCGAAGATGCGGGTCTGTCTGATGGACATGCTGCCGTAGTTCGGCCAGTCCTCGAACTGCCCTGCCCCTCGTAGACGGGCCCGTGTAGTAGTCGAGGCCCCGGGCGATCGACAGAGCCGTACCCCTCGAAATTGTCGAGCGCCCCTTGTTGTGGACGGGCGCGCGAACTGCCCTCTGCCGCGCTGTCGTGCGGTGCGGCACCAGCCGCAGCAGCAGCACCACCACCACCGAGCAGGCCCCCGTCCGCGTCCTCGGCGGTCCCACCGCCGCCGAGCGGTTCGCGCCCGTGGGCACCGCCGTCCGCCGTCCCGACTCACAGGAATGTCACAGCATGCTCCACTAAGTCCCCGGTGGCGTATGGCGAGTTTGCGTCAGTCAGCGATCTCGCCGCCATGAAGTAACAACGAAAATCGGTCCTTTGAGGGAAGCTGGGCGATCATCCGGGAGAACATTCCGGACTGCGGCGGTCGAAGGTGCTCGATACGGCCGCCGATGCCTTCATTCCTTCAGCACCAGGGATCACCATGCCCACCACCCCCCACCCGGCCCCGATATCGGGCGCGAAACGCGCCGCCCGTATCGCCGTGGCCGCCGGCCTCGTCGCCGCGCTCTCCGCGGCCGGGCCCGTACCCCTCGCCCTCGCCGCGGACGGCTCCTCCGCCCCCGCGGCCGACCCCGGCGTCAAGTCCGCCCACGACAAGCTGGGTTCGGACGACGCCGACCTCCTCGCCCAGGCCAAGGCACAGCGCGACAAGACCGTCACGATGATGATCGCCACGGCACCCGGCCAGACCGAGAAGGTCGCCGCGGAGCTGGACGCGATCAAGGGTGGCTCCGTCGGCCGTACGTACGACAAACTCGGCTACGTACGGGCCACCGTGCCGACCGGCAAGGCGGACTCGGCCATCGCGACCGCCGCGCGGCTCACCTCCGTGCAGGCCATCGACCTGCGGGAAGAGATACCCCTGGAGCAGCCGAGCCTCGGCGGCGGCAAGTCCAGCCCCTCCGCGGCGACTTACCCCGGCCCGGGCAAGGACACCCCCGCCAAGAACCCGTACAACCCGTCCTTCGAGACGGGCGCCGTCGAATTCGTGAAGAAGAACCCGAAGGCGGACGGCCGCGGCGTGACCATCGGCGTCCTCGACACGGGCGTCGACCTCGCGAGCCCCGCGCTGCAGAAGACGACGACCGGTGAGCGCAAGATCGTCGACTGGGTGACCGCCACCGACCCGATCGTCGACGGCGACGGCACCTGGCGGGCGATGACCACCTCCGTCTCCGGGCCCTCCTTCACGTTCGCCGGCAAGACCTGGAAGGCCTCTGAGGGCACGTACCGGATCAGCACCTTCCGGGAGGCCGTCACCGCGCAGGGCAAGGTCACGGACGGCGACGCCGACGGTGACGTCAACCGCGACGGCGACACCACCGACGACTGGGGCGTGCTCTACGACCCGGCCGCCGGCACGGTGACCGTCGACGTGAACGACAACGGCGACTTCACCGACGACACCCCGATGAAGCCGTACAAGGACGGCCACCAGGTCGGCCACTTCGGCACCGACGACCCGGCCACGGACATCCCCGAGAGCCAGGACTTCGTCGTGGAGGTCCGCAAGGACGTTCCGATGGACCCGCTGGGCGGCGGCTGGGTCGGCAAGAAGGCCGACTTCGTCAACATCGGCCTCACCGCCGGTTCGCACGGCAGCCACGTCGCCGGCATCACCGCCGCCCACGGCCTGCTCGGCAGCAAGAACATGAACGGCGCCGCCCCCGGCGCGAAGATCGTCTCGTCCCGCGCCTGCGTCTTCGGCCCGGGCTGCTCCAGCGTCGCGCTGATCGAGGGCATGATCGACCTCGTCGTCAACCGCGGCGTCGACGTCGTCAACATGTCCATCGGCGGGCTGCCCCCGCTGAACGACGGCAACACCGCCCGCGCCGAGCTGTACACGCGCCTGATCGACACCTACGGCGTCCAGCTCGTCCTCTCCGGCGGCAACTCCGGCCCCGGAGCCAACACCATCGGCGACCCGGGCCTCGCCGACAAGGTCATCTCGGCCGGCGCGGGCGTCTCCAAGGAGACCTTCGCCGCCAACTACGGCACCGGCGTGCGCAACGAGTACCAACTGTTCAACTTCTCCTCGCGCGGCCCGCGTGAGGACGGCGGCTTCACGCCCACCGTCGTGGCCCCCGGCGCCGCGGTCAGCACCATCCCGGCCTGGATGCCCGGCGCTCCCATCGCCGAGGCGGGTTGGAAGCTGCCGGCCGGCTACGCCATGTACAACGGCACGTCGATGGCGGCCCCGCAGACCGCGGGCGCGAGCGCGCTGCTGCTGTCGGCCGCCAAGCGGAAGGGCATCGACCTGACGCCCGAGAGGCTGCGCACCGCGCTCACCTCGACGGCCAGGCACATCGAGGGACTCCAGGCGTACGAGGAGGGTGCCGGCCTCATCGACGTCGTCGACGCCTGGAAGGCGGTCAGGGCGGGCGCCACCGCCCACGACTACACCGTCAAGGCCCCGGTCGACACCGCGCTCGACCAGGCGCTGAAGACACCGGGCTTCGGCACCGGCGTCTACGACCGCGAGGGCGGCCTGAAGGCCGGGAAGAAGCGGACGTACGACGTCACCATCACCCGGACGTCCGGCCCCTCCGGCTCGCTCCCGCACACCCTGCGTCTGGCGAACAACAAGGCCGGCACCTTCTCCATCGTCGGCCCGCGCGTGGTGAACCTGCCGCTGAACAAGCCGGTGACCGTGAAGATCCAGGCCGCGCCGAAGCACGCGGGCATCAAGAGCGCGATCCTCCAGGCCGACGACCCGAGGACGGTGGGCGTCGACAAGCAGATCCTCAACACCGTCGTCGTCTCCACGCCGGTGGACCACACCTTCACCGCCTCGGGCTCGGTGGAGCGCAACAGCTTCAGGTCGTACTTCGTCACCGTCCCCGAGGGCGCGAAGTCGCTCCAGGTGGCGCTCGGCGGCCTGAAGGAGGGCAGCCGGACGGTGTTCAGCGCCATCAACCCGTACGGCGTCCCGGCCACCGACAGCGATGCGAACACAACGGACATCGCCTCCTACGAGGACCCGGTGCCCGGCGTCTGGGAGATCGAGGTCGACGCGCGCCGTACGTCGGCGCTGCTGGACAACCCGTTCAAGCTCGACGCCACCGTGTACGGCGCGTCCTTCGACCCGGCGGCCGTCACCGTGCCCGAGGCGAAGGTCGGCACCCCGGTCGACGCCTCCTGGACGGTGACGAACAAGCTGGCGGCCGTCGAGGGCACCCTGAAGGGCGGCGCGCTCGGCTCGTCGACGACCGCGCGGCCGACCATCAAGAACGGTGAGACGCACACCACCACCCTTGAGGTGCCCGAGGGCACCACGTCGCTGGACGTCGCCATCGGCGGCGTCTCCGACGCGGCCTCCGACCTCGACCTGACGGTGTACGACGCCCAGGGCAAGGTCGTCGCCCAGTCGGCGGACGGCGACTCCGACGAGTCCGTCTCCGTGGCGAACCCGGCCGCCGGTAGGTACACCGTCGAGGTGGACGGCTTCGAGGTGCCGTCCGGTTCAACCGCGTACGACTACCGGGACGTGTTCTTCTCCTCCGCGCTCGGCAAGGTCACCGTCGACGAGTCGACGCCGGTGAAGCTCGGCACGGGCGCCACGGCGAAGGTGTCGGCGCAGGTCACGGTCGCGAAGGCCGTGGGCGAGGGCCGCGCGCTCGTCGGTGAGGTACGGCTGGTGAACACCCGCGGGACGACCGCGGGTGTGGGCGGGGTGACGATCGAGAAGGTCACTCCGTAGTCGTCACACACGGCTGAGGGGCGGGTGTCCGGTGTCGGACGCCCGCCCCTTCGTCATGCCGCCCGCTCAGCCCGCGGTCAGCTCCGCCAGTTCCCCCCGTTCCGCCAGTTCCCCCCGTTCCTCCAGATCCCCCAGGGGCAGCGTGTGCTGGGTCTGCAGGACCTTCGCGCGCAGATAGCGGACGTTGTCCGGGGTGGCGAAGACGCCGGTGGGGACGCGGCCCCGCACCGCGACGCCGAGGGCGCGCAACTGGTCGGCCTTGTCGGGGTTGTTGGAGAGCAGATCCAGCTCGCCGATGCCGAGGGCGGTGAGCATCTGGGCCGCCGCCGTGTAGTCGCGGGCGTCCTCGGGCAGGCCCAGGGCGGCGTTCGCGGCGTAGGTGTCCAGGCCCTGGTCCTGGAGGGCGTACGCGTCGAGCTTGTTGTAGAGACCGATGCCCCGGCCCTCCTGGCGCAGGTACAGCAGCACGCCGCCGCGCTCCGCGATGCGCTCGACGGCCTCGCGCAGTTGGGGGCCGCAGTCGCAGCGGGCCGAACCGAACACGTCGCCGGTCAGGCACTCGGAGTGCAGACGGACCAGCGGGGTGGTGCCCGGGGCCGGGTCGCCGAGGACGACGGCCACGTGCTCCTGGCCGTCGGCCAGGCCGTGGAAGGTGACCACCTCGGCGTCGACGCGGTAACCGTCGTGGAAGCGCAGCGGGACCCGGACGCGGGCGCGCTGGGTGGCGGCGGCGGTGAAGTCGGGCATGCGGGTTCTCCGGGTTCCGTACGTGGGTCTTCTGCTTCAGATTTGAAGCAGCTCCTCGGTCCTGGACCCTACCCCATGCTTGAAATTTGAAGCAATAGCGGTGTGGCGCACATCATGACAGCGAGGTGTGCCTCACGAACACGGCTTGGTGGAGCGCCGCCGCCAGGGCACCTCGTCCGGGGTGGCGTGCGCGCTGTCCCCCTGGAACCCCTCGCCGACCGCCGTGAAGATCTCCTCCAGCTGGCCGACCTGCTCCGGGGTCAGCCGGTCGAACAGCAGCGACCGCACGGTCTCGACATGACCGGGCGCCGCCCGCTGCAGGACCCGCATGCCCTCGCCGGTGAGCGTCGCGATGCTGCCGCGCTTGTCCCAGCGGCAGTCCTCGCGTCGCACCAGCCCGTCCTTCTCCAGGCGGGAGACGGCGTACGTCAGCCGGCTGCGGGTGATCTTCAGCCGCTCCGCGAGATCGGTCATCCGAAGCCGGCGCTCCGGGGACTCGGACAGGGTGGCGAGGATGGAGTAATACAGATGGGGCATGCCGGCTTCCTGCTGGAGCTGCCGGTCCAGCGCGTCCTCCACGAGCGCGGCGGCGGCGATGTACGCGCGCCAGGCGCGCTGCTCCTCGGACGTGAGCCAGCGAGTCGTCATGCGACCAGTGTAGGTTTGTTTCAAACTTGAACCAAGCCCGAGACCGTTTCCGAGCCGGAGAGCGCGCCGATGCCGTCGTACCCCTACGTCCTGCTGTCCGCCGCCGTCTCCCTGGACGGCTACCTCGACGACACCACCCCCGAGCGGCTGCTGCTCTCCAGCCCCGCCGACTTCGACCGGGTCGACGAGGTACGGGCGTCCGTCGACGCGATCCTCATCGGCGCGGGCACGATCCGGGCGGACAACCCGCGGCTGCTGGTGAACTCGGCCGAGCGGCGGGCGGCACGGGTGGCGGCGGGCAAACCGGAGTATCCGCTGAAGGTCACGGTCAGCGCCTCCGGCGAGCTGGATGCGACGGCGAACTTCTGGCACACGGGCGGCGAGAAGGTCGTCTACACGACGGAGAAGGGCGCTCAGCGGCTGCGGCGGGCGCCGGTCGCGGCGGACGTGGTCGCGCTGGGCGCGGAGCTGGACTGGCGGGGCCTGCTGGAGCACCTGCGTGAGGTGCGCGGCGTCGAGCGCCTGATGGTGGAGGGCGGCGGCACGATCCACACGCAGCTGCTCCAGCAGGGGCTGGCGGACGAGCTGCAGCTGGTGCTGGCGCCGCTGTTCGTGGGGGACCCGGACGCGCCGCGCCTGTTCGGCCCGGGCGGATACCAGGGCGGGCGGCTACGGCTGCTGGAGACGCGGCGGATCGAGGACGTCGTGCTGATGCGCTACGAGCCGACGGCGCCCGGCGTCGGTGTCCTCCCCGCCGCGACCGACCGGCACTGGCTGGCGCTGGCGTGCGACCTGGCGGCGCAGTGCCCGCCGTCGCGGACGGCGTTCAGTGTCGGGGCGGTGGTGGTGGCGGCCGACGGGACCGAGCTGGCGCGGGGGCACTCCCGGGAGGGCGGCGATCCCGTGGTGCACGCGGAGGAGGCGGCGCTCGCGAAGATCGACGCCGGTGATCCGAGGCTGGCGGCCGCGACGGTGTACAGCAGCCTGGAGCCGTGCACGCGGCGTGCGTCGCGCCCCCTGCCCTGTGCGCGGTTGATCCTCGATGCGGGGGTGCGCAGGGTGGTGACGGCCTGGCGGGAGCCGGACACGTTCGTGGCGGGGGCCGACGGGAGCGGGGTGCTGGCGGGGGAGGGCGTGGACGTCGTGGTCGTGCCGGAGTTCGAGGGGCGGGCCAAGGCGCCGAACCGGCATCTGCTGCCGTGACGGGGCGCCCATCAGGAGGGGGGCGCGGAAAGGCGTGTGCTTCGGGTCCCGCGGATGGCGTACTATGGACTCATCGACGCGGGGTGGAGCAGCTCGGTAGCTCGCTGGGCTCATAACCCAGAGGTCGCAGGTTCAAATCCTGTCCCCGCTACTGAAGGCTCAGGGCCGGAACTGATCAAGTTCCGGCCCTGAGTGTTTTTCTGGCCTCATCGCCGTACGGCGCCCTTGACCGCCGTCACCAACCGTGATCGGGCGACCGCCCTCCGCATAACAACTGACATACTGTCAATCATTGTGCGACTCCTGAGCCTTGGCCAACTCGCCCGATTTGGGCCGCTCATGACCCGTAAGTCCACCCGAAAAACGTTAACGATCAAGCGGAACAGCTTGGAATCCGCACCCCCCGTCTATTAACGTTCGATAACGCAGCGCGGTCGTCCCAGCCGTCACAAGAGGCGGCTCCGTGCGCACGCGCCGAATCCCGTACCGCGTACGGGAACCGGGGAACCACCACCCTGGGGTGAATCGCGCTGAAGCCGCCGTGGACTCACGGTCGGTATACGCGCGTAGGAGACCTTCCTGCTCCGAACCCGTCAGCTAACCCGGTAGGCGAGAAGGAAGGAAAGGAGTACGCCCACGTGGCGTCCAACAGGCCTGCTACGCAAGCCCCGTTCGTGCCGAGCCAGCGCAGCACCGACACCTTCGGCTACGACCGTGACCGCACCGACGAGGGCCCGTTCGAGGAGTGGAACCCCACCGCGGACACCATTCGCCCCGTACGCGGCAGGCATCGCGTCTCCAAGCAGCGCGGCGGGGGACTCGCCCGCAGCTCCACGGTTCTCGGCGTCGGCGTCATAGCCGCCGTCGGCGCGGGCGGCATGGCCACCGCGCAGAGCGGCAAGCCGCCGGTCGCCATCACCATCCCGGACCTGCCCCTCATATCCGACGGCGACTCCTCCGCCGAGGACGCCGGCACCGCGCTGAGCACCATGGGCGCGACGACCGAGGAGACCACCCAGGGCACCGGCGACGCCGGTGAGGCGCTGCGGGCCCGGATCATCGCCCAGGTCGAGCAGCAGCAGGAGCAGATCGAGAGCAAGGCCGCCGCCGAAGCGGTCGCCGCCGCCGAGAAGGAGGCCGCCGCCGCGGCCGCCAAGGCGGAGAAGGAGGCCAAGGCCAAGGCCGCCGCCGAGAAGGCCAAGGCCGAGGAGGAAGCCCGCAAGAAGGCCGAGGCCGAGCGCCTCGCTGAGCTGGCCAAGCAGTACACGCTGCCGACCTCCTCGTACACCATCACCTCGACCTTCGGGCAGGCCGGCGCCTACTGGTCCTCCGGCTACCACACCGGCCTCGACTTCGCCGCGCCCACCGGCACCCTGATCAAGGCGGTGCACTCCGGCACCATCACCTTCGCCGGCTGGGACGGGTCGTACGGCTACAAGACGGTCCTCACCCTCGACGACGGCACCGAGATCTGGTACGCGCACCAGTCGTCGATCAGCGTGAGCGTCGGCCAGAAGGTCAACACGGGCGACGTCATCGGCCGCGTGGGCGCCACCGGCAACGTGACCGGCGCCCACCTCCACCTCGAAGTGCACACCGGCGGCAGCGCGAGCGGCATCGACCCGCTGGCATGGCTGCGCGGCAAGGGTCTCACGCCCTGACATCTGGCGGCCCTTGAGGCCCTCCACGGCAGATCCCCCGGTGGCCCTGACGACGACCCCCCGACGTCAGGGCTGCCGGTTTTCCTTTTTCCTGGTGCGGGCAACCCGATGGGCGCGCACGGGCGCGCAGTGTTCACGGGAACTTTGTCGCCGCCGCGGAATGGGCCGCTGCCGCACGGCAGTTGACGTAGAGCATGACTTCTCTGCGCAAGCTCGGCTCCTCCGACCTCGAGGTCTTCCCGCTCTCCCTCGGCGGCAACGTCTTCGGCTGGACCGCCGACGAGACCCAGTCCTTCGCCGTGCTCGACGCCTACGCGGCGGCGGGCGGCAACTTCATCGACACGGCCGACTCGTACTCGGCGTGGGTCGAGGGCAACGTGGGCGGCGAGTCCGAGACCATCATCGGCAACTGGCTGAAGGCACGCGGCAACCGGGACGACGTCGTGATCGCCACGAAGGTCAGCCAGCACCCCGACTTCCAGGGCCTGAGCGCGGCCACCATCAAGGCGGCCGCCGACGCCTCCCTGCGCCGCCTCGGCACCGACCGCATCGACCTCTACTACACCCACTTCGACAAGCCGGAAGTGCCGGTCGAGGAGATCATCGGCGCGCTGGACGAACTGGTGAAGGCGGGCAAGGTACGGCACATCGCCGCGTCCAACATCTCCGCCGAGCGGCTGAAGGCGTCCCTGGACTTCTCCGACCGCGAGGGCCTCGCCCGGTACGTGGCCCTGCAACCCCACTACAACCTGGTCTCCCGCGACACCTACGAGGGCGAACTCCAGGAGCTCGCCGAGCGGGAGGGCCTGGCGGCGGTCCCGTACTACGCCCTGGCGTCCGGCTTCCTCACGGGCAAGTACCGCGCCGGTACGACGGTGGGCAGCCCGCGCGCCGAGGGCGCCGCCAGGCACCTTCGGACGGAGCGGGGACGCCGGGTGCTCGACACCCTGGACGAGATCGCCCGCGCCCACGGGGCGCCGGTGGCCACGACGGCCCTGGCCTGGCTGGCGGCGCAGCCGACGGTGACGGCCCCGATCGCCTCGGCACGGACGGTGGAGCAGCTCCCGGCGCTGGTGGGCGTGGGGGAGCTGAGGCTGACGGACGAGGAACTGGCGAGGCTGACGGAGGCGTCGGCCTGACCGACCCCTTCTCTCCCGCCGTAACGGCGATCAGCCACGACGGCGCGGACCGGCGGTGCCCGACCACGCACGCCCCACAGCGATCACGTCCGATAGGGGTTGTACGCGGGGTACGGCGCCGCCGACCCGTACCCGTGCCCGTACCCGGCCCCGTGGACCGGCCCGTACGGCTGCCCCTGACCCGGAGCCGGCGCCCCGTGCCCATACCCGTGCCCATACCCGTACCCGTACCCGTGCGCCGGCCAGGCCTGCGCGGCGGCGACCGCATGCTCCAGCGCCGGCCGCGCGACGTCCCGCCGGCGCCACAGCTCGTGCAGCAACTCCCGTTCCCGTACGACGAAGTCGGCGCCGGCCCGCCCGCGGCGCCCACGGTGCCGCAGGAACGCCAGTGACGTGGCGTACGCCTCGTACCGGGCCACCTCCCGGGCCGCCACCCGCCCCCCACGGTGCCGCGCGTACTGCCGGGCCACCCGCCGAGCCCGCATGGAGCCGAGCGCGAACGGCTCACTCGGGGCCAGCCACCCGGCGACGACGTAGGCGGGCAGTTCCTCCCGCACGGTCCTCAGCTCGCGCTGCCGGGTCCAGATCACCAGCCAGGTCAGGAGCCCGAACGCGGGCACCATGAAGGCCGCGTACACGGCGAAGAACCCGTACTCGCCGAAGGTCGACGAGCCGTTCCACATGGCGTGCATGCCCATGGCGAGCAGGAGCCCGAGGAGGGGCAGGAGGACGCGGCGCAGGTGCTGCCGCTCGCCCGAGAGCGCGGCGATGCCGAAGCCGATGCCGGTGAGGACGGTGAAGAGCGGATGCGCGAAGGGCGACATGATGACGCGGACGAAGAAGGTCGCCGCCGTGACGGAGGCGATGCCGCTGTCGCCGGTGAGCTGGTCGGTGCCGAAGGCGGTGCCGAGGTAGAGGATGTTCTCGGTGAAGGCGAAGCCGGTGGCCGTGACCCCGGCTATCACCACGCCGTCGACGATCCCGGTGAAGTCCTGTCTGCGGAAGAGGAAGACGAGCAGGACGGCCGCCGCCTTGGCCGTCTCCTCCACGACGGGCGCTATGACGGTCGCGCCGAGGGTGTCCGCGTGCGACGGATCGGCCGTCGCGGTCGCTATCCACGCGGTCGCGAAGCTGTTGGCGACGATCGCTATCAGCGCCGCCGCGCAGGCGCCCCAGGCGAAGGAGAACACCAGATTGCGCCAGGGCCCCGGCTCGACCCGGTCCAGCCAGCGGAAGGACGCGACGAGCAGCGGCACCGGCAGGACGGCGAGCCCGAGCCCGACCAGGAACCCCTCGGTGCCGGTCTGCTCCCGCACCAGGGCGAGGATGACCAGCCCGGAGAGCGCCAGCAGGGTGCTGAGCGCGCCGTAACGCACCCATCGCTTCTGCCACCAGTGCGCGTGCCGCAGTGCGCCGCCGGCGGGACCGGCGGGACCGGTGGGATGCGTCGGGTACGGGGGACAGGTGGCCACGGCATCGACCCTAACGAGACAGGGGCGCCGCCCGCAGCAGCGCGAGGGGTTCGGGCGCCGGTGGGGTTCTGTCGGTGCTGCTCGGTGCTGCCTACCGCTGTACGCGGCGGAAGAGCAGGTCGTTCACCACATGACCCTTGTCCAGTCCCTGCCCCTCGAAACGGGTCAGCGGCCGGAACTGTGGACGGGGCGCGAAACCGCCGTCGGCCTGGGTGTTCTCGAAGTCGGGGTGCGCGGTCAGAACTTCGAGCATCTGTTCGGCGTACGGCTCCCAGTCGGTGGCGCAGTGCACGAGGGCACCGGGCTTAAGCCGGGTCGCGGCGAGGCTGAGGAACTCGGGCTGGATGAGGCGGCGCTTGTGGTGGCGCTTCTTGGGCCAGGGGTCGGGGAAGTAGACGCGCAGCCCGTCGAGCGAGTCGGGGGCGAGCATCTCGCGCAGGAGGATGATGGCGTCGCCGTTGCCGACCCGGAGGTTGGACAGCCCGTTCCGGTCGGCGAGGGCGAGCAGGTTCCCCTGCCCAGGGGTGTGCACATCGACGGCGAGGATGTTGGTGCCCGGATCGGCAGCGGCCATCTGGGCGGTGGCCTCCCCCATCCCGAACCCGATCTCGAGAACGACCGGGTTGTCGGTCCCGAACAGCTCACCGAGATCGACGACCCGCTGCCCGTCGATGTCGAGCCCCCACTTGGGCCACAGCCGCTGCAACGCGTCCGCCTGCCCCGCGGTCACCCGACTCCGCCGCGGCTGAAAACTCCGGATCCGCCGCTCGAAATGCGACCCGGCCGGATCGGCCTTGGGCCCGTCCGGGAACCGGGGCTCACCCTTGGCCCGGGTGTGCCGAACGGAGACACCGGGGCGGTGATCGGGGTGCTCGCCGGGCCGGGGTGCTTCGGGGGCGTTGAGGGAGTCAGACACAGTGAGGTCGATTTTACGCGGAGCCGCCCCGCCCCCTTGAGGGACGGTCCCCCGCCGGCGCCGGCCCGCTGCTTTCAGTGCAACTGCTGCCAGAGGGTGTCGGCGTGCCGGACGAGCGGCACGTAA
>NZ_JBEXQG010000019.1:0-145187 GCF_040612485.1 Streptomyces sp. NPDC006385
TGTCGTGACCAATACTCAGTGGGCAGGGAAGAGGCGGTTCACAGATGAACCGCTGGGCGTAGCTGCCGGCGGGATCGTGGCCGCCCCGCCCCTCGTCGGACGGTCGCCGTCAGGACGCCACCGCCACCGCCCCCACCGCCGGAGTGCGCAGCATCCGCCGGGCCGTCGCCAGGCTCGTGCCCAGCGTCACCGTCGCCGCGATCGCGACGACCGCCGCGCCGATACCGAGGAACTCACCCGGCAGCACCCCGTCGGTGCGGACCACGGTGAAGGGGACGATCCCCGCCAGCGCGGCCGGCGCGCCGAACAGGACACCCGTGACCGTCAGGATCAGCCCCTCGGCACCCACCGTCCCGAGCACCTGACCCGCAGTCGCCCCCGCGAGCCGCTGCTGCCCGAACTCCCGGGCACGGTAACTGGTCGCCGCGTACAGCGAGTTGACCAGCATCACGCAGACGAAGACCACGATGATGCCGACGACCGTGAAGTTGAGGGTCTCAAGGGTCTTGTCGTCGACCGACTTGGTGGCGCCCAGCTTCTCGACCGTGTCGCTCTCCACCGCCTGCATGGTGAGCGTGGCCGTGGCCACCGCCGTGAACAGGATCAACGACACCAGGATCCCGGCCAGATGACCGGCCCGCTCCCGCAGATTCCGCACGGCCAGCCAGCCGCTCGCCCCGCTCAGCGGCAGCCGGTCCAGCACGGCTTCCAGCAGCCGCGGCGCCCTCAGCGCGCACCCCACCGAAAGGAGGATCGCCCCATAGGCCGGCGGCGCCATCAGGGCCGCGTCCGCCGCCGAGAACGCGAAGGTGGAGCAGACCGCCCCGGCACCGGTGAGCAGCGCGGCGTACGCGAGGAACGTCCGCGCCCGGTCCCGCCGTTCGTGCCCGCGCGTCGCCCGCCGCACGGCGAGGAAGGCAGCGCCCGCCGACGCGAGCAGCGTGATGCCGAGGCCCGTCAGATACGCGATCGGCCCGAAGGAGTGGTCGACGGACCCGGCGACCTGGCCGCTGTCGCGGAACACCTCCAGCAGCGCCCCGCCGCCCAGCATCGCCGGACCGATCGCCGACGCCGCGCCCACCAGCGCCACGGCCACCGCCTCACCCACGACCATCCGCCTGAGCTGCGCCGCAGTCGCCCCCGAGCAGCGCAGCAGCGCCAACTCGGCGGCGCGCTGACGGACGTTGACCGTCAGGGCCGAGGCGACGGCGAAGAACACCAGCAGCGTGCCGTAACCCCCGACGACGCCCGCCGCGGTGGACAACGTCTCCGCGCTGGTCGCGTCGACGCCGTCCTGCGCCGCCGTGTCGTGCATCGAGTTGAACGTCATGATGACCGCCGCGCCCAGGAAGGCGGACAGCAGGGTGGCGAGGAACCGCCCGGGACGGTGCCGGATCGACCGCATGGCCAGCATGAACATCGCTCAGACCCCCATCGCCACGTCGTCGCCCAGGTGCGCCAGGCGCTCGGCCACCGCGTCCGCCGTCGGCGCGTCCATCCGGCCCGCCAGCCGGCCGTCCGCCAGGAACAGCACCGAGTCCGCGTAGGAGGCGGCGACCGGGTCGTGGGTCACCATCACCACCGTCCGGCCGTGCACCCGCACCGCCTCCTGGAGCAACCGCAGCACAGCGCGGGCGCTGCGCGAGTCGAGGGCGCCCGTCGGCTCGTCCGCGAAGATCACCCGGGGTTCGGTCACCAGGGCACGGGCGATCGCGACACGCTGCCGCTGCCCGCCGGACAGCTGGTCGGGGCGGTGCCCGAGCCGGTCGCCGAGGCCGACGGACGCCAGGACCCGCTCGGCCCGCCCGCGGTCGACGCGCCGCCCGGCGAGCTTGAGCGGCAGCACCGTGTTCTGGGCGACGGTCAGCGTCTCCAGCAGGTTGTACTGCTGGAACACGAACCCGATCCGGCCGCGCCGGAACTTCGTCAGCTCCGCCTCGCCGCCCCCGGTCAGCTCCGTGCCGTCCACACGGACGATGCCGCTGTCGGGCCGGTCCAGGCCGGCCGCGCAGTGCAGCAGCGTGGTCTTGCCGGAACCCGACGGCCCCATCACCGCGGTGAACGTGCCGCGGCCCAGACCGAACGTCACCCCGTCCAGAGCGGTCACGGCACTGTCGCGCGCGCCATGGGTCTTGGTGACCTTGACCAGCCGGAGCGCCTCGGCGGCGGGTCCCTGGTCGTGGTCGCGTCGCGAGCCTGCGCGAAACATCGTCATCACTCTCCGTCCGGCACTCCCTGTGCCCTGCCGAAGACGCTACGGAGACGGCGGTCTGACGGCATTGGGCGCAGAACCCGTATCGCGGGGTGTACTTGGCGACACCCTCCGGTCGAACCTCCGGTCGAACGTGGGCGACCCCGCCGACGCCCGGCGACAGCCCGCGCGGGACCGAGGACGACACCCGGACCGCCCTGCTCCGGTCACGCGAGCCCGGCCTCCACGACTCCCAGGCCCGCCGCCTGCTCGTCGGCCGACCCGCGCCCTCGGCTGATCCGGACACCGTCGTGTGGCCGAGCCGGTCCGGGGAACTCGGCCGCCATGGACGATCAGGCCCGCACCCACACGTCGTACTGGATCGAGACGGCACCCCCCGGCGACCTCGCGCCCCCGCCGGACGGTGACCTCACCGTCGAGGTCGCCGTGGTCGGCGCGGGCATCGCCGGACTCAGCACGGCCTGGGAACTGACCCGGCGGGGCCACTCCGTCGCCCTGCTGGAGGCGGACCGGGTCGCCGCAGGGGTCACCGGGCACACGACCGCCAAGGTGAGCGCCCAGCACACCCTGATCTACGACCGGCTCCGCCGCACCCGCGGCAAGGACGGTGCACGCCTGTTCGCGGCCTCCCAGATGGACGCGATCCGGCACGCCGCCGAGACCGCGGACGCCCTCGGCATCGATTGCGACTGGGAGGCCACGGCGGCGTACACCTATGCCGAGGACGGCGACCGCACCGACGAGCTGCGGGCGGAGGCCGCCGCGGCCCGGGAGGCGGGCCTGACCGCCGAGTACGTCACCGACACGGACCTGCCGTTCCCGGTCGCGGGCGCGGTCCGGGTCGAGGGGCAGGCACAGTTCCACCCCCGCAAGTACCTGCTGGGACTGGCCGAGGACCTGCGCCGCCTGGGCGGCCGCGTGCACGAGCACACGCGCGTGGTCGGCCTCTCCGAGGGCGACCCCTGTGTGCTGACGACCGAGGACGGGGTCAAGGTGACCGCGCGGTCCGTCGTGGTCGCCACCCACTATCCGATCTTCGACCGGGCGCTGCTGTTCACCCGGCTCTCCCCCCGCCGCGAACTGGTGGTCGCCGCTCCCATCGAGGCGACCGCCGCGCCGACCGGCATGTACATCACCCCCGAGCAGAACACCCGCTCGGTCCGCACAGCACCCTACGAGGACGGCAGGCGCCTGCTCATCGTCACCGGAGAGCACTTCACGCCGGGCACCGGCGGCGATGTCGAGGCCCGGTTCGAGGCCCTGTCCGGCTGGGCGGTGGAGCGCTTCGGGGACCTCGACTTCACGCACCGGTGGGCCACGCAGGACAACGACCCCACCGACTCGGTGCCCCTCGTCGGCCCGCTGCACCCGGCGAGCCGGCACGCCTACGTGGCCACCGGCTTCGGCGGCTGGGGAATGGCGAGCGGGATCATGGCGGGCCGTCTGCTCTGCGATCAGATCACCGGCCGCGAGAACCCCTGGAGCGGCCTGTACGACCCGCGCCGCGTGGCGTCCGTCCTCCGCGAGGGCATGGACTTCGTCAAGCAGCAGGCCGAGGTGGCCCGCCACTTCGTGGGCGACCGGCTCCAGCACCTGCCCGGCCCCTCGCGCGCGTCGGTGGACGACATCGAGCCGGGCGACGGCGCCGTCGTCCACCTCGCCGGAAAGCGCTGCGCCGTCCACCGCGACGAGGACGGCAAGCTGCACGCCGTCTCCGCGAAGTGCACGCACCTGGGCTGCGTCGTCTCCTTCAACCGCGCCGAACGTGCCTGGGAATGCCCGTGCCACGGCTCCCGCTTCGATCCGGACGGCCGAGTGGTGCAGGGCCCGGCGGTGCGGCCCCTGGAGCCGCGGGACATCTGAGACGCGCCCCTCAGCCGACCAGGACCACCTCCAGCGTCCGCGGCCCGTGCACGCCCTCCACCCGGTCCAACTCGATGTCGCTGGTCGCCGAAGGGCCGGAGATCCACGTCGACGGGCGGACCGGATCGAGCCGTTCGAGCGCCAGCGGCACGGACGACACAACCTGCTCGGGGACCCGTACGACACAGATGTGATGGTCGGGCACGAGCGTGATGCGGCGTCGGCCCTGGTCGGGGGAGCCGTCCAGGACGATGGTCCCGGTCTCGGCGATGGCGAGCGCGCAGCCCGTCACCACGCTGTCGACGCGGTCCAGCTCGTGCGGGGTGCTCTCCGCCCGGTCCGGGACCCGCTCGACGTCGGCCTCCGCGAGCCACCCGGCCTCCAGCCCCGGCGGCACCAGCACCGTCCTCGCGCCCCGCGCGGCGAGCATCCCGGCGATCGTCGCCGCGAGGTCGGCGGGCGTGCAGCGGTGCACGACGGCCCGGTAGTCCGCCAGGTTCTCGGCGAGCAACCCGACCGTCTCCTCGACGCTCCGCTCCCCGTGTTCGCGCAGATAGTCCCGCGCAACCGCCTGCTCGTACGGCGTGTCGCCCTGCCGTACGTCCTCCGGGACGTCCGCCAGCGCGCGCCGCACCCGGCCCAGGATCCTCTCCCTGCCGCTCACTCGCCACCGTCCTTCCCACTCCGCGTCCGCTGCCACCAGTCCCGGAACGGCTCCTGAGGCACCGTCGGCAGATCCCGGGTCCCGCTCCACGCCCTGCCCGGACCCGGCAGCGACCGCGGATGCAGACGCCGGGTGCGCGAGGCGAGCCGCTGACCGGCGCGCAGGGCGCCCGGGCGGCTGAACGCCCAGCGCGCCGCCCGCATCGCGGCCCGCTCGGCGGCATGCCCCTTCGCGGGCTTCAGCACCACCTTGTTGCCCCGCGAGGTGACCGCGCCGCCCTCCACCACCCGCTCCCGCAGATGCACCAGCACCTCGGGGATGTCGATGGCGACCGGGCACACCTCGTAGCAGGCGCCGCACAGGGACGACGCGTACGGCAGCGAGGCGTCGATCTCACTGGTCACGCCCCGGAGTTGAGGGCTGAGGATGGCGCCGATCGGGCCCGGGTAGACCGAGCCGTAGGCGTGGCCGCCCGCCCGCTCGTACACCGGGCAGACGTTGAGGCACGCCGAGCAGCGGATGCAGCGCAGCGCCTGGCGGCCGACCTCGTCGGCGAGCGTGTCGGTGCGGCCGTTGTCGAGCAGGACCAGATGGAAGTCCTTCGGCCCGTCCTCGTCGGTGGTCCCGGTCCACATGGACGTGTACGGGTTCATGCGCTCGGCCGTGGAGGAGCGGGGGAGTGTCTGCAGGAACACCTCCAGGTCCCGCCAGGTGGGCACGATCTTCTCGATGCCGACGACCGAGATCAGCGTCTCGGGCAGGGTCAGGCACATCCGCCCGTTGCCCTCGGACTCCACGACGACCAGCGTGCCGGTCTCGGCGACCATGAAGTTGGCGCCGGAGACGCCGACCTTGGCGCGCAGGAACTTCTCGCGCAGGTGCAGCCGGGCGGCCTCGGCGAGTTCGGCGGGAGTGTCCGTGAGGCCCTCGGGCGCCGGCCGGCCCCACGCGCCCATCTCACCGCGGAAGATGTCCCGGATCTCACCCCGGTTGCGATGGATCGCCGGAACGAGGATGTGCGAGGGCCGGTCCTTGCCCAACTGCACGATGAGCTCGGCGAGATCGGTCTCGTAGGCGCGGATGCCCTCGGCCTCCAGGGCCTCGTTGAGCCCGATCTCCTGCGTGGCCATCGACTTGACCTTGACGACCTCGGTCTCACCGGTCGCCTTGACGAGGTCCGCCACGATCCGGTTGGCCTCGTCGGCGTCGGCGGCCCAGTGGACCGTACCGCCCGCCGCCGCGACGGACTCCTCCAACTGCACGAGATAGCGGTCGAGATGACGCAGCGTATGGTCCTTGATCCGCTTCCCGGCCTCCCGCAGTGCCGCCCAGTCGGACACCTCCGCGACGGCCTTCGCGCGCTTGGCGCGGATGGTGTGCGTGGCGTGCCGCAGATTGCCCCGCAGCGTCGTGTCGTGCACGGCCTCGTGCGCGGCCTTCGGAAAGGCCGGCATCCCCACGAACGTCCCGCTCATTCGGCCGGTGCCTCCTCCGTGCTCGCCAGGATCTCCGCGATGTGCACCGGCCGCATGCCGGTGCTGAGCCGCGCCATCGTGCCGCCGATGTGCATCAGACAGGAGTTGTCGGCCGCGCACAGCACCTCGGCGCCCGTCGACTCGGCGTTGCGCACCTTGTCCGCGCCCATCGCAGCCGAGACGTCGGCGTTCTTCAGCGCGAAGGTGCCGCCGAACCCGCAGCACTCCTCGGCCCCCGGCAACTCGACCAGCTCCAGTCCCTTGACGGCCTGGAGCAGCCGCCGGGGCCGGTCGCCGAGCCCCAGCCCGCGCAGCCCGTGGCAGGTCGGGTGGTAGGTCACCTTGTGCGGGTAGTAGGCCCCGACGTCCGTCACACCCAGCACGTCCACCAGGAACTCGGTGAGTTCGTACGTCTTCGGCACCACGGGCGCCAGCGTCGCCGCGAGCGTGTCCCCGCGCCCCTCGGCCCGCGCCCGCTCACCCATCCGCGGATACAGCTCCCGCACCATCGCCCCGCATGAGCCGGAGGGGGTGACGATCGCCTCGTACTTCCCGAAGACATCGGAGAAATGCCGGGCGAGCGGCTCGGCCTCATGCCGGTAGCCCGTGTTGTAGTGCGCCTGCCCGCAGCAGGTCTGAGCCATCGGGAAGTCCACCTCGACGCCCAGCCTGGTCAGCAGGTTCACCACGGCGCGCCCGGTGTCCGGATAGAGCGTGTCGTTGACACAGGTCAGGAACAGGGCGACACGCATCGCGGCTCCTAGTGATCGATCATCGGATGAGTGCAGGGTAGTGCGGGCGCGCGGCCCGGGGGAGACCCCGCTCACCGTGCGGTGAGCCGGGCCTCCGCCTCGTCCCAGCGTGCCGTGTCCCCCCGCGGCTCGTACCGTGTCAACGGCTGCGTACGGGTGAGCAGGCGCCGCCCGTCCGCGAGGTCGCCGACCAGCCCGTGGACCCGCGCCTGCACGAGGACGTTCCCGAGGGCGGCGGCCTCGGTCGGACCGGCCACCACCGGCAGCCCGCAGGCGTCGGCGGTCAGCTGGCACAGCAGGGCGTTGCGGGTACCGCCACCGACCACGTGCACGACGTCGACCGGGTGACCGGCCAGCCGCTGTGCGTCCGCGATCGCCCGGCGATGAGCGAGGGCGAGCGAGTCGAGGATGCAGCGCGTGATCTCACCGGGCGACTCCGGCACCGGCTGCCCCGACGCCCGGCACGCCTCGGCGATCCGCTCCGGCATCCGCCCCGGCGCGAGGAACGCCGCGTCCCCCGCGTCCACGACCGACCGCAGCGCCGGCACCTTGGACGCCTCCAGCAGCAACCCGCCCAGGTCAGGGTCCCCCCAGGCCCGTACGCACTCCTGGAGCAGCCACAGCCCCATGATGTTGCGCAGATAGCGGACCGTGCCGTCCAGCCCCAGCTCGTTGGTGAAGTTGGCGGCCCGGCTCTCCTCGGTGAGCACGGGGGCGTCGAGCTCCAGCCCCGCCAGCGACCAGGTGCCGGTGCAGATGTACGCGAACCGCTCACCGTCCCCGGCCGGTACGGCGGCCACCGCGGAGGCGGTGTCGTGCGAGCCCACCGCGGTCACCGGAACCGGTCCGGACAGGCCCGTCTCCTCCAGCACCTCGGGCCGCAACAGCCCGGCCGGATCGCCCGGTTGCCGCAACGGCGCGAACAGATCCAGATCGATGTCGAGCCGTTCGGCGATCCCGTACGCCCAGGTGCGGGTCCGGGGATCGATGAGCTGGGTGGTGGAGGCGTTGGTCAGCTCGGTGCCCTGCTCGCCGGTCAGCCAGTACGTCAGCAGGTCGGGGATGAGCAACAGCCGCTGGGCGTGGGACAGTTGCCGTGTCTCACGGGCTGCCGTCAGCTGGTACAGGGTGTTGAAGGGCGCGTACTGCAACCCGGTGGCCGCGTACAGCTCATGAGTCGGCACGGTCGCCCACACCTTCTCCGCGACCCCGTCCGTGCGGGAGTCCCGGTAGTGCACCGGATTCCCGAGCAGGGCCCCGTCGGCGTCCAGGAGGCCGTAGTCCACGGCCCAGCTGTCGATGCCGACGGAGTCGACCTGCCCGGCCGCCTTCAGCCCGTCCAGCACCCCGGCATACAGCCCGAGCACGTCCCAGCGCAGCCCCTCGGGCACCCGCACGGGCCGGTTCGCGAACCGGTGTGCCTCGCTCAGCTCCAGGCTGTCGGGTCCGACGCGGCCGACCATGACCCGCCCGCTGGAGGCGCCCAGGTCGACCGCGGCGTACGACTTCACGGCCGCGTTCACCGCAGGAAGGCGGCCGCGACGCCGGCGTCGACCGGGATGTGCAGCCCGGTGGTGTGGGTCAGGTCGCCGCCGGTCAGCGCGAAGACGGCGTTCGCGACATGCTCGGGCAGCACCTCCCGCTTGAGGATGGTCCGCTGGGCGTAGAACTCACCGAGCTTCTCCTCCTCGACCCCGTACACGGCGGCCCGCTTGGCGCCCCATCCGCCGGCGAAGATCCCGGAGCCGCGCACGACGCCGTCGGGGTTGATCCCGTTGACACGGACGCCGTGCTCACCCAGCTCGGCGGCCAGCAGCCGTACCTGGTGGGCCTGGTCGGCCTTGGTGGCGGAGTAGGCGATGTTGTTGGGCCCGGCGAAGACGGCGTTCTTGGAGGCGATGTACACGATGTCGCCGCCCAGCCCCTGCGCGATCATCACCCGCGCCGCTTCCCGCGACACGAGGAAGGACCCCCGCGCCATGATGTCGTGCTGGAGGTCCCAGTCCTTGGCGGAGGTCTCCAGCAGCGGCTTGGAGATGGAGATGCCGGCGTTGTTCACGACGAGATCGACCCCGCCGAAGGCCAGCACGGCGGTCTTGAAGGCCGCGGCGATCTGCTCCTCGGACGTGACGTCGACGGTCACGGCGACGGCCTTGTCCGATCCGCCCAGCTCCTCGGCGACGGCCCGCGCGTTCTCGGCATCGAGATCGGCGACGACCACACACGCCCCCTCCGCGACGAGCCGGTGCGCGATGGCCTTCCCGATCCCGCTTCCGGCACCCGTGACGAGCGCGACCCGCGTCGCGAGCGGCTTGGGCCTCGGCATCCGCTGGAGCTTGGCCTCCTCAAGGGCCCAGTACTCGATACGGAACTTCTCGGACTCCTCGATGGGCGCGTACGTGGAGACCGCCTCGGCGCCCCGCATCACATTGATGGCGTTGACGTAGAACTCCCCGGCCACCCGGGCGGTCTGCTTGTCCTTGCCGAAGCTGAACATGCCGACCCCGGGGATCAGCACGATCGCCGGGTCGGCGCCGCGCATGGCGGGGGAGTCGGGCAGTGCGTGCCGCTGGTAGTAGGCGGCGTACTCGTCGCGGTACTCGGCGTGCAGCTCCTTGAGCCGGGCGACGGCCTCGTCGAGGGGCGCGGTCGGCGGCAGGTCGAGGACGAGCGGCCGCACCTTGGTCCGCAGGAAGTGGTCCGGGCACGAGGTGCCCAGGGCCGCGAGCCGCGGGTGCTCGGCGCTCGCGAGGAAGTCGAGGACGACTTCGGAGTCGTTGAAGTGACCGACCTGCGGACGGTCCTGCGAGGCGATGGCGCGGATGGCCGGCGCCAGCGCCGCGGCCCGCTCCCGACGCTCGTCGGCGCCCAGCGCCGCGTAGCCCTCGACCACCGGCCCGAAGGGCTCCGGCTTCCCTCGCTCGGCGAGGAACGCCTCGGCGGTCCGGATGATGTGCAGCGAGTTCCGCTCGCACTCCTCGGAGGTGTCACCCCAGGCGGTGATCCCGTGGCCCCCGAGAACGCACCCGATGGCCTGCGGGTTGGCGGCCTTCACCGCGGCGATGTCGAGCCCGAGCTGGAACCCGGGCCGCCGCCACGGCACCCACACCACGGTGTCACCGAAGCACTCTGCGGTCAGCTTCTCACCATCGGCGGCACAGGCCAGCGCGATGCCGGAGTCGGGGTGCAGATGGTCCACGTGCGCGGCCTCGACGAGCCCGTGCATGGCGGTGTCGATGGACGGAGCCGCCCCACCCTTCCCATGCAGGCAGTAGTCGAAGGCGGCGACCATCTCGTCCTCACGCTCGACGCCGGGGTAGACGTCGACGAGCGCCCGCATCCGGTCCAGCCGCAGCACGGCGAGCCCCGCCTCGGTGAGCGTCCCGAGGTCACCACCGGACCCCTTGACCCACATCAGCTCGACGTCACCACCGGTGACGGGGTCGGTGGCGGTGCCCTTGGCCGACGCGTTTCCGCCGGCGTAGTTGGTGTTACGGGGGTCGGAGCCGAGCCGGTGGGAACGGGCGAGGAGGGCGGCGGCTTCGGGGTGGGGTGCCATGAGTAACAGTCCTATCTGAGAGGGGGAGCGGTTATGCCCCTAGGGGCGCGGGGAACTGCGCGACCAGCCACACACGGCCCGCAGTCCGCAGACAACAGAACTCGGCAGATGCTTACGCCCCCCACCCGGCTTGCTCCCCACCAACCCGCTCGGCCACGATCTTCTCGGCCCACCCGGACCGGCGGTACGCGGCAATCGGGTCGGCATCGAGGCCCATCTCCTCCCGCACCTCACCCAGCAGCGGCCGCACATCCGTGTTGTACGCGTCCATCAGCACGGCATTCGCCTCCAGCACGTCACCAGAGGCCTGCGCCTCGGCCAACGCCGACCGGTCGACCAGCAGCGCCTTCGCCGTGGCCTCCTGCACGTTCATCACCGACCGGATGATCGCCGGGATCTTCGCCTCGATGTTGTGGCACTGATCGAGCATGAACGCGACCTCGGGAGTGAACCCACCCCCACGCACGACCTCGTACATGATCCGGAACAACTGGAACGGGTCCGCCGCCCCCACCATCAGGTCGTCGTCGGCGTAGAACCGCGAGTTGAAGTCGAACCCACCGAGCTTCCCCTCCCGGAGCAGCGTCGCGACGATGAACTCGATGTTGGTGCCGGGCGCGTGGTGCCCGGTGTCGACCACGACCTGCGCCTTGTCTCCGAGCTTCAGACAGTGCGCGTACGCCGTCCCCCAGTCCGGCACATCCGTCGCGTAGAACGCCGGCTCGAAGAACTTGTACTCCAGCAGCATCCGCTGCCCCTCGCCCAGCCGCCCGTACACCTCCAAGAGGCCCTCGGCCAGCCGGTCCTGCCGCGCCCGGATGTCGTCCTGCCCGGGGTAGTTGGTGCCGTCCGCGAACCACAGCTTCAGATCCCGGGACCCCGTCGCATCCATGATGTCGACGCACTCCAGCAGATGGTCCACGGCCTTGCGCCGCACCACCGCGTCCGGATGACAGATGCTGCCCAGCTTGTAGTCGTCGTCCTGGAAGGTGTTGGAGTTGATCGCGCCCAGTTTCACGCCGCGCTCCTCGGCGAACTTCGCCAGCGCCGCGTAGTCGTCGACCTTGTCCCAGGGGATGTGCAGCGCGACGGTCGGGGCCACGCCGGTGAACGCGTGCACCTGAGCGGCGTCCTCCAGCTTCTCCCGCGGCGTACGCGGAACGCCCTGCTGGGCGAACACCTTGAAGCGCGTCCCCGAGTTCCCGTACGCCCACGACGGCGTTTCGACTGCCTGGGTCTTGAGTGCGGCCTTCACCGCGGCGAGCTCGGTCACTGAGGGCTCCTGTGACGTCGGGACGGAAGTCGGACGGTAGGCATCTGAAAGGCTTCGCTGTGAAACGATTCAAGACGGGAACGTATGAGTAGGCCGGAGGGGTGTCAACCCCCGCGACCAAGGCTGTTCGTCGTGGCCTGACCGTGACCTTCATTCATCGAAACTTTTTCGACACGGACCCATTGACGTGACATGCCGTCCATGCCTAACGTCCCGGCAACCAAGTTGAAACCTTTCACGACGCCGATAGGGCCGTCCCGCCGGCGTCGTCGAGGAGCCCCCATGACCCACCCGTCCACCACGGGTCCGGCCCCGGTTCTGGCGCTCAGGGACGTCTCCAAGTCCTTCGGCGCGGTCCGCGCCCTGCGGGACGTCTCCCTGGAGCTGTTCCCCGGGGAGGTGCACGCCCTCGCCGGCGAGAACGGCGCGGGCAAGTCGACCCTCATCAAGACGCTCGCCGGCGTGCACCGGCCCGACGCGGGCCAGGTGCTGCTCGACGGCGCCCCCGTCGTCTTCCACGGCCCCGGTGACGCCCGCGACGCCGGCATCGCCGTGATCTACCAGGAGCCGACCCTCTTCCCCGACCTGTCGATCGCCGAGAACATCTTCATGGGCCGTCAGCCCAAGCGCGCCCTCGGCCGCATCGACCACAAGGCCACGCACGCCGCGACCCTCGCCCTGATGCGGCGGCTCGGCGTCGAACTCGACCCCGACCGCCCCGCGCGCGGCCTGTCCATCGCCGACCAGCAGATCGTCGAGATCGCCAAGGCGCTCTCCTTCGACGCCCGCGTCCTGATCATGGATGAGCCGACCGCCGCCCTCACGGGCAGCGAGGTCGCCCGCCTTTTCGGAGTCGTCCGCACCCTGCGCGAACAGGGCGCCGCCGTCCTGTTCATCTCCCACCGGCTGGAGGAGATCTTCCAGATCTGCCGACGGGTGACCACCCTGCGCGACGGCGCCTGGATCGCCAGCGAGCCGCTGGAGGGGATGACCGAGGACGACCTGGTGCGCCGGATGGTCGGCCGCGACCTCGACGAGCTGTACCCGAAGCAGCACGTGAAGCCGGGCGAGGTCGCCCTGAGCGTGCGCCGGCTGACCCGCGAGGGCGTCTTCACCGACGTCTCCTTCGAGGTACGCCGCGGTGAGATCGTCGGCTTGGCGGGCCTCGTCGGCGCCGGCCGTACCGAAGTCGCGCGAGCCGTGTTCGGCATCGACCGCTGGGACGCCGGCGAGGTCTCCGTCGACGGCAAGGCCCTGATCAACGGCGCCCCGTCCACCGCCATGGCCTCCGGCCTCGCCCTCGTCCCCGAGGACCGCCGCGCCCAGGGCCTGGTGATGGACATGTCCATCGAGCGCAACATCGGCCTCACCGGACTCCGTACGACCGTCAAGGCGGGGTTGATGGACCGCGGCGCCGAACGCAGCCGCTCCCTCGACTGGGCCGTCAAGCTCCAGGTCAAGTACGCCCGGATCGCCGACACGGTCAACACCCTGTCCGGCGGCAACCAGCAGAAGGTCGTCCTCGCCAAGTGGCTCGCCACCGGCCCCAAGGTGCTGATCGTCGACGAGCCCACCCGGGGCATCGACGTCGGCACCAAGGCCGAGGTGCACCGGCTGCTCAGCGAACTCGCCGCCGACGGCGTGGCCGTCCTGATGATCTCCTCCGACCTGCCCGAGATCCTCGGCATGGCCGACCGCGTGCTCGTGATGCACGAGGGCCGCCTCACCGCCGAGATCCCGCGCTCCGACGCCACCGAGGAAACCGTGATGGCCGCAGCCACCGGGAGGGCCGCCGCATGACGGTGACCACTCCCCAAGAGGCTCCCGTGACCGACGTACCCAAGTCCGGCGGCACCCGTCTCGTCGACCGCGTCTTCAAGATGCGCGAACTCGCCATCCTGGTCGTCTTCCTGGTGATGATCGTCGTCACCCAGCTGGGCAACAGCGAGTTCCTCACCGAACAGGGCATCAAGGACCTGCTCCTGAACGCGACGATCCTCGTCCTGGTCGCCACCGGTCAGTCCCTGGTCGTCATCACCCGCAACGTCGACCTGTCGGTCGGCTCCACCCTCGGCATCAGCGCCTTCGCCGCCGGTACGTATCTCCAGGGCGGCGGGAACCCGGTCGTCGCCGTGCTCCTGGCGGTGCTGATGGGCGTCGGCTTCGGTCTGCTCAACGGCCTCCTCGTCAGCCTCGGCCAGGTGCCCGCCCTCGTCGTCACCCTGGGCACGCTCTACATCATCCGCGGCATCGACTCCATCTGGGTCGGCTCCCGCCAGATCACGGCGGCCGACCTCCCGGACGGGTTCGTGAACTTCGGCTCCGGCGGCGTCTCGGCGGTGCCGTGGCTGGCGCTGATCGCCGTCACCGTCCTGGTGGCGACCGCGTACTACCTCAAGCACTTCGGCAGCGGCCGCGAGCTGTACGCCCTCGGCTCCAACCCGGAGGCCGCCCGCCTCGCCGGCATCCCCGTGCGCAAGCGGATCCTGGCCGCGTACACGTTCTGCGGTGCGCTGGCCGGACTCGCGGGCGCCATGTACCTGGCCCGCTTCGGCAACGTCGACTCCGGCACCGGCACCGGCTACGAACTCACCGTCGTCAGCGCGGTCGTCGTCGGCGGTGTCGTCTTCACCGGCGGCTCCGGCAGCGTCTACGGCGCGGCGCTCGGCGCGCTGCTGCTGACCTCCATCAACAGCGTGCTGCCCGCCCTCGGCGTCAGCTCCGTCTGGGTGCTCGCCATCAACGGCATCCTGCTCATCCTCGCCATCGCCGTCGACCGGATCGTCGCGCTGCGCGTGGCCTCCGCCCTGAAGAAGAGGAACGCCCGCCATGGCTGACGTCTCCCTTGGCCGCGCGATCCGCTGGTCCTCCGTCAAAAGGTGGGATTCAGCCGTCGGCGCCCTCCTCGTCGTGGTCCTGCTGCTGTCCTTCGGCACCGTCGACGGCTTCGGCAACGCCCTCAACCTGTCGTTCCTCATCGGCAACACACTGCCGATCGCCCTCATCGCCCTGCCGATGACCCTGCTCGTGGTCTCCGGCGAGATCGACCTCTCCGTCGCCTCGACGGCCGGTCTGTCGGGTGCCGTGATGGGAGCCCTGTGGAACCAGGGCATGGCGATCGAGACGATCATCCCGATCTGTCTGCTGCTCGGCGTCGTGTGCGGACTGATCAACGGTCTGCTGGTGACCAAGCTGGGCCTGCCCTCCCTCGCCGTCACCATCGGCACCCTCGCCGCCTACCGGGGCATCGCGCAGATCGTGCTCGGCTCGGACGCGGTGACCGACTTCCCCACCCCGTACCTGGACTTCGCGTCCGGACGCATCGGCGACACCTTCGTCCCGTACGCCTTCCTGCCCTTCCTGGTCCTGCTCGCGATCGCCGTGGTCGTCCTGCACGCCACCCCGTTCGGGCGGTCGCTGTTCGCGATCGGCGCCAGCGAGGAGGCCGCCCGGTTCGCCGGTATCCGCGTCAAGCGGCAGAAGCTGATCCTGTTCACGGTGACCGGCCTGATGGCCGCCCTCACCGGCGTCTTCTGGGCCCTGCACTTCGCCAGCGCCCGCTACGACAACGCCACCGGCCTCGAACTCTCCGTCGTCGCCGCCGTGTTGCTCGGCGGCATCGACTTCGACGGCGGCAAGGGCACGCTCGGCGGCGCCATCGCGGGAGTCTTCCTGCTCGGCGCGCTGCAGAACGTGATGAGCCTCCAGGACGTCTCCGCCCAGTCGCAGATCGTCGTCACCGGTGTCCTGCTCGTCCTCTCCGTGCTCGGCCCCCGGGTCGCACGCCAGATCTCCGTAGCGAGGGCGGGCCGCAGAGCCGCCGCCTCGACTCCGGCCTCGTAACCCAGCCCTTCCTCGTAAAGGACCATCGCCATGCGCAAGTCATCCCTCCGCCGCACCTGCGCGGCCCTCGCCGCCGTCACCTCCCTCGCCCTCGCCGCCACCGCCTGCGGCGGCACCACCAAGGAGGACGTCAAGAACGAGGGCGGCTCCGCGGCCTCGGCCGGCAAGGCGAACCCGAACGCCGAGCTGAAGAAGGGCCTGACCGTCGGCTTCCTGCCCAAGCAGGTCAACAACCCCTACTTCACCGCCGCCGACAAGGGCGGCGAGGCGGCCCTGAAGGAGCTGGGCTCCAGCTACAAGGAGGTCGGCCCGTCCAGCGCCACCGACACCGCCGGCCAGGTCTCCTACGTCAACACGCTCACCCAGCAGCAGGTCGACGCGATGGCCGTCTCCGCGCAGGACCCGGGCGCCCTGTGCACCGCGCTCAAGCAGGCCATGAAGAACGGCATCAAGGTCGTCACCTACGACTCCGACACCACCGCCGACTGCCGCAACGCCTTCGTCTCGCAGGCATCCGCCGAGGACCTCGGCCGCACCGAGGTGCAGCTGCTCGCGAAGCAGATCGGCTACAAGGGCGAGATCGCGATCCTGTCCGCCGCGCAGACCGCGACGAACCAGAACATCTGGATCGACTTCATGAAGGAGGAGCTGAAGGACCCCAAGTACAAGGACATCAAGCTCGTCAAGGTCGCCTACGGTGACGACGACGCCCAGAAGTCCTTCCAGCAGACCCAGGGCCTGCTCCAGGAGTACCCGAACCTGAAGGGGATCATCTCCCCGACCACGGTGGGCATCAAGGCCGCCGCCCAGTACCTGTCGGGCTCCAAGTACAAGGGCAAGGTCAAGCTGACCGGTCTCGGCACCCCCAACGACATGCGCAAGTACGTCAAGAACGGCACCGTCGAGGCGTTCGAGCTGTGGGACCCGGCCAAGCTCGGCGACCTGGCCGCCCGCACCGCCGTCGCCCTGGTCTCCGGCCAGATCACCGGCAAGGAGGGCGAGACCTTCAAGGCCGGCGACACCACCTACACCATCGGCAAGGACGGCGTGATCAGCCTCGGCAAGCCCACCGTCTTCGACGCCAAGAACATCGACCAGTACAACTTCTGACACCCGGAGGGTTGTTGATGCAGCGCGTGTGCTTCCTGCTGAAGGTCAGGGCGGACCGCCTCGACGAGTACCGCGAGCGGCACGCCGCCGTGTGGCCCGAGATGCTCGAAGCGCTCTCGGCCACCGGCTGGCACAACTACTCGCTCTTCCTGCGCGAGGACGGCCTGCTCGTCGGCTACCTGGAGACCGAGGACTTCGCCACCGCCGTGGCCGGTATGGAAGCCACCGACGTCAACGCCCGCTGGCAGGCGGAGATGGCGCCGTTCTTCGAGTCGCTGGACGGCGCCCGGCCCGACGAGGCCATGAAACCGCTCACCGAGGTGTTCCACCTCGCCTGACCCACCCCGCGACACCCGCGTTCCCACCCCGTTCCCCTCCCGCACCTCGCCGACAACGGAGTCCCCCGAGATGAAGAGACGTACGCTGCTGGGCGCCGCCCTCGCAGGAGCCGTGATGACCCCAGCCCTCGCCTCCGGAACCGCCCGCGCCGCCGACCCCGGTCCGTCGGTCACCCTGACCGGCACCACCACCCTCGACACGCAGGCCATCTTCTTCGTGTCGTACGACGGCCTGGTCAACAACAACGCCTTCCAGAAGAACGGCCTGCTGACCTACAAGGGCTACCAGTACGCCGTCTGGTACACGGCCGACCGCAACGCCGTCGTCGGCCGTCGCGCGCTCGGCGCCGGCACCTGGTCCACGGTCAAGGTCGGCCACACCCTGCGCTACAACGACTCCCACAACGTCATCTCGATGGGGATCTCCAAGGTCGACGGCCGTCTCCACCTGAACATGGACTCGCACAGCGACGGCTTCACCTACGTCAAGTCGGTCGCCGGCCTCATGGACAACCCGTCCGGCCTGAGCTGGACCACGAGCCGCTTCGGCGCCCCCCAGTCCACGCTGGACGGCCTCGCGCTCACCTCGCAGTTCACCTACCCGCAGTTCGTCTCCACACCCGACGGCAAGCTGCAGCTCAGCTACCGGGTCGCCGTCTCCGGCAACGGCCGCAACGCCCTCGCGGAATACGACGGTTCGAAGTGGACCAGCCTCGGCGAGTGGACCAGCTCCACGGGCACGTACACCAGCGAGCACGGCTCCTCCACGGCCCGCAACATGTACCTGCACGGCATCGACTACGACCGGAACGGCCGCCTGCACTCCTTCTTCACCTGGCGTGAGCAGAACGGCGCCGTGATGTGCTCGGGCGGCGGCATCACCAACCACGACACCGGCTACGTCTACTCCGACGACCGCGGCCGCACCTGGCGCAACGACGCGGGCACCGTGGTGGGCGTCACCGGCGGCTCCGACAAGGTGTCCGTGAACGACGCCGGCCTGGTCGTGGACCCGCTCAACCCGGACCACTCCCTGATGAACCAGGAGAGCCAGTTCACCGACTCCGCCGGCCGCCCGCACGCGATCATCTCCTACGTCCCGGGCCGCTTCGGCCAGTGCACGACGAACTACGTCGCCGACCGCACGAGGAACGGCCGCGCCTTCCACGTCCGCAAGAACGCCTCCGGCACCTGGCAGAAGACCGAGATCCCCGTCCCGCTGAACTCCAGCCAGCGCACCAAGCTGATCCTGGACAAGTACGACAACGCGTACGCGATCTTCCCGTTCTGTCGTATAGCCGGCGCCTCCAAGGCCTCCGGATACACGGACTGGACGATGCTGTACGACGGCGTCACGGCCGGGCTGAACGCCTTCGGCGAGGTCGTGATCGACGAGACGCGCGTCGGACAGGACCACTTCCTGTCGATCATGTACCAGGAGAAGTCCAGCGGTACGACGCCCTCGGCGCTGCGTAACCTCAACTTCCGTCTGCCTGCCTGATCGCAGCCGTTGCGGGCGGCGTGACGGTAATGTGAAGACCTTCCCGCCGCCCACGTCTCAACTGTCTTCCTGGAGGTCCCTGCCCGATGGCCCAGTCGGTGGGTATCAAGGACGTCGCCCGCGCCGCCGGAGTCTCCGTCGGCACGGTCTCGAACGTCATCAACCGTCCGGACACGGTCGCGACCGAGACCCGGGCGCGGGTGCAGTCCGCGATAGACCGGCTGGGTTACGTCCGCAGCGAGTCCGCGCGCCAGCTGCGCGCGGGCCGCAGCCGGATCATGGGGTTGCTCGTCCTCGACATGGGCAACCCCTTCTTCGTCGACGTCGCGCGCGGCGCCGAGCGGGCCGCGCGGGAAGCCGGGCTCGGCGTCATGGTCTGCAACAGCGCCCAGAGCGCGAGCGAGGAGGCCGACTACCTCTCGCTGTTCGCCGAGCAGCGGGTCCGCGGCGTCCTGCTGACCCCGGCCGACGCCACCGGCCGCAACATCGAGATGTTCCGGCGGCACAACATCCCCTTCGTCCTCGTCGACCGGGTCGCCGAGGGCACCACCGAGTGCTCGGTCTCCGTCGACGACGTCGCGGGCGGGGCGCTGGCGGTGCGCCATCTCGTCGACGCCGGGCACCGCTCCATCGCGTACGTCAGCGGCCCGCCCGGCCTCAACCAGGTCCGTGACCGCCGCACGGGCGCCCTGAACGCGCTGCGGGAGGCCGGCCTCGGCCCCGAGCACCTGCGCGAACTGCCCACCGAGCGGCTCGACGTCGCCGCCGGCCGCGACGCCGGTGCCCGCCTGCTCGGCCTGGCCGAGCGTCCCACCGCCGTCTTCTGCGCCAACGACCTGCTCGCCCTCGGCGTCCTCCAGGCCATGTACGCCGCGGGCGTCGGCGTCCCCGACGACCTCGCGATCGTCGGCTACGACGACATCGAGTTCGCGGCCGCCGCGGCCGTCCCCCTCACCTCCGTACGGCAGCCCGCGGTCACCATGGGCACCCTCGCGGCGGAGATGCTGCTGGAGGAGACGGAGGAGGAGACCGCGGCGAAGAAGCACGAGCACCGGCGGGTCGTCCTCCAGCCGGAGCTGGTGGTCCGGCGCTCCAGCCTGTCGGCCCGCTGATCCGCCGTTCCGTACGATTTCATGATCCCGGGGCTCGGTCGGCGGACGACCATGTGCTGAACTGGGACGCGGCCCGAAAACCATCCGTCCCGGGAGCCCTGTTGACCCTCAGCTACCGCCAGCCCGGCGTCGTCCTCACCGACCGTCACTTCACCGTGCCCCTCGACCACGACGCCCCGACGGGAGAGACGATCGAGCTCTACGCCCGTGAGGTCGTCGCCGCCGACAAGGCGCAGCAGGACCTGCCGTGGCTGGTCTACCTCCAGGGCGGCCCCGGCTTCGGCGCCAACCGCTTCGTCGGCAAGGGCGCCTGGCTCGGCCGCGCGCTGAAGGAGTTCCGCGTCCTGCTCCTCGACCAGCGCGGCACCGGCCACTCCACTCCCGCGGGCCGCCAGACGCTCCCGCTGCGCGGCGGCCCCGCCGAACAGGCCGACTACCTCACGCACTTCCGCGCCGACTCGATCGTCCGCGACTGCGAGGCGATCCGCCGGGAGGTGACCGGCGGCGCCCCCTGGACCGTCCTCGGCCAGAGCTTCGGCGGTTTCTGCACCGTCACCTACCTCTCCACCGCCCCCGAGGCCCTGACCGCCGCCGTCATCACCGGCGGCCTGCCCTCCCTCGACGCGCACGCCGACGACGTCTACCGGGCCGCGTACCCCCGCATCGAGCGCAAGGTCGCCGCGCACTACGCCCGCTACCCGCAGGACGTCGAGCGCGCCCGCCGTATCGCCGACCACCTCCTCGCGCACGACGTGGTCCTGCCGAACGGCTACCGCCTCACCGCCGAGGCCTTCCAGTCCCTCGGCATCCTCCTCGGCGGCAGCGAGGGCAGCCACCGCCTGCACTACCTGCTGGAACACGCCTTCGTCCGCACACCGCAGGGCCCCGCCCTCTCGGACGCGTTCCAGGAGGAGGTCCAGGGCCTGCTGTCGTACGCGAGCCACCCGCTGTACGCCCTCGTCCACGAGGCGATCTACGGCCAGGACGCGCGCCCCACCGCCTGGTCCGCCGAGCGTGTGCGCGCCGAGTTCCCGCAGTTCGACGCGGCCAAGACCCTCGCGGGCGACGGGCCGCTGCTGTTCACCGGCGAGACCATCCACCCCTGGATGTTCGAGTGCGACCCGGCGCTGCGCCCGCTGCGCGAGACCGCCGAACTCCTCGCCGCCCGCGCCGACTGGAAACCCCTGTACGACTCCACACGCCTCGCCGCCAACGAGGTGCCGGTCGCCGCGGCCGTCTACCACGACGACATGTACGTCGACACCGCCCACTCCCTCGCCACCGCCCGCGCGATCCGCGGGCTGCGCACCTGGGTCACCGACGAGTTCGAGCACGACGGCGTACGGGCCGGCGGTCCGCGCGTCCTGGACCGGCTGCTGGCGCTCACACGTGACGAAGCGTGATGTCGGTGTCACGCGTTAGTGTGCGGGCATGACCGAGCCGACGACCACTCGACTGAAGCCCATGCCCGCCGACTGGCAGCGCGCGCTCGCCGTCGTCGCGCACCCGGACGACCTCGAGTACGGCTGCTCGGCGGCGATCGCCGCCTGGACCGACGCCGGCCGTGAGGTGGCCTACGTCCTGGCGACCCGCGGCGAGGCCGGCATCGACACCCTGGAGCCCGCGAAGTGCGGCCCGCTGCGCGAGCGTGAGCAGCGGGCGAGCGCTGCGGTGGTCGGTGTGTCGGCGGTGGAGTTCCTCGACCACAAGGACGGCGTCATCGAGTACGGCACCGCGCTGCGCCGCGACATCGCGGCCGCGATCCGCAGGCACCGGCCCGAGCTGGTGATCACCCTCAACCACCGGGACACCTGGGGCGGCGTCGCCTGGAACACCCCGGACCACGTGGCGGTCGGTCGCGCCACGCTGGACGCGGCCGGTGACGCGGGCAACCGCTGGATCTTCCCGGAGCTGGTGGAGCAGGGCCTGCAGCCCTGGGACGGCGTCCGCTGGGTCGCCGTCGCGGGCTCCAGCACACCGACGCACGCGGAGGACGCGACGCCGGGCCTGGAACGCGCGGTGCGCTCGCTGCTCGAACACCGCACCTACATCGAGGCGTTGACGAACGAGGACCCGGAGGCGTACGCCCGTGGTTTCCTGACCGAGCACGCCAGGGCGACGGGGGAGCGGTTCGGCGGGAAGCCGGCCGTCGCCTTCGAACTGTTCGGCCGCTAGGGCCTGTTGCGAAAGTGGCGCGGTCCCGTCTCCAGGCGGACATGACGCTGATGGCATGAACGATCATCCAGCCGCCCTGGCCGACCTGCGCGGGACTGCGCCACTGCCTGCCGGAACCTCCAGGACGCCCACCGCTGCGGCAGCCACGCGCGGCTCCGGCAGCGGGGCTTCACCGGCTGCACCGTCTACGACTGCTTCGGCGCGGGTCAGAAGGTTTCGCAGCTCACCTTCGGCGGCCAGGACCGGCACACCGGCTCCCGAGCGCACGCCCGGCGCATGTTCGCTGTCTTCCCGGTCGTCCGCCGGCTCCACGAGCTGCTCTGGTACCTGACGGAGGCGCTGGCGTTCCGGTCCCCCGAGGAGCTCGCGGAGGTGGACGTGACCGCCCATCGGCAGGAGGTCAACCAGCTCCTGCTGAAGACCAGCGAGCCGGCACGGGCGGGCGTACGCAGCCGCAAGAAGGACCGCCGGGGCGCGGACCTGATCGGCGCCCGCCTCAGTCAGCCGCCCCGCGCACGGGACAGCGGACGCCTGAGGGCTTGTCCTCGACGGACCCGGGAGCGTCGGGTGCGGTGTTCGGGGTGTCTGGCGCCGCCCGCCGCTCCAGGTGCAGCCGCAGCCCCTCCGGCATCAGCGTCAGCCGCTCCGTCACCCGCAGGCGATAGCCCGGGTCGGCCCGCAACTCGTAGCGGCGCAGCAGCAACCCCAGCACCAGCGTGGCCTCGTGCAGCGCGAACTGCCGACCGATGCACGCCCGCGCCCCCGTACCGAACGGCTTGAAGGTGTGCGGCGGCCGCGTCCGTACGGCCCCCGCCTCGAAGCGGTCCGGGTCGAACCGCTCGGCGTTCGCGCCCCACACCTCGGGATCCCGGTGCAGCATCGCGGTGAGCACCAGCGCCCAGGCACCCCGCCGCATCGGATGGACCCCGCCCAGCACGGTGTCCTCGCGTGCCTCGCGGGCGAAGGCGGGCGCCGTCGGCCACAGCCGCAGCGACTCGTCGAGGACGCGGCGCACGTACCGCAGCCTCGCCACCTGGTCGTACGCGGGCGCCGCCGTGTCGCCCCAGACGCGGTCCACCTCGGCGCGGGCGCGGGCCGCGACGTCCGGGTGCCGCGACAGGTAGTGCAGGGCGAAGGAGAGCGCGCCCGAGGTGGTCTCGTGTCCGGCCACCAGGAAGGTGATCACCTGGCGGCGCACATTCTGCGCGGAGAGCCGCTCGCCCGTCTCCGGATGGGCCGTCTCCAGCATCCGGTCCAGCAGGTCCCCGTCCCCGGGCCCGCCCGCCGTACGGGCGCGGACCAGGTCGTCGACCGTGCGGTTGAGGTACGCGATGTCGGCGTCGTTGCGGCGCCCGGCACGCCGGAGCAGGAAGGGCCACGGCACGGCGTTGAGCCGCTGCGCGTAGCTCAGCGTACCGACCATCGCCGTCACGAAGGGATGCGGACGGGCGCGTTCGAAGGAGCCGAAGTCGTGCCCGAACCCGGTGCGTGCGATGGTCTCCAGGGTCAGCTTGGTCATGTCGCCGGGCACGTCCACCGCCCGGCCCGCCGCCCGTTCGCGGTCCCAGTGGTCCATGAGCCGGTCCGCGACGGCCAGCATCATCGGGTGGTAGCCGGTCATGGCCTCCCGGCTGAAGCCCGGGGCGAGGACGTCGTGCGCCAACCGCCAGTTCGGCTCGTGGTTGTAGGCCGTGAACAGCCCGTCCTTGACGACCGGCCGCAGATTGGCGATGCCCAGCCCGACATGCTTGGCGAAGCGCGCCTCGTCCGCCATGTCGGCCGTCAGGCCGGCGCCCCACACGAACACGAACTCCCTGGTGAACGCCTTGCGCCGGAAGATCGGACCCAACTGACGGGCGTGGCGCAGCGAGTCCTGCAGCGGCGTGCGCCGGTCGGCGCCGAGCACGTCGCCGAGCAGCGGGAGCCGGTGCGGGGGGTGGGGTATGCGGTGCAGCTCGGGCCAGCCCTGCTCGGCGCTGCGGAACCCCTTCGGCAGTCCGTTCCCGGTCGTGGTGTCCGCCATGACGCGATCTCCCTAGATCCAGCGGCAGTTGAGCTAGTTGTACATGGGTTCAATAACGCGCTCCAGTGTGGTCCCGTCGTTGAATCCACGTCAAGTAAAGTGCGGGCATGGCCGCGAACCAGGGCGAGCGCACCCGCCGCCGGCTCAGCACGCAGGAGCGCCGTGAGCAACTCCTCGCGGTCGGGGCCCGCCTGTTCTCGGAGAGCCCGTACGACGACGTGTGGATCGAGCAGGTCGCCGAGATCGCCGGTGTCTCGCGCGGGCTGCTCTACCACTACTTCCCGACCAAGCGGGACTTCTTCGCGGCCGTCGTCGAGCGGGAGAGCGAGCGCATGCTGCGGATGACCGCGGCCGTGCCCGGGGTTCCGGTGCGCGAGCAACTCGCCGCGGGGCTCGACACCTTTCTGGAGTACGTGCACGCCCACGCCCACGGCTACCGCGCCTTCCACCGCGCCGACGCGGCGGGCGACCAGGCCGTACGCAAGGTCTACCAACGCGCCCTGGCGGCCCAGGAGGAGCAGATCCTGGCGGCGATGGCGGCGGACCCCGAGTTCGGCGCGGCCTTCGAGGACCGGCCCGACGCCCGGCTCGCCGTGCGGGGCTGGCTGGCGTTCACCACCGCCGTCTGCCTGGAGTGGCTGAGGGGCTCGGAGCTCTCCCGGGCGCAGGTGCGCGACCTGTGCGCCCGCGCCCTGCTGGGTGTCATCGCGCCCTGAGTGCCTCGTGCGCAGGCAAAGAGATCGCACAGGATCGCGTGGGTCGGTTGGCGTGCGGCTCGATCTTCGATAGGTTAGGTGAGGCTTACCTAAGGAGGCATGGGATGGGTGACAGCCAGACCTGGGCGGCCGCGCCTTCCACCGCGGAACGGGCCCGCTCGATGCTCGCCGCCGCGTGGTCCTGCGCGGTGACCGCGGAGGGCTGCCGCGAGGAGCTCGTCGGCGCGCACACCGTGACCGAGGACGGCCGCGTCCTGCTGGACGTGCCGGAGGACAGCGTGCTCGTGACGGCGGCGATCTGCGCTCCCCGCGGAGAGCCCTCCGCCGTCCTGGAGTTCGCCGACGTCGCCCCCGTACCCGTACGCAAACGGATCCGCGCCCGGCTGTGGCTGTCCGGCTGGTTCACCCCCGAGGACGGCAAACTCGCCTTCCACGCCACCCGCGTGGTGCTGCGGCAGCCGTCCGGTGCCGTGGTCGTCGACCTCGACGAGTTCGCCGCCGCCGCGCCCGACCCGCTGGCCACCGCCGAGGCCCGGCTGCTCACCCACCTCGCCGACTGCCACCCGGACGCCGTCGAGCGGCTCACCCGCCTCGTCGAGTCCGTCAGCCTGCACGGCGCCGTGCGCGTCCAGCCCCTCGCCGTCGACCGGCACGGACTGACGCTGCGCATCGAGCGCGCCCGCGCCCAGGGCGACGTACGACTGCCGTTCCACCGGCCCGCCGACGACGTCGCACAGCTCACCGAGCGCATGCACATCCTGCTCGCCCAGGCCAGCGCCGCCGCCTGCCCCCGCGCCCTACAGCGGCAGCGCGCAGACGGCGACGGGTGACGCGAACGGCTCCCCCGCGAGCCGCAGTTCACCGCTGTCCCCGTCGATCTGGAAGACGCTGACGGTGCTCGACCGCTGGTTCGCCGCGAACAGCAGCGCACCGTCCGGCGAGAGGGCGATCTGGCGTGGGAAGTCCCCGGCGACCGGCACCGTGCCGAGGAGCCTGAGCCGGGCGCCGTCCGACTCCACCGCGTAGCGCGCGAGACTGTCGTGGCCCCGGTTGGCGAGATAGGCGTACCGGCCGTTCGGCGTCACCACGATCTGCGCCGGATAGTTCGTGCCCGAGCCCGTGCCCGTGGACTGCTCGTCGCCGATCGTCAGCCGACCCGACTCGGGGTCGTACGCGCAGACCGCGACGGTGTTGTCGGCCTCGTTGGCCAGATACGCGTACCGGCCGCCCGGGTGGAAGGTGAGATGGCGCGGCCCCGCGCCCGGCTTCGCCTGCGCGCGCCCGACGGCGGTGAGCGTGCCGGCCTTCTGGTCGAGGCGGTAGCTGTAGACGGTGTCCGTGCCCAGGTCGACGGCGAGCACATGGCCGCCGTCGGGGCTGGTGAGGAACTGGTGGGCGTGCGGACCCTCCTGGCCCGGGCCGGGCGGCGGACTGGAGTGCGTGACCAGGTCGGTGCGCTCGCCGAGCGCGCCCGAGGCGTCGATCGGGTGCACGGCCACGCTGCCCGTGCCGTAGTTGGCGCTCAGCAGCCAGCGCCCGCTCGGGTGCACCGACAGGTGGCACGGCGCCGCCCCGCCGGTGCTCCGGCTCCCGAGAACCTTGCGGTCGCCGAGGCGGACGGCGGTCACGGCACCTTCCTCCCGCTCGTCGACCGCGTACAGCGTCCGGCCGCTCGGGTGCAGGGCCAGATACGACGGGTCGCCGACACCCCCGATCGTTCCGGTGCCGGTGATCCGGCCCGTGGCCGGGTCGTAGGTGGCGAGGCCGATGCCCGTGCCGCCGCCCTCGACGGAGGTGTAGGTGCCGAGGTAGAGGGGGCGCGGGCCGGACGGCGCACGGCTCTCGGTCTGGGCGCTCGGACGTGGCCCGGGCGAGGTCGCCTCGGGAGCCGCCGTGTCGGGCGGGTCCGCCGGGGCCGGCGCGTCGTCGCACGCCGTGGCCGCCGGGAGTGTCACGCCGGCGGCCGAGCCCGCGAGGGTTCCGACGAATCGGCGCCTGCTCAGCCCACCACTGCCCATGTCCACACCTCAGGTCGTCGGTCGTCGTGGTCGCGACAGCCACCTTGGCGTGGATCACCCGCGGAGCGCAAGAAAAGCAACGCTCGTTGCGCAGGGCGCAACGGACTCAGGGCTTCGCGCCGCCCACCGTTCCCCTCACCACTCCCCGTCCGCCACCGGCTTCCCCGGTGCGTGCCCCAGCGGCGTCACCTGGTCGGGCGAGGGCGCCTGCCAGGGCTCGTGGTCGTCGCCGAGCCAGTCACCGACCGGCTGCACCGCCTCCAGTGTGTCCGTGGGCGCGAGATCCTCGGCGTCCTGGTCGTAGTAGTCGAACCAGGGCAGCCCCGCGCGCGTGTACGCCGCCCGGTCCACCGGCGACGGCGGGGGAGCCTCGCCCGTGATCCGCCGCCACTCGGGAGGCGTCACCAGATGGACGAAGACCCGGCCGGCGGGGCGGTCGGCCCAGTCCGACAGCGGGCGGTCGTCCTCGTAGACCTCCTGGCGCATCGAACCGCCGACGCCCAGGCCCATGGCCGCGGCGGCCCGGTGCCGCCGGCCCCCGGGAGCGGCGGCCGGTGCCGGGACCGAGCCGGGGGCGGGCGGCGCGGCCATCATCGGCATGGCGGCTCCCCAACCTCCGTGCTGCGGCATCGCCTGCGCCTGGGCCCGCCCGCGCGCCGACTCCGCCCGGCGCCGCTCCTCCGCACGCCAGCCGGCCAGCGGCTCCTCCTTCAGCGGGAACGACTGAAGCTGTACGCCGCCCCAGACCTCCTCGCCGGTGACCTGGCCCTCGACGGTCGCCCCCAGTCCCAGCGGGACCGCCACGAACTGGCGGACGGTGCCCTTGCCGGAGCTGATGCCGTCCAGCCAGGGCTGCCGGGGCAGCACGACGTAGTTCTGCGGCGTGCGGGCCGGCCGGTCGCTCCACGGTTTCCCGGAGACCGCGCACACCTTGCCCACCCCGACCTGAAGGGCCGCCGGCTCCGTCGTGCCCCCGAAACTCAGCCACATCGCCTCGCGCAGATACACGGGCAGCATCACACCGCCGCGCGCCCGCCACTCCTCGGGAACCGTGTCCGCGTAGTCCGCCACCCGCCGCACCGGGAACTCGCCGAGCCCCGGCGGCAGCGGATGCGTGCCGGACTCGGGCAGCCGCAGCGTACGGATGAACCGCACCGCCACACCGCCCGGCAGCCGCAGTGTGTTTCCGTCGATCCGCACGGTGGCGTCGGCCATCGGCCCGCTCCTCGCATCCCCGCGCCGGCCCCGTACCGGCCTTCTCTCACCGATAACGCCCGCCCATCCCCGTACGGTTCCGCCACAGCTGCTCCTGAACGCCCATGCGCTCGCGCAGCCGGTTCAGGCGCGGCATCCGGGCGCGCTGCTCCTGCGAGACGCGGTCCAGTTCCTCCAGCAGTCGACGCGAGCGGTGCTCGGTGTCGAGCTCGTCGAGGATGCGGTTCACCTCGGTCAGGACGGCCCCGAGCAGTTGCCAGTGCCGCGTCTCGCGCTCGGCCTCCTCACGCAGCAGCAGGGCGAGCTTGTCGCGGGTGCCCGTCGCCGTGCGCAACTCCGCGGACAGCCGGGACTCGGCCGCGTCCGCGTTGCTGCTGACGTGCGTGGTGACCAGCACCGAGAAGCTGACCACCGCGTCGGCGATCTCGGACAGCAACTGCTCCACGACGGTGCCGGTCTCCTTCGCGAACAGCGGCTCGGGCTCCCGCTCCTTCGCGAGATCGGTGAGCGTGCGCGCGAGCACCCGCAGGACGACCGTGCAGATCTCCAGCGTGTCCAGCCCGGTGCGCAGCACGACCCGGTGCAGCAGGCTGTCACGTACGCGCGGATTGAGTCGCAGGCTGTCCTCCGCCTGCTTCAGCGCCGCGTCCACCTCGACGATGTCGTGGTCGAGCCGACGCGCCTCGTGCAACCGTGCCGCGGCCTGCTCGAACGCTGTGCGGCCGGCGGCCTCCTCGCCGATGCGCAGCATCAACTGCCGCAGCCTGCGGGCCAGTCCCTCCAGCGACTCGCCGGCCTCGTCCACCCACACGGGCGGCGCGAGGAGCAGATTGAAGCCGAGCCCGACCACCGCGCCGATCAGTGTCTCCAGCACCCGCGCCCACGCGGTGTCCCCGACGGTCGTGACCCCGAGGACCAGCATCGCGCTGATCGCCACTTCGGGCACGTACTCGTTGACCCGCACCAGATGCCCGACCGCCAGCGCGGCGACGATCAGCAGCGCGAGACTCCACCAGGTCAGGCCGACCAGGAGGCTGAAGGCGATGGCGACCAGCACCCCGGCGACCACGGAGTTCACCCGGCGGATGCCGTTGGTGAGCGTGGCGTAGAAGGTGACCTGGACGACCAGCAGCGCTGTCAGGGGCGCGGTCAGCGGCGCGGCCTCCGGACTCAGGCGCAGTGCGATGACATAGGCGATCGTCGCCGCGGCCGCCGACCGCAGCGTCTGGACCACCACGGGATCCCGGCGCAGCCTTCCGAGCCACTCCCGGAACTCCGTCCCCTCACTCACGTCTTGCATCCTCGGGTCGTTCCCTTTCCACAGATGCGTCGGCCCACCGCTTGCGGAACGTAACCGTCCGCAAGGAACCCCAGACTGATCGCAGCGGCCGAGTACGGCAAGGGGCCGGGCTGGTGATCATCGACACCCGCGCGAAGCCTGGGGAGAACCCCCGCCGCCACCGGGTGGCTGTCCGCACCCGGGGACGGAGGACCGCCCCATGGTCCCCCGCCGGTCCGGAGCGCAAGCCTTGGATCATGCATCGTCATCGGACCGGACTGTTACTGACCCTGTTCATCATCCTCGCCGCCCTGACGACCGGCATCCCGGCCGCGGCGGCCCCGTACCCCGCCTCCGCCGCCGCTTCCTCCTCCACCACCACCGTCGTCGACGCACTCGACCGCGCCGCCCACCCGCTGCGGACGGTCGAACCGGGCGGCGACAGCGGTGATCTGCGGCCCCTGGACCGGATGATCGGCGGCGCCCGGGTCGTCGGCCTGGGCGAGGCCACCCATGGCTCGCACGACTTCTTCGCCCTCAAGGACCGCGTCTTCCGCCACCTCGTCGAGGAGAGGGGTTTCCGCACCTTCGCGCTGGAGGCCCCCTGGAGCACCGGTCTGCGCCTCAACGACTACGTGCTGTACGGCAAGGGCGATCCGCGGCGCATCATGCGCGAGGAGTTCCAGCGGGACTTCCTGTGGTGGAACAACACCGACTATCTGCGGCTCGTGGAGTGGATGCGTGCCTACAACCGGCACCATCCGGACGATCCGGTCCAGTTCATGGGCGACGACTTCGCCTGGGCCGGTCCCGAGCTGTACGACGAGGTCACGGACTACGTGGCGGGTGCGCACTCGGGCCTCCTGGCCCGCTTCACGGACCTGTACCGGGGGTTGCGGCCCACGACGGCGACGGGTGCGTACATCGAGCAGTACCTGAACAGGCCGTACGCCGAGCGCCAGCAGATGGCGGCCCGGACCGGCGAGGCGCTGGCGCTGTTGCGGCGACAGGCGCCGGGCGCCGACCGGGAGGCGTACGACTGGGCGGTCCAGCACGCCACCGCCATCGACCAGACGGCCCGGGGCTACGCGTTCGACTTCGAGGACGCGCAGCAGCTCAGGGCAGCCATGCGCTACCGCGACTCGGTCATGGCCGACAACGTGGCCTGGTGGGCGCGGCACACGGGCACCAAGATCCTGCTGTCGGCGCACAACGCACACGTCGCCTATGTGCCGGACGACCCCGCCCACTACCCGAAGATGCAGGGCGCGTTCCTGCGTGACCGGCTCGGTGACGCGTACGTCAGCGTCGGCTTCACCTTCTACCGCGGCTCGTTCAACGCCACCGCGCCGGACGGGAACGTGCGGGAGTTCACCCTGGGGCCGGCGGGACACGGCAGCAATGAGGCGACGCTCGACCGTGTACGCCATCGTGACTACGTCGTCGACCTGCGGACCGTGCCGCCACCGGCCCGTACCTGGGTGAGGGAGGCGAGGCCGACCCGCAGCATCGGCACGGCGTACCCGGAACCGGAGTACGACACAGCCCTCGCCCGGAGCCACGACGTCCTGATCCACCTGCACAGCGTGGCGGCGGCCAGGCTGCTGGACCGCTGACCGGTCAGGTGTACAGCTGGTCCAGGAAGGCCGCCAGATTGCCCGTCGCCCGCGCGATCTGCTCCTCCAGCGTCAGGCTCTCCTCGATCCGCGGGCCCGCCTCCGGGATCTTCTTGCCGCGGAGGTAGAGCGAGCAGGCGAGGTCGGTGCACATGTACAGGCCGACCGAGTTGCCCTCACGGCCCGCGGCCCCCGCCTTGCGGGCCGTCATCAGGGAGACGCCGCCGCGCGGATGGGACGTCAGGCACAGGGAGCACATGCTGCGGTGCAGGAAGCCGCGTTGCGAGGACGGGAAGCGGAGGGTGACGCCCACCGGGCGCCCCTCCCGCTCGACGACCAGGTAGCTGCGGTCGGGCGCACCCGGATCCCGCCAGCCGAGGAAGTCGAGGTCGTCCCAAGGGCGTTCGTCGAGATCACGGGGTACGGACAGACGCTTGGCCTCGCCTTTCGAGCAGTTGATGAAAGAGTTGCGGATGTCCTGCTCGGTGAGTGGCCTCATGGGAGCTCCTGGGAGTCGTTCGACAGGGTTGTTCGGTAAAGTCGTTCCGCAAACCTAGGGTCCCTAGGTTGTTGGCTAGGGTAGGCAGCTTGTTGAAGGGGGAGCCAGTGAATTTCGGCGCGGTCGGGTCACCTCGGGCCCGGGCGGCACTGCGGCATGTCGCGGCTGCCTCCGCGGGTCCGGCCCTCGACCCCGACGTCCGCATCACCCTCAATTTCCACCCGGACCGGCTGGTGCGGGGCGTGCCGATCCTGCGGGCACTGGCCGAGGACGGCACGTATCACTCGCAGTTCGTGACCGGCACCAGCAACGGCGGCCTCACCGCCCACCCCGGCGGCGATCGCTGGCGCTGGGAGAGCCGGATCTTCGGCGGCGTCTACGACGACGCCGCCGACGACGAGCGGCCCGTGTACGGCGCGCTGAACTTCCGCCGCCAAGTGGTGGGCGCCGCGCCGCGGTTCGGCTCCTCGCACTTCAGGCTGACCGGCGCCGCGCTCGCCCGCGCCACCTTCTGCTACCCCGACAGCGCGGCCGAGCCGACGGACTTCGGCGTCGCCGCCGGTACGCACCTCGTCGCACTCGCCGAGGCCGACGAACAGGACGCCCTCAACGACTACATCGAGGCGCAGGTCCACGGCGGGGTCGTCCTCGCCCGTGACGTCGAGGCCGTCGTCCTGGACTCCTGCTACCGGGGCACGCCCGTCGAGGCCGCGGCTCGCGAGCTGTCCCGCCCCGTCGAGTGGCACCCGGGCTACCGGCTCACCATGGCGCAGTTGCGCCGCCACGCGGACTACCGCGGCCAGGAGTACGCCGAGCTGGGCGCGCGGATCGCCGAGGACGGCCGCGTCGACCCGCGTGTCATCGGGGACGCCGCCCGCACGGGCCGGTACGAGCTCCAGGACCTGAAGATGGTGTGGCACACCCTGGCCCGCTTCGGCGCACCGCGGGGCGCGGGCACCGCCTACTCCGGCTCGACCGAGGAGGCGGGCGTCGGAGGCCACACCCCGGGAGCCAGCACGCCCAGCGCATAGGCCCGGGCGACCAGTTCCGTACGGTTCGCCGCGCCCCACCGCGCAGACAGGCGCCGCAGGTGGTAGTTCACGCCGTCCACCGTGAGGCCGCCTCCCGGGCGGCCCGCGCGGTGGTGGCGCCCCCGGCGAGCAGCGCCAGGACGCGCGCCTGCATCGGCGCCATCCGCACGGGCCTGTGCTCATGCGCCTCGCGCTCACCCAGGACGCGGAGCATCACCAGCAGCGCCGGCGTCTCCTCCACGGTGTCGCTCACCGGGTCCGCCGTCAGCTCCCCGTACCGCTCAGCACCGCCCGGCCCCTCCCAGCGCACCGACACCTGGTACCGCGACCGGTGCCGCAGCCGCAGCGCCTCGGCGATCCGCTCCACCTGCGTCGCCTCCTGCGGCCGGAACAGGTCCAGCCCGTCCCGCCCGCGCAGCCACCCCGGAGTCGTACCGCACTCCGCCGCCATCGCCGGATTGGCCAGCTGGACCGCGCCGTACACATCACACACCGCGACCGGCACCGAGACGCAAACTCGCCCCGGCCCTCTGCTACTTCGGCTGCGACGCCCCGGACGCCGACTTCCTGCACGCCGACGAGGTCTGGAAGCTGCTCGGCGCGGGCGCCCGGGTGTACGTGTGCGGCGACGGTTCCCGAATGGCGCCGGGCGTACGGGAGGCGTTCCGTACGCTGTACCGGGAGCGCACACCGGGCGCCGACGACGCGGCGGCCGGGCGGTGGCTCGACGGGCTGATCGCGGACGGCCGTTACGTCGAGGACGTCTACGCGGCCGGCTGACCGAAAGAGGGGTGGGCGCACGGTGGTGGACTCCTGGGAACGGGCCCGGCAGGTCCTGGAGGCGGCGGGCCTGCCGCCGGGACACCTCGCCCACCTGCGGCCGCTGTCGGGGGGCACGTACAACACGGTCGAGGAGCTGCTCCTGACCGACGGCCGCCGGTACGTGCTGAAGGTGCCGCCCGCGCCGACCGTCCCGGGGCTGACCTACGAGAGTGAACTCCTGGTGTCCGAGGCCGAGTTCTACCGGGTGGCAGCGCAGGCGGACGTCCCGGCGCCGCGTGTCGTGGCCCTGGGGAGCCACCTGCTGATGACGGCCTGCCCCGGGGACCCGTGGAACGGCTCGCTCACGGACCCGGAACGGGCGGCCCTGCGTACCGAGTTGGGCCGTCAGGTCGCCCGACTCCACACCCTCACGGGCCCGGGCTTCGGCTACCCCTCCGGTGCCCTCGGCCCGCTCGCCCCCGACTGGCGCACCGCCTTCACGGCCATGCTCGACGCCGTCCTCGACGACGCCCGCCGGTACGCGGCCCGGCTGCCGCGCCCCGCCGACGCCGTAGCCCGCATGCTCCGGGCCGCGTACGACGCCCTGGACGAGGTCACCGTCCCGCGTCCGGTCCACTTCGACCTGTGGCCGGGCAACATCCTGGTGGACCGTGCGTCGGGGGAGGCCCGGATCGGCGGGCTCATCGACGGGGAACGCATGTTCTGGGGCGATCCGCTCGCCGACTTCGTCTCCCTGGCGCTGCTCGGGGACATCAAGAGGGACGAGGCGTTCCTGGCGGGGTACCGGGAGGCCGGCGGCCGGGCCGACTTCGACGTACCGGCCCGCCTCCGGCTGGCCCTCTACCGCTCCTACCTCTACCTGATCATGCTCACGGAGACGGTTCCCCGGGCGGTCGACACCGCACAGGACCGCTGGGTCCAGGAGACGGTCGCTCCCGAACTGGCGGCGGCGCTGGCCGAGGTCGAGGACCTCGCGTCGTAGTGGTGCTGATCGACGGTTGGCGCGAGGGGCGGGCGGGTGAGTTGTCGGCGGGTCCGCGGGCTGGCGCACGGCGCCGGCGGAGCGGTGTCGCGCTGAGGTTTCGCCGGTGGCCGGGGCGGTACTCGCGGGTCCTTCGAACGGCCTTGGACGAGACGAGGGAGGTGCGCCATGGCCGACGACCGTCACAAGACTCCGGGCCAGACCGCCGAGCCGATACCGCGGGACATGCCGGACCAGCAGGCGGCAGAGGGGGAGGACCCCTGGGAGGCGCCTGTCGAGTCCACGGACGCCGGGGAGCGGTCGGACGACGTCCCCGACACCGACGAGGCGGGCACGGGCCGCCAGGGAGAATCCCGGTCGGACACGGCCCATCCCGAGCATCCGGAACCCGAGGAGCCGACCGGCTGAGAGGATCCCTGGGGCAGACGGGCGTCAGCCCACCTTGCGGCCGCGCAGGGGCTCCGTCTCCGCGCCCTCGCCGCGCTGCAGGCCCTGCAGGAACTCCTCCAGCACCTCGGGCGCGGTCCGTTCCGGGCGCCAGCCCAGCTCCGTACGCGCGCGTGTGCAGTCCATCAGGGGCAGCCTGAGGACCGCGTCGAAGAGGTGCGGGGAAGCCGGCAGCAGGTGCAGCCCCCACGCGGCGGCGATCGCCGAGCGGGCCGCCGTACGCGGGAGCCGGACCCGGCGCGTGGTGCCGAGCACCTCGCTGAGCAGGTCCGCGTCGACCGGCGGTTCGGCGGCGAGGTTGAACGCCCCGCGGACGTCGGACTTCAGGGCGAGTCGATACGCCGTGGCCGCGTCGTCGGTGTGCAGGGCCTGCACCCGCAGGCCCGGAATGTCGGGCAGGAACGGCAGCAGCTCCGGGCGCGCCAGCGGACCCGGCAGGAAGCGGCCGCCGAAGATACGGCGCTGCTCGCTCGCCGACTCCCGCTTGAACAGGAAAGCCGGCCGCATCCGCACCACACGCACCTCGGGGTGCGTCCGGTCGAAGGCGTCCAGCGCCCGTTCCAGATAGGCTTTCTCCCGGCAGTACGCGGCGTCGGGCCAGCCGTGCGTCGGCCACGACTCGTCCACGGCGTGGTTCTTCGGCCCCGGAGAGTACGCACCGACCGAGGACGCGTGCACCAGCGTCGGGACCTGCGCGGCGGCCACCGCCTCGAACACGCGGATACTGCCCAGTACGTTCGTCCGCCAGGTCACCGCCGGATCGTGCGTGGGCTGGAACGCCCAGGCCAGATGCACGACGGCCGAGGCGCCCTCGAAGAGGCTCACCAGATCGGCCTGCGCGGACGCCAGGTCCACCGCGGCCCAGTCCGTCTTCGGCGGCGACCACTCGGGAGTCCGGCGGGCCAGCCCCAGGAGGGAGCCGACCTCCGGATCCTCCGAGAGGAGCCGCACCACGCTCGTACCGACATTGCCCGTGGCACCGGTGACCACGATCCTGAGGGCCGATTCGCTGCTCACCTGCGGCTCCTCTCAAGGAGTGGGGACGGGAGCCCCGAGTACCCGCTCCGGGACGCCCGCACGCTCCCGACCCGCATCGCATGGCATCGCATCGCGCCGCGAACGCGTGCACGTCCGTCAGCCCGGCCGACGGCGGTCCGCGTCACCCTCACCGGATGTCGGTCAAGGGGCTGTCCGCCAGGGACGCCAGCAGGTGGGCCGGGTCGTCGTAGACCGCCTGCGCGCCCGCGTCCAGCAGGTCGGCGCGGGGGATGCCGCCGCACAGGACGCCCACACACCGCACACCGGCCAGGGTCCCGGCCCGCATGTCCCACACGGTGTCGCCGACGAAGACCGCGCGCTCGGCGGGCACGCCCACCAGTTCCAGGGCGTGCTCGACGGGCTCCGGCGCGGGCTTGCCCTCCTCGACGTCGTCGGCGCTCGCGGTGGCGGTGATCGCGTCGTCCGCGGAGATCGCCCGGCGCAGGGCGGACAGCTCCGCGCCCCCGGCCGAGGTCGCGAGGACGACACGCCAGCCGTCGCGGTCCAGGCGCCGCAGCAACCGGCCGGCGTCCCGCAGCGGGGGCAGCCGGTCGAAATACTGGCCGTACAGGGCCTTGTGGGCGGCGCTCAGCTCGGCGTCCCGGTCCTTGTCGCGGTCGTCACCGAGGAGGTGGGCGATCAGGTCGGTGGCGCCGAGGCCGACGGCCCGGTGGACGGCGTGCATGGGCACCTGGTGGCCCGCCTGCCGGAAAGCCTCCCACCAGGTCGTCACATGGAGGTGGTTGGTGTCGACGAGGGTGCCGTCGACGTCGAACACGGCCGCCCGTTCCATGGACCGCCCCTTCCTGCGCGGGCCGTTCTTCCCACTTCTCGTGTCGCTTCCCGCACCACTTCCCGCACTGCTTCCCGCATCGCTCTCGCGCCGGCCGGGTACCACGTCAGGCGCCCGCCACTCGGGACGGTGTCCGGCCCTCGCGGGTCCAGGCCAGCAGTTCCTCCAGGGCCCAGGTGGTCACCACCCGCTCGGCCGGCACCCCGCACTCCTCCGCGCGGGCGCAGCCGAGGATCTGCCAGTCCAGCTGGCCGGGCGCGTGCGCGTCGGTGTCGATCGAGAACAGCACGCCCGCGTCGACGGCTCGGCGCAGCAGCCGGCGCGGCGGGTCCAGCCGCTCCGGGCGGCTGTTGATCTCCACCGCCGTGCCCGACTCGGCACACGCGGCGAACACCTCGTCCGCGTCGAACTCCGACTCCGGCCGCCCGCGCCCGCTGACCAGCCTGCCCGTGCAGTGCCCCAGGACGTCCGCGTGCGGATCCCGTACGGCCCGCACCATGCGCCGGGTCATGGAGCGGGCGTCCATGCGCAGCTTGGAGTGCACGGACACCACCACGACGTCCAGACGGTCCAGCAGCTCCGGCTCCTGGTCCAGCGAACCGTCCTCGAGGATGTCGCACTCGATGCCGGTGAGCAGCCGGAACGGCGCCCAGGTCGCGTTCAGCCCGGCCACCACGTCCAGCTGCCGCAGCAGCCGCTCGGGAGACAGGCCACGGGCCACGGTCAGCCGCGGCGAGTGGTCGGTGAGCGCCGCCCACTCGTGGCCGAGCTCCGCCGCGGTCCTGCCCATCTCCTCGATCGGGCTGCCGCCGTCCGACCAGTCGGAGTGCAGATGGCAGTCCCCGCGCAGCAGCGCCCGCAGCCGCTCGCCGGCCCGGCCCCCGGGCGGTGCGGCGGACTCTCCCTCCAGCTTCTCCAGATAGCCCGGCGTCCCCCCGGCCAGCGCCTCGCGGACCACTTGGGCGGTCTTCGGGCCGACGCCCTTGAGAGACTCCAGCGACCCGTCCTCCGCCCGTTCGCGCACCTCGCCCTCGGGCAGCCGGGCCAGCACGCGGGCCGCCGTGCGGAAGGCACGGACACGGTAGGTCGGCGCCAGGGACCGCTCCAGCAGGAAGGCGATCCGGTCCAGTGCCTCGACGGGGTCCATCGCCACCTCCTCCTCCAGAGTTGCCCAGGCGCACGGGGACCGCACGACGGGCGGAGGAGTCGGTTCGTGGAGTCGGTTCGTGGAGTCGGTTCGTGGGTCGGCGCGGCGGGGGGCGTCCGTTCGTGTGCGACCCGGTGTGGTGGTGGCGCCGGTTTGTCCGTCGGCCGGCCGGGTACTGCGATCGGCCGGTACTGCGATGCCTCATCGCTCTCGGACCGTCCACGAGGAGGCCCTGCCATGTCCGCACCCACCGCACCGCGCAGCAAGGTGGCCGTGATCACCGGTTCCGACTCGGGGATCGGGAAGGCGACCGCCGTCCGCCTGGCCCGGGCGGGCATGGACGTCGGCATCACCTGGCACAGCGACCTCAAGGGCGCCGAGGAGACCGCCGAGGAGGTCCGCGCCCACGGGCAGCGGGCGGCCGTGGCGCAACTGGACCTCACCCGGCTGCCCACCGCCGCCGGCACCGTCGACGAGCTGTGCGACCGGCTCGGCCGGCTCGACGTCCTGGTCAACAACGCCGGGACGGGCACGATGACGCCGTTCCTCGACCTGGAGCTGGACACCTTCCGCGAGGTCATCGACGTCGACCTGATCGGCCCCTTCCTGTGCGGACAACGGGCGGCCCGGCACATGATCCGCCAGGGTGACGGCGGCCGGATCGTCAACGTCACCTCCGTCCACGAACACCAGCCGCGCGTCGGCGCCGCCCCCTACTGCGCGGCCAAGGGGGGCCTCGGCCTGCTCACCCAGGTCATGGCCCTGGAACTCGCCGAGTACGGCATCACCGTCAACGCCGTCGCGCCCGGCGAGATCGCCACGCCCATGACCGGCCAGGAGGACACCGACGTACACACCGAGGACCGCCCCGGCGTCCCGCTGGGCCGTCCTGGCGACGCCCGCGAGGTCGCCGCCGTGATCGCCTTCCTCGCCGGTCCCGATGCCTCCTACGTCACCGGCGCCTCCTGGAGCGTGGACGGCGGCATGCTCCGCATGGGCCCGCAGGCCGGCTCCCACCTCGGGGACGACGAGTGGCGGCGCCCCTGAGCCCGGACCGCCCGTACCGCGGCCTCATCCTCATCCTCATCCCGGCCACGCCGCCGCCCGCGTCGCGCTCCGCGTCCGCTTCGCGGATGACTGGAGGATCCCTTGACGCGGGTTGCGCTCTACGCTCTATGCATGACCGAAATCGCGAGCCCGCACATTTCACACCCGCGGATCATGGTGCTCGGGGTTCAGCCGGGCACGCCTCCGTTCCGCATCATGGAGATCGACGGTGTGGTCGTCGGCGAGGCCAGGACCATCACCGACGTCCTGGAGACCGCCGCCGCCTTCGGCATCACGGTCCATGACCTGGACGACCCGGACGTGGTCCGCTGGGTCGGCGGAGACAAGTTCACCTGGCACCACCACTAGACGCCCGACCGGTCGGCCGACCATCCCTTCGCCGGTCACGTCCAGGCGCCGTTGCGGTCGTGGAGCCGTCCGCGACGAGGTGCGGCCCGCGCCGGTGAACGCCTGCGCGTTTGCCCGTGATCCTTCGGCCACCGCCGAAGTGTTCGGTTTCTAAGCTGTCCGCCATGAGTGCCGCAGAGCTGTGGGAGATGAGCGCCGTCCTCGGCGCGGGCATCGCCGCGGGCGCCGTCAACGTCGTCGTCGGCTCGGGGACGCTGATCACGTTCCCTGTGCTGCTGGCGACCGGCCTGCCGCCCGTCACCGCCACGGTCTCCAACGCGCTCGGCCTGATCCCCGGCTCGATCAGCGGGGCCGTCGGATACCGACGCGAGCTGCGCGGTCAGCGCCGGCGCATCCTGAAGTGGGGCGCCGGCGCCCTGTTCGGCGGCGTCACCGGGGCCGCGCTGCTGCTGTCCCTGCCCGCCTCGGCGTTCGAGCGGATCGTGCCGGTCCTGGTGGGGCTCGCCCTCGTGCTGGTCGTCCTCCAGCCCCTGATCGGCAGGAGGCTGCGCGATCGCCGGGAGCGGCAGGGGAGATCCGCACGCGCCGACGGAGGCCCGCTCCTGCTCGCCGGACTGACCCTGGCCAGCGTCTACGGCGGCTACTTCTCGGCCGCCCAGGGCATCATCTACGTCGCCCTGATGGGCATGCTTCTGGACGACGACCTGCAACGCCTCACCGCCGTCAAGAACGTCCTCGTCGCCGTGGTCAACTCCGTCGCCGCGCTTTTCTTCCTCATCGCCGCGGACTTCGACTGGACGGCCGTGGCCCTCCTCGCCGTCGGGTCCGCGATCGGCGGCCACGTCGGCGCCACCGTGGGCCGCCGCCTGCGCCCTGCCGTCCTGCGCGCGTTCATCGTGGTGGTCGGCACGGCGGCCATCGTCCAGTTGGTGCTGCGCTAGGGCCTGTTGCGAAAGTGGCGTCGCGCGGCAGGCGCCACTTTCGCAACAGACCCTAGGACCTACGACCGACGCTCCCGGGCGTGCACGGCCCGGCTCAGTCGCCGGCCCAGCACGAGGTAGCCGATCAGGGCGCCGGTGGTGTTGAGGATGACGTCGTCGATGTCGAAGGCCCGCCCCGTCACCAGGGCGCCCTGGGCGAACTCGACGAGGAGCATCACGGTCGCCGTCAGCAGCAGGACGCGCAGGACACCGCGCGTCCGTGGGGCGACGACGGGCACCAGGATGCCGAACGGAACGCCCAGCAGCAGATTCCCGCCGATCTGCCGGACGGCGTCGCGCAGTTCGGGCTGGTCCAGATAGGCCCGCAGGGAACGGCCGGGCCGCAGGTTGGTGTGCGTCAGCGCCTCCGACGCGGGCGACGGCTGGAGGGTGAGCTTCGCCAGGACGACGGCGAAGGCGACCATGAACGCGAAGGCGCACAGCATCGCGAGGAGCCGGGCGAGGAAACGCAGGGGAGCGCCGGGGCGCAACGCGGCGCGCGAACGTGCGGTGTCACGGGCCATGCGGTCCTCCAGTCTTCAACTTCCCTTCGTGGTAAGCGGATTACCCCGGAACCGCGCCCCGATGCCACCGCACTGGAGCCCGGCCGGGGTGCTGCCGGACCTCGCAGGGATCAGGCCCCGTACGTCACCTTCACCTCCTTGAACCCGAGGGAGTGCAGCAGCCCTTCGAGCATGTCGGTGGTGTTGGTCTCGGCGCGTGCGGTCAGCCCGCTCTGCTTCGCCGCCTCGCCTATGTGCTCGACCGCCAGTTTCTGCACGGCCTGCTCGCTGTTCGGGTTGTCCGAGAAGAGATCGCCGAGGCGGTCGAGGAGCCCGCGCTCCTTGGACACGGCGTAGGAGCGCGCGGGGTCGAGGGACGGTGTGCCGAGGGCGGCGTGCGGCAGCCGGAGGGTGGCGGACGTACGGTCGTCGTTGACCGTGACGTCGTCCTCGCCGACCTTCCCGAGGTCGACATAGGCGTCCACGGTGCCCGCGCCGACGTACAGCGTGCGGGTGCCGCGGATCGCGTCGGGCAGGAACTTGGCGTCCTTCTCCAGATCCACGACGATCTGGAAGTTGCCGGAGGCGGCGTCGTAGCGGCTCATGTCCTGGATGGACTGGAGCAGTGCGGGGCCCGAGCGGTCGTTGGTCTCCGTGCCGAACAGGTCCTTGAGGCCGGGGAGCACGCTCAGCCGGATCCCGGCGAAGAAGACGACGAGCACCAGTACGACGGCGCTCACCGCCTTCGCCCAGCCGGGCATGCGCTTGTCGATGCGCTTGTTGGGAGTCGTCATGTCGACGTCCCTCCTTCCCTGCTGTTCGGATACCCGCAAATGCCTTGCGGGACCTGTCCGTTGGCCGACTTTGGCCCCCTGACCGGAGCGGGGACGGCGCGACGGCCGGACGACGCACAGCCCCGCCGGTGAGCCGCAACGTTTCTGCCGAGGTCAGTAGCATGAGTCCGCCATCCGGAATGATCATGCGAGGAGCGGATCGTGCGAGAGATCGCCGTGTTCAGCGGTAGTGCCCACCCCGAACTGGCGGCGGAGGTCTGCGCGCACCTGGGAGTGCCGCTCAGCCCCAGCCGGGTCAGCCGGTTCGCCAACGACTGCCTGGAGGTACAGCTCCAGGCCAACTGCCGGGAACGGGACGTCTTCCTGATCCAGCCGCTGGTCCGGCCGGTCCAGGAGCACCTCGTCGAGCTGCTGCTGATGTGCGACGCCGCCCGCGGGGCGTCCGCCAGCCGGATCACCGTCGTCATGCCGCACTACTCCTACGCCCGCTCCGACAAGAAGGACGCCCCCCGTATCTCGCTGGGCGGCCGGCTCGTCGCCGACCTGATGGTGGCGGCCGGCGCCGGCCGTGTCCTCGCCATGACGCTGCACTCGCCCCAGGTGCACGGCTTCTTCACGGTGCCGGTCGACCACCTGCACGCGCTACGGGAACTCGCCGCGCACTTCCGGCAGTACGACCTCTCGCGCACGACCGTGGTCTCCCCGGATCTCGGCAACGCCAAGGAGGCCGCCGCGTTCGCGCGGATGATCGGCGCCCAGGTGGCCGCCGGCGCCAAGCAGCGATTCGCGGACGACCGGGTCAGCATCAACTCCGTCATCGGCGAGGTCACCGGGCGGGACGTCATCGTCCTGGACGACGAGATCGCCAAGGGCAGCACGGTGCTCGAACTGCTCGACAGGCTGCGGGAGTTGGAGCCGCGATCGATCCGGGTGGCCTGTACGCACGGCCTGTTCGCGTCCGGCGCGCTGAAGCGGATCGGCGAGCAGCCCGACGTACTGGAGATCGTGTGCACCAACACCGTGCCCGTCGCGGCGGAGGAACGTACCGACAAGCTGCGGATCCTGTCCATCGCCCCCGCGCTCGCCGAGGCCGTGCGCCGCATTCACAACGGGGAGTCCGTCAGCGCCCTGTTCGACGCGCCGGGCACCTGATAGACGCCCCATCACGTGCCGGACGTGGCCTCGGACTGATCCAGTGCCGCGTCCGGCGTCGGATGCGGGGGCAGCAGCCGGGACAGGCCGGTGATCCTCAGGACGCGCAGGGTGAGCGGGTGGGTGCAGACCAGGTGCAGCCGGCCGCCGTGGTCGAGCACCCGGCTGCGGGCCCGGTACAGCAGGCGCAGCCCGGAGCAGTCGAAGAACTCGACGCTCCTGAGGTCGATCACGATACGGGCGTCGGGGTGGCTCGTCACCCGGTCCAGGTACGGGGCTATCTCCACCGCCGCCGCGATGTCGATCTCGCCGCGGAACTCCAGCACCGTGTGGCCCCGGTGCCGATGGACGCGCAGATGCCGACTGAACGGCGCAGGACCCTGCTGCACGACGACATCGCCTCCCACCTGCTCACTGCGGCGGATGCTCAAATCCCGCCCCCGCACTGCAAGTTACCCTCGATCGAGCGAATTTGAGCATGTTCGATTGACATATGTCTTCGAATTGCGACAGAGGATTCGCCGGACGTGGCGGAACTTGGCAGCGGCGGCGCTACGACAGCGCGTGCCAGGCCCTGGAGAGTGCCTGGCGGAACTGCTCGGTCTGATGGGCCGTGAGGTCCCGCACCATCCGCTCCTCCAGTTCCCGTACGGGCCCCTCGTGCCGGGCGAGCAGCTCACGCCCCGCGTCGGTCAGCAGGATCAGCAGCTCCCGGCGATTGCGCGGATTGCGCTCCCGGCGGATGAGCCCGCGGCTCTCCAGGCTCCGTACCAGATCGGCGATCGACTGAGCCGTGACGAACGAGTCGCGGGCGAGCTGCGCGGCCGACAGTCCGTCGTGCCGCTCCAGGACGGTGAGCGCGGTGTACTGCAATGCCGTGATCCCGGACGGCTTGACCAGCTCGTCCAGGTGGGAGCGAACGACGAGCTCCACCTGTTTCACCATGTAGAGGAGCGAGGGAGTCGCCTTGGCCGCCTGGGTGTCGAGCATGGGTTCAGCCTAGAGCATTGACAGGAAACCTGTCTGTAAAGAGACTGCGCAACAACAGGAATCCTGATGGTTGAAATCTTGGCGACGGAGCTGAGGAGCGGCGATGACCCCCTACGAGATCGAACCCGGCCGGCTGTTCATCGGGGGCCGGTGGCGCGAAGCCGTCGACGGAGCGCGCACCGAGGTGGTCGATCCGTCCCGCGGCGCGGCCGTCACCACCGTCGCCGACGCGGGTGCCGCCGACGTGGACGCGGCCGTGCGCGCGGCACGGGAAGCCTTCGACGACGGCGCCTGGTCCGGGCTCAGCGGCCGGGAGCGCGGCAGGGTGCTGCACCGGGTCGCGGCGCTGATCCGGGAGAACGCCGACACCATCGCCGAGCTGGAGAGCCGTGACGTCGGCAAGCCGATCACGCTCGCCCACGCCGTCGACGTCACCAACGCGGCCAACGACTACGAGCACTTCGCCGCCCTCGCCCACGCCCTGGACGGCTCCGTCCGCGACACCCCCATGAACGCCCTCGCCTATGTCCGGCGCCGGCCGATCGGCGTGGTCGCGGCGATCACGCCGTACAACTTCCCGCTGATCCTGGCCGGGTCGAAGATCGCCCCGGCGCTCGCGGCCGGCAACACGGTGGTGCACAAGCCCGCCGAGGAGACCCCGCTCAGCGCCCTGTACATGGCCGAGATCTTCAAGCGGGCCGGTGTTCCCGACGGTGTGGTCAACGTCGTCACCGGCGGACCCGCGGCCGGTGAGGCGCTGCTGCGGCACGCCGGGGTCGACAAGATCGCCTTCACCGGCTCGACGGCGGTCGGCCGGAAGGTCGCGGGCATCGCCGGCGAGTCGCTCAAGCCGGTCACCATGGAACTCGGCGGCAACGCGGCCCACGTCGTCTTCGAGGACGCCGACCTGGAGAAGGCGGTCGGCGCGGTCATCAAGGCGTTCGTCTTCAACACCGGGCAGTTCTGCATGGGCGGACCCCGGCTGCTGGTGGCGCGGCAGGTCTACGGCACGCTGCTCGGCATCCTCGCCGACGCCGTGCCCGCCGTGCCGCTCGGCGACCCCCGCGAGCCCGAGACCGTGATCGGCCCGATGGCGGGGGAGCGGCACCTGCGCAAGGTCGAGGAGTACGTCGACCTCGCCCGCAAGGAGGGCGGCCGCATCGTCTGCGGCGGCGAACGGCTCGACCTCGACGGCGGCTACTACTACCGGCCCACGGTGATCGCCGACCTGCCGAACGACTCCCGAGTCGTCCAGGAGGAGATCTTCGGCCCCGTCCTCACCGTGCAGCCCTTCGACTCCGAGGACGAGGCCGTCGAACTCGCCAACTCCACGCCGTACGGCCTGGCGTCCGGTGTCCAGACCGGCAACCTGGCCCGCGCCCACCGCGTCGCCGACCGGCTGGACGCCGGCATCGTCTGGGTCAACGACTGGGCGATGCTCGACCCCTCGGTCCCCTTCGGCGGCGTCAAGGACTCCGGCTTCGGCCGCGAGTACGGTCCCGAGGCGCTCGACGCCTACACCACCACCAAGTCCGTCGTCGTCTCGCTCGACTGAGCGCACTGCCGAGGAGATCGGTCCGATGTCCATCCCCACCCGTGCCGCCGTCGTCGAGTCCGGCGGCGCCCCCTTCACCCTCTGCGACGTCGAGCTCGACGAACCCGGCCCGCACGAGGCCGTCGTCCGCATGGTCGCGACCGGCCTGTGCCACACCGACCTCGGCGTGGCGAGCGGCGGACTGCCCTTCCCCCTGCCCGGCGTCCTCGGCCACGAGGGCGCGGGCGTCGTCGAGGCCGTCGGCCCGGCCGTGACCGGCGTCGCGCCGGGCGACCATGTCGTGCTGTCCTTCACCTCCTGCGGCGACTGCCGCAACTGCCGGGGCGGTCACCCCGCGTACTGCGCGACCTGGCTGCCGCTGAACCTCATCGGCGGCCGACGGGCCGACGGCACCCGCACGATCAGCCGGGGCGGTGAGGCGATCGGAGGACACTTCTTCGGGCAGTCCTCCTTCGCCGAGCGGGCGTTGGTGGACGAGCGCAGCCTCGTGACGGTCGACCCGGAGGTGCCGCTGGCCTCGATCGCCCCGCTGGGCTGTGGGGTGCAGACCGGCGTCGGCGCGGTCTGGAACGTACTGAAGCCGGTCACCGGCGGCACGATCGTCGTGCTCGGCGCCGGAGCCGTCGGCCTGTCCGCCGTCATGGCCGCCGCGCTCACCCCCGCCACCGCCATCGTCGCCGTCGACAGGATCGGCGAACGCCTGTCGCTGGCAAGGGAGTTGGGCGCCACTCACACCGTCGACGCCGCCGAGGCCGATCTCGGCGAGGCGCTCGCCGAGATCACCGGCGGCCAGGGCGCCGACGGCGTCGTGGAGACCACCGGCAACGTCGCCGTCCTGCGCCAGGGCGTCGACGCGCTCGCCGCGCGCGGCACCGTGGTCGTCGTCGGCGCCCCGCCCTTCGGCACCGAAGTCGCCCTCGACGTCAACGGATTGCTCGGCGGCAAGCGGATCGTCGGTCTGACCCTCGGCGACGCCGAGACGCAGACCTTCGTCCCCGCCCTGGTCCGGCTGGTGAAGGAGGGGCGGCTCCCGCTGCACCGCCTGGTCAGCACCTATCCGTTCACGGACATCGACCGGGCGGTACGGGACATGGGGGCGGGCAAGACGATCAAGCCCGTGCTCACGTTCTGACTCAGTCGACCGTGAGGACCAGCTTGCCGGTGGTCCGGCCGGTGTCACCGAGCGCGTGTGCCTCGGCGGCATCGGCCAGCGGGAACGTCCCGGCGATCTCCGCGCGCAACTCACCCTTCTCGACCAGGTCCACGATCGCCCGCAGATCGGCACGATCGGCGTCCACGAGCATCCGCACGGCCCGCACGCCGAGCCGCGCGGCCTCCTCGGAGAACTCGTCCGATCCGACCGGCAGGATCGAGACGACGATGCCTCCCGGGCGCAGCACGCGCAGAGAGCGCACGGACGTCTCACCGCCCAGGGTGTCCAGCACGACGTCCACCTCCTTGACGGCGTCGGCGAAGTCCGTCTCCCGGTAGTCGATCAACTCATCGGCGCCGAGGCTCCGCAGGAAGGCATGCTTGCCCGCGCTCGCCGTACCGATCACATACGCGCCGCGCGCCTTCGCTATCTGCACGGCCACGTGCCCGACCCCGCCGGCCGCCGCGTGGATCACCACGCGCTGACCGGGCCGCACGTCGGCGTACTCGACCAGGGCCTGCCAGGCGGTGAGGGAGACGAGCGGCAGCGCGCCCGCCTGCGTGTGGTCGATCGAGGCCGGCTTGTGCGCGAAGACGCGGGCCGGCGCGGTGACGTACTCCGCGTGCGAGCCGTGGCCGAACGGGTAGGACAGCATGCCGAAGACCTCGTCGCCGGGCTCGAAGCGGGCGACGCCGACGCCGACCGCCTCGACCACGCCGGAGACGTCCCAGCCCAGGACGAAGGGCGGCTCGCCCAGGAAGCCGCCGGTCGCGCGGTGCTTCCAGTCGGTCGGGTTCACGCCCGCCGCGCGCACGCGGACCAGTACCTCGTTCGGGCGCGGGGCCGGGCGCTCGACTTCCACTTCCTTGAGGACCTCGGGGCCGCCGAGGACGTCCTGGCTGATGGCTCGCATCGTGTTCACAGTGCTCATGGTCAGACAGCCTGCCCGGGAGCCGCCTCTCCGGAAAATGGCACGATTGCCAACCTTCGATAGGATCGTGCCATGAGGCGAGAACGAAGCGGTGAGCGGCGAGTGGAACGGGTCGTCGTGCTGGCCCTGGACGGCGTCTACCCCTTCGAGCTGGGCATCCCCAGCCGGATCCTCGGCGCGGCCGACGGCCACTACGAGGTGCTGACCTGCAGCGTCGACGGCCGGCCGGTGCGCACCAACGCGGACTTCACGATCGGCGTCCTGCACGGCCCGGAGATCCTCGCCACGGCCGACACCGTGGTGGTCGCCTCCATGGCCACCGCCTGCATCCCCACGGAGCTGTCCGTCGAGCTCGCCGACGCGCTCGCGCTGATCCGCCCGGACGCACGCATCGTGTCGATCTGCACCGCCGCGTTCGTCCTCGCCGCGGCCGGCCTCCTCGACGGGCGCAGGGCCACCACGCACTGGCAGGTGACCGAACCGTTCCGGCGCCGCTACCCGCACGTCGACCTGGACCCGGACGTCCTCTTCGTCCACGACGGCCGCATCCTCACCTCGGCCGGCGCCGCCTCCGGCGTCGACGTCTGCCTGCACATCGTCCGCACCGACCACGGCAGCGAGCTGGCCAACGCCGTCGCCCGGCGCTGTGTCGTGCCCCCCTTCCGGGACGGCGGCCAGGCCCAGTACATCGAGCAGCCGGTGCCGGTCAGCGCAGCCGCGAGCACCGCCGCCACCCGCGCCTGGGCCCTGGAGCGCCTCGACGAACCCCTCACCCTGGCCGACCTCGCCGCCCACGCCCGGATGAGCCTGCGCACCTTCGCCCGCCGCTTCAACGAGGAGGTCGGGCTCAGCCCCGGCCGCTGGCTGATCCAGCAGCGCGTCGCCCGCGCCCGGCATCTGCTGGAGTCCAGCGACCTGTCGGTGGACCGGATCGCCGGCCAGGTCGGCTTCGCCACGGGCGCCTCGCTGCGCCAGCATCTGCACGCCGCCATCGGGGTGTCGCCACAGGCTTATCGGCGTACGTTCCAGGCGGCGACCCGATAGACGCGAACGTTCCTGCCCACCGCCGCGTCGAAGGATCAAGGCAGCGGAGTGAACAGGGGGAGCAGGTCATGCGCGGAGGGATCGTGGCGGCGGCGGTGCTGGCGGCGACGGCCGTCGTGGGATGCGGTGCCGCTGACCGGAGCGCGGTCGTCGAGGGCACACCGCCGGCCACGCCGTACGACGGACCCCTGTACGTGCCCGCCCGCGACCTCGACGAGGACGGTCCGCGGGCGACCCGCGTGGAGTCGGGCGCCGCGGGCCGGGCCCTGGAGTGCGACGGGGAGATCTACTCCGGCGGCGGCAGCGAGGCGTGGAGCGAGGGGGACGGCGGATCGACGCCGGAGGAGGGCTTGACGGCGTACTTCGACTTCGAGCAGCCCGATGTGCCGCGATCCGGCTACCGCGTGGAGCGGGAGGAGAAGGGCCGGGTCCTGTTCTCCTACGACGTCGACGGACGCACCAAGGTCGCCGTCGTCATCGCCGAGGACGGGAAGAACCGCCCGGGTTGGGGCCCGGAGACCAGCGCCTCCTGCGACCCCGCCGAGCTCCCCGAGAGCTTCACGGCCTCCCTGGAGTACGAGATCTGGACGGACGAGCACGGCCGCCGCGTGCCCACCACCGAGATCAGCGGCTCCGTGGGGTCGGCCCACTGCGGCTGGGAGAAGGTGCACTTCCTGGCCCTCGGCGAGTACCGGGACCGCCGGATGTACGCCCGCGATCCCGACGGTGTGCTCGAACCCGGCATGCTGACCGCCGCGTACGACGGCGACGTCCCCATGCCCGCCGACGCGCGCGACACCGGATACCGGCTCGGCGACCGGCGGTTGTGGCTGACCGGTGGCAGGTCGACGGCGTACGTGCGCACCCCCGACGGCGTCGAGGCATGGCCCCTGGTGAAGGACGGCGTGGGCTGCAGGTGAGCCCCCTTTTTTCGAGCCCTTTGCGGACGGTGACGGAATCCTCACTTCTGTCAATCGGTGAGGTTGATCCTTTTGCGTTCAAGACCCGATGGGCTCCCGTGCGGCGCTTCGGGTTGACTGGGTCGAGATCGACCTTCGCGGTGCGTACTCATGAGTGCGATCGCCCTGCACACCCCCCTTGATCGATCGACGCCCTGCGCCAGTTGCGGCCGACCCTCAACGGCGCCGGAGTGCCGCAGGCCCGCCGGGCCGCACCGCCGACGCCCCAGCTGGACCAGCTCGCGCAGTCGCCTGATCAGCCCCCAGCAAGGCGTCGATGTTCCGCAGACGCCGCAAGGCATCGAGTCACGCGGCGGGCAGGTCACGCGGGATTGCCTCGCCGTTGGTCATGCCATCACCCGACTCGCTGCAGGGCGCGCTCGCGGCGTTCGGCCACGGCCGAGCCGGATTCCCGGCGTGCCATTCGCCGCAGTACGACCGGCGCCACGAGCAGGCCGAGCACCGCCCAGGCGCCCAGCACGCCCGCGGTCTCGAGGTGCCGCCAGGACTCGTCGATCTCGACCGCGGCCGCCGATTCCGGCAGCAGAGCCGAGCGCATGCCGAGGCCGAGCCAGTAGATCGGGAAGCCCTGGGCGAGCCACTGCACCCACTCCGGCAGCACGGTGACCGGGTAGAAGATCCCGGAGATCGCGATCAAGGCGAGTATCGGGAGCGTGAGAAGTCCCTGGCTGCGGACACTGGTGAACACCGATCCCAGCACCGCGCCGAGCGGCAGGGTTGCCACCAGGCCCAATGCCAGCACCCAGATCAGGGTCAGCCAGGGCCCCGGGCCACCGACCGCGAGGCCGGAAATGAGGAACAGGGCGGGGATCAGAAAGAGCGCGAGGTCGACCAGCAAGCCGCCGGACACCGAGACGACCTTGCTGACCAGGTATCCCTGCATGCCGTGCGGTGTCGCCTTGGCGCGCAGCAGAGTTCCGTCCTCGCGGTCGGCGGTGAGGGTCTGGCTCATGGTGACCATACCCATCGCGGCGTTCATGCCAAGGATGCTGGGCAGCACAAGGGCACCGAGCATGAATCCGCTCTGCTCGAAGGACACGTCCCGCATGAAGAACAGCGTGGCCAGCATCACCACGGGCCAGAAGAAGTGGTTGAACAGATCCCCGCCGTTGGTGAACGTCTGCCGCAGCTCGATCAGGCCGCGGGACCAGCCGGCCCGCAGCGCCGTCGCCGTCGCTGTCGGATTCATCGAGCCACCTTTTCCTCGGACTTGTTCCCGTGCGCTGCTTTGTCGTCGCCGGACTCGGCTTGCCGCACCAGCGAGAGATAGGTGTCCTCCAGTGAGGCCCGGCGGATTTCGAGGTTCTCGATCGCCGCGCCGTACTGCTGGAACAGGTCGAAGGCGAACGCGGTCGACTCGGTGGTCGAGTGCCGGAAGTGCCGGCCGTCGCGGGTCCAGCGCACCTGGTCCTCACCCGCGATCTGCCGGGCGAGTTCCGCTGCCGTACCGTCGGCGACGATCCGGCCGTGGTTGAGGACCAGGATGCGGTCGGCGAGGTTCTCAGCCTCGTTCAGATCGTGGGTGGTGAGCAGGATCGTGGTCTCGCCTTCATCGGCGAGGCCCTGGACGAGGTCGTGGAACTCCCGCCGGGCAACCGGGTCGAGTCCGGCGGTGGGCTCGTCGAGGAACACCAGCTCGGGGCGGCCCACGAGGCCGATCGCCACATCCAGCCGGCGCCGTTGCCCCCCAGAGAGTGTGCTGATCTTCTGGTTCGCGTGCTCGGTCAGACCGACCACCGCTATGAGGTCATCCGCGGCCCAGGGGCGGGTGATCCGTGCGGTGGAGTAGCCGGCGTAGTAGGAGCCGAGGTGGGCGAGTAATTCACGCACCCGCCATTTTCCGTGGTCCCGCCAGGACTGCAGGACGACACCCACCCGCGCCCGCCACCGCTCGTCGCCGTGGGCTGGATCGGCGCCGAGCACCTCGACCCGGCCGGCCGACCGCCTCCGGAAACCCTCCAGGATCTCGATCGTGGTGGTCTTGCCCGCCCCGTTCGGCCCCAGCAGGGCCAGCACTTCGCCGTGGCGGACCTGGAAGGTGACGTCGCGCAGGACGTCGACCGGGCCGTAGCGCATGCGCAGCCCGTCGACGTCGAGCACGACTGTCTCGCTCGTCGTCATGAGATGACCTCTCTTCGTGAGTGGATGCCCTCGCGTCGCGACGCGTGTCGGCCGGACTCGTCGCGAGGGCATGGCGCATCACGGTCCTGACTGACCGGCCCACACCACTGGGCGGGCGGCCGTGGCAAGGCCCGTGGCATACAGGGATTACGGTGGGGAATCAGGCAGCTCGCAGGCTGCCTGGCCGCGCATCGCCGGAGAAACCGAACGGCTTGACCGCATCGGCCGGATCGAACCGGAGGAGGAAGGGGCGGTTCAGCCCTGGTCGAACGGGCTGTGCGGGCAAGTGCATCGGTGGGCCCGATTCACCAGCTGCCGTCGGCGAGTGTCTCCCGGGCGCGTGCCATCAGGTCCACCCGGTCGACGCCGGCCAGGGCGAGCGCGCGCGGTACGGTGCCGATCTCGGTGTCCAGGACGCCGAGCAGCACATGCGTGGGACGCAGGTCCTTCTTACCGGTGGAGGCGGCGAAGCCGCGTTCGAGCGCGAGTCTGCCGGAGGCACCGAGCTTTGGCGGACGCTTGGAGTACCGGCTCGGCTTCGGGAGGTTGAAGGAGGCGAGGGACACCCCGACCGCGTTCAGACTGTGCTCGAACTCCCGGTCCAGTGCGTTCCTGATCGGCTGCCGTCCGAGCCCCACCGCCGTCAGTACGCGGTGCGCGGCGGTTCCCTCGTGGGTGGCGATCGCCAGCAGGAGGTGGTGGGCCTCGGTCGCTGCGGAGCCGTCCTCCTGCGCCTCCGCCATCCCCTGCTCAATGATCGCGTTGATGTAGTGGTCGATCGCGCTCACGGTCGCCTCCTCAGCGTGACGCCGGCGGCGATGAGCCGCTTGGCATGCTTCTTGTGGACCGCCTGACGGGTGACGCCGAGGGCCTCGGCGACGTCGGGCCAGCTCCAGCCCGCGCGCATGGCCTGCTCCACGGCAGCGTCCTCCAGTTGGTCGGCCAGGCGCCGCAGCGCCGCGACGGCCGCCAGCGCGTCGGCGGGGCCCTTGGGCTCGGGTACGTCTTCTGCCGGCATGTAAGCAACTCTAGTTGACTATTGCCAATAGTCAACCTCGGTTGCTTGATGCGACTCGATGAGGCAGACCGGAACGAGCAATCCGCGACGGGGGAAATGGGTACGGGGCGCGGTGCGGCAGTTGATCGAGTCGGTGAATGACACCCTGAAAGGCCAGCTCGTCCTGGAACAGCACGGCGGCCGGACTTTTCGAGGGCGTCACCGTGCGCGTCGCTCAGCGCCTCCTCGCGCCGGCCGGCAGCCCGACCGGTCGGAACCTGACAGCGACCGGTAGAACCCGCCTGGGCCTCGGGCCGGCTGCGACCCGCGTCGACTCACCACGCCCTACCTGTACTTCCGCGTCCGGCCGACGGCGCGTGCAGGCGTGGCGTGAGGCCGACGAGCTGGCCGGGCGGGAGCTGATCAGGGAAGGGGAGTGGCTGGTGGCGGACTGAAACGGCCGGGCGGGGACACCCGGAGGGAACAGGGCGCGGGACAGGACCGTCCCGCGCCCAGGACACTCCGGAGGAGCCATGCCATTGGTGAAAGCGGGCTTGGTGGTGCTCGACTGTGCCGAGCCCGAGAAGCTCGCCGTGTTCTACACAGAACTGCTGGAAGGCGAGCAGACGGACGCCACCGCCAACCGTGTGGAGATCAGGGGCGCCGACGGGACCCGGCTGGCGTTCCGCCGCGACATGAACGCCACCCCGCCGAGCTGGCCGCGCCCCGAGAACTCCCTCCAGGCCCATCTGGACTTCATGGTCGAGGACCTGGACGAGGCCGAGCGCAAGATCGTCGGGCTCGGCGGCCGCCCGCTGGAGGCGAAGGAGGCGCCAGGCCCGTACGAGGAACGCGGCTACGCCGACCCGGCCGGCCACTCCTTCACCCTGCGCCGCGTCGCGGCCACGGCGCCGAAGCAGGGCTGAGCCGGTTCCGGCCGGTCCGGCGAGGAGCGCCCCTCAGTCACGCCCGCCCTTCTCGCTGACCGGCCACACACCCGTCGAGCGCTCGATGGCCTTCGCGCCCGTGCGGTCCGCCAGGCTGCGGGCCACCGCGAAGAGAGCCCCCTGGACCGCGGCCGCCAGCAGGATCTCCCCCCAGCCGCGATCGCGGTCCAGGGCGTCGGGGGCGTCCTCCTCGTGCCGGATCGCCATCCAGGTCTTGCGGAAGGCGAGCCCGGCGAGCGCCCCGCTCGCCCAGCCCAGCGCGAATCCCAAGGGCTTGTAGGCAAGGGGCAGCTTCATCTTCTTCTGACTCCTCTTCTTGGCCATGTGTGCCTGCGCCTCCTTCATGGTCAGGGCAGTCCCCGCCGCGGGACCCGCTCGGCCGCGGGAACCGGCCCGGGCGGCGTGCCGTCACCGAACGGCCTGCCGCCCAGCTCCTCACGGCGGTGCGGTGTCAGCCAGCCCGACAGATCCGGCCCGAGGGGCACGATGCCGGTCGGGTTGATGCCGCTGTGCACCTGGTAGTAGTGCCGCTTGATGTGGTCGAAGTCGACGGTGTCACCGAACCCGGGCGTCTGGTAGAGATCGCGGACATACGCCCACAGCACCTGATTCTCCGTCAACTTCCAGCGGTTGCACTTGAAGTGACCGTGATACACGGCGTCGAAACGCACCAGCGTGGTGAACAGCCGGATGTCCGCCTCGGTGATCGTGTCGCCGACGAGATAACGCTGCTCCGCCAACCGCTCCGCGAGCAGCTCCAGCCGCTGGAACAGCCGCGCGCACGCCCCCTCGTACTCTTCCTGGCCGGTGGCGAAGCCCGCCCGGTAGACACCGTTGTTGACATCCTCGTAGACGTCCGCCGTCACGGCGTCGATCTCGTCGCGCAGCGCCTGCGGGTAGAGGTCGGGCGCCCCCTGCCGGTGCAGGGCCGTCCACTCGGTGGCGAGGTCGAGCGTGATCCGCTGGTAGTCGTTGGTGACCAGCTCGCCGCTCGGCACGTCCACGATCGCGGGCACGCTGACACCGCCCGGGTAGTCGGTCTCCCGCTTGTCGTAGGCCTCGCTGAGGAAGCGGATGCCGAGCACCGGGTCACGGCCGTCCGGGTCCAGGGTGAAGCGCCAGCTGCGGTCGTCCTGGATCGGGTCGGCGATCGCCATCGGCAAGGCGTCCTCCAGGCCGAGCAACCGACGGGAGATCACCGCCCGGCTCGCCCACGGACAGGCACGGCTCACCACCAGCCGGTAGCGGCCCGCCTCCACCGGCCAGCCGTCCCGGCCGTCCGCGGTGATCCGGTCGGTGAAATGGGCCTTCGACCGCTGGAACGACTTCCTCCCATAGGCGGTGTTGCCCCCGCCGCTCATGATCGGACTCCTCTCCGGCATACGCCCTGTGCGGTACCCGGGTTCCCCGTCCACCGGGTCTCCCGCTGTACCGACGGGTCCCCCGATTTACGCCGACGGCACGGGTGTGAGCCCGATCGGCCGGGGCAAACGGCGTTGAATGAGCGACACGCCCAAGGCTCCGAGGACGGACCGCAGGACCCGAGTGACCGTGCTGGTGGCTCTCGCGGCCAACCTCGTCATCGCACTCGCCAAGACGATCGGCGGCCTCCTCGCCCACTCGCCCGCGCTGCTGTCGGAGGCGGCGCACTCCGTGGCGGACAGCATGAACGAGGTCTTCCTTTTGGCCGCGCTGCGCCGCAGCCGCCGCCCCGCCGACGACCGCCACCCCTTCGGCTACGGCAAGGAGCGCTTCTTCTGGTCGTTGCTCGCGGCCGTCGGCATCTTCGTGATGGGCGGCTGCTTCTCCTTCTTCCAGGGCTTCGAGGCGCTGCACGGCGGCGCCGAGGCCGAGTTCAGCGGCTATGTGGCGGGCATGATCGTGCTCGGCGTCGCCTTCGTCGCCGAGGGCCTGTCGCTGGTGCGGGCGCTGTACCAGGTACGCCGGCAGGGCGGTGTCGGCAACGGTCTGCGCGACCCGGCTCTGCGCACCGTCGTCGCCGAGGACGGCACGGCGGTGCTCGGCGTGACCCTCGCCCTCACCGGCATGGTGCTGCATCTGATCACCGGGCAGGTCGTGTGGGAGGCGTCCGCCTCGCTCGCCATCGGCGCGCTGCTCGTGTACGTCGCCTACCGGCTGGGGCGCGACGCCCGCGACCAGCTGATCGGGCAGGCCGCCGACCCCGAGGCAGACGCCCGGATCCGCGCCCTGCTTCAGGCGCAGCCCGAGATCGACAGCGTGGAGGCGCTGTACACGATGAAGACCGGCCTGGAAACGGCCCTGGTGGCGGCCCGCGTCGACCTGGTGCCCGGCCTCGACAGCGAACAGGTGGAGGAGGTCGCCGTACGGATCAAGCGGTCCATCGGCCTTGCCGTCGCCGAGGCGGACCAGATCTTCCTCGACGTGACCGAACGCTCCGCCCGCGAGGCACAAGGAAGCCCCGCCGCGACGGGGGAGCGCGGCGGGGCCTGACGCACGTGTGCCCGGCGAACGCGGGTTCATGCGCCCCGACAGAAAAAAATCCGAGAAACCGAATCGGCCCCCGGTCGGGACCCTTCAGTCCTGGTCGAACGGCTCCAGCACGAACACCGGGATCACCCGGTCCGTCTTCTTCTGGTAGTCGGCGTACGGCGGGTACGCGGCGACGGCACGCTCCCACCACTCGGCCTTCTCCGCACCGGTGACCTCGCGGGCCCTCATGTCCCGCTTCACCGGGCCGTCCTGGAGCTCGACATGGGGCCCGGCCTTGACGTTGTGGTACCAGACGGGGTGCTCGGGCGCCCCGCCCAGCGAGGCCACCGCGGCATAACGGCCCTCGTGCTCGACGCGCATCAGCGGTGTCTTGCGTATCTTCCCGCTCCTGGCACCCCGGGTGGTGAGCAGGATGACCGGCATTCCCTGAATGGTCGTCCCCTTGGTGCCGCCGGAGCTCTCGTACAGCTCCACCTGGTTGCGCACCCACTTGGTCGGGCTGGGCTCGTACTCGCCCTCGAGAGGCATCTGATCGGTCCCATCGTCGTGTTCCGCGCACTGACGCCGGTCTTCAACACCGGGACGCGCGGGATTCATCCTGCCCGCCGCCACCGAGCACCCGTACGGCTACGCGAGCATCCGCACCGCCAGCGCCAGGATCACGCCGCTCGACACCAGCGCCGTCACCAACCGCCCCCGACGCCCCGTCAGCACCCGCCCCAGCAGCGCCCCGCCGCCGGCCAGCAGCAGTTGCCAGCTCGCCGACGCGGCGAACGCGGCCAGGACGAACACGCCCTGATCCAGCGGCGATACGGCGTCCGCGGCGCGGGTGCCGAGGACGAGGGCCGCGAAGTAGATCACGGTGGTGGGGTTGAGCAGGGTGATGCCGAGCAGCGCCAGGTAGGCGCGCGCCGGGCTCGGGGGAGGGGGCGCGGAGCGGGTGGCGAGCCGGTGGTCGCGGTAGTGGCGTACGGCGGTGACCGCGCCCCGTACCGCCAGGACGGCCAGCACCAGGGCGGAGGCCCACCGCAGCGGCACCAGCACCGGACGCAGCACGGCGGCGAGCGCGGAGCCGCCGACGGTGGCCGCGAGGGCGTAGAGCCCGTCGGCGGTCGCGACGCCGAGCGCGGCGCAGATCCCGGTCCGCAGGGACGTGCGGGCGGTGAGGGAGACGAGGTAGGTCGCGACCGCGCCGACCGGGACGGCGATGCCGTAGCCGGCTAGCAGGCCCGCGACGAGCGCGGCGGTCACGACGCGGGAAGCGTCGGCCTCCGGGGGACGCCGGGCTGCTGCTGGTACCGCACCGGGAAGGCGGCGGTGGTCAGCGGCAGGAAGGCGATGGTCGTAGGCATGGCCGGATTCTGCGCGTGACGGCCGCTCGCCGACAAGCGCTTTTCGGTGGCCGCTCGCCCGCTTGCTCGCCGTCCCTGCGGAGGAAATCCCCTTCAAACCCGGCGACACGATCCAGGGGATGCTGGAACTCCCCGTGGCCTGGTAAGAGGCTCCGGTCATGGACAACAAAACGCACGAAACAAACGAAACAAACGAAACGCGCGAATCACGCGAAGCGCGCGATCTGCACATCGACATCGACCACGACCTCTGCGTCGGCGCCGGCCAGTGCGCCCTGGCCGCCCCGTCCGTCTTCACCCAGGACGACGACGGCTTCAGCGCCCTGCTGCCCGGCATGGAAGACGGCGGCGGCGACCCGATGGTGCGGGAGGCCGCCCGGGCGTGCCCGGTCAGCGCCATCACCGTGTCGGAAACGGGGAGTTGACGCCGGGCTCGTCGCTCGTCGTCCACCGCCGTGGGCCGGCCCGCGCCTGAGGTCGGGCCCGCCCGCGGCGGCCGGTCCCGGCCTCAGCGCGCCGCCAGCAGCGACCGCGCCGCCTCCCGGGCCTCGGCCGCCGGCCGCGTACCGCCCGTGACGCCCGCCGTGACCATGGCACCCTCGGCCAGCAGATACAACGGCCCGGTCAGGGCCTCGGGCAGCCCCGCCCCGGCCACCAGCGAGGCGAGGTAGTCGCGGAACGCCCGCTTGTGCGCCCGGACCTGGTCCGCCACCCGCGGGGACCGGGCGCCCAGTTCGCCGTACGAGTTGATCCAGGCGCACCCACGGAAGTCCTCCTCGGCGAACCACTCCTCCAGCCAGTCGAACACGGCCAGGATCCGCTGCTCGGGCTCCGCCCGCTGCTCCACATGGGCGGCGAGCCGCTCGCGCCAGCGCACGTCGCGCCTCTCCAGATACGCCTCGACCAACTGCTCCTTCGCCGGGAACAGCTGATAGAGCCGCTTGAGCGAGACCCCGGACGCGCCCCGGATGTCGTCCATGCCGACGGACTGGATGCCGCGCCCGTAGAACAGCTTCTCCGCGGCGTCCAGTGCCTGCTCCCGAGCGGTTGCGCTGTCCATGTACGGCCTCTCCTTGACGCGAGAACGAGCGTGGGCTGTCCTTCCCGGTGCGCTAGGGCCGGTCGAGTGCGTTCAGTAGAGTTCCCGAGTGACCCGACAGGCCCGCACTCCCTTCCTCTACGTCGTCGTCTGCGCCGCCGGGATCGCTGCGGACGTGAGCAAGCTGATCACCGCCGCGCAGGAGCGGGACTGGGAGGTCGGCGTCATCGCGACGCCGGTCGCCATGAATGGCTTCTTCGACAGCGCCGCCGTAGAGGCCCTGACCGGCCGCCCGGTCCGCTCCGCCTGGCGCACGCCCGCCGACCCGCGCCCCTTCCCGCCGCCGGACGCCGTCGTGGTCGCACCGGCCACCTTCAACACGATCAACAAGTGGGCCGCCGGCATCGCCGACACCCTCGCCCTGGGCACCCTGTGCGAGGCGTACGGCCTCGGCGTCCCCATCGCGGCGCTGCCGTGCGTCGCCGACGCGCTGGCCGCCCATCCCGCCTACCGGGACAGCCTGATACGGCTGCGGGGGATGGGCGTGCGCTTCGGGGAGCCGCACACCGGCGCGGTGGGGTCGGACGGCGGACGGCCGGACTTCGGGTGGGAACGGGCCCTGGACCTGCTGGGGTGAACCGGACGACCCGGGGCTCAGCGCCCCGGGTCGCGGTCCGTCAGCCGATGACTCGGCCCAGTTCGATCCGGTCGATGTTCGGCGCCCAGGCGGTCGCGTTGCCGAACGTCACCTCGTTGGCACCCTTCTCCAGGTCGACCGGGACACCCACGGTCCAGTAGTCGTCCCAGCTCCAGGTGTTCTTGAAGGTGACCTTCACCGGAGCCGCGGACCCCACCCTGATGTCCGCCGTACGGGACATGATGTCCGTGTTGTAGGCGTGGCCGTTGTCCCGGCGGTCGTTGTGCGCGTAGTGGACGACCAGCAGATAGCGGCCGGACCGGGGCGCGTCCACCGTGAACTCGGCGGTGCTGGAGGGGCTGTTGCCCAGCCAGCCGATGTAGGAGCCGGCGGACGCGTGCGGGGAGTCGACCAGCCTGGCACCGCCCGCGAGGGTGGCCTCGGCCCCCTCGTAGGACAGGGTGCCGGTCGCCGACCCGTCGCCGGAGACGTCGAGGGAGCGGACGGCGGCGTGGCCCGACGTCATCGCGACGCGGTTGTTGCCCGCGACCAGGTAGAGCCGCAGCGGGCGTCCGGGTGCCGCCGTGACCGTCTCGCCGTGCAGCGCGAGCTTGACGGCCGCCGTGGACCGCGGCGTCACCGTGTAGTAGCCGTCCCGCGGGGCGTAGACGTCGAACACCGCCTTGTCGCCGGAACGCAGGACCAGGGCGCCCGTACCGACGCCGGTCGACGACGAGTAGTCGTACGACGGCCTGCCGCTGATGTCCGCCAGCGTCGCCTCGTACGACGCGGAGGCCGCGCCCGTGCGCGTGGTCAGGTCGATCCGGTCGAGCGTCACCTCGGCGTCACCCTTGGCCAGGGTCAACTGGTGGGTGCCCGCCGTGAGGTGGACGCCGACGTCCTTCTTGGCGCGGTAAGTCCAGTTCTCGGTGGACGGGTAGCCGACCGTCACCGGGGCGCCCCCGTCGACCGACAGTTTCTGCGTGGCGGGGCCGCCGGACTGGTTGCCGTACAGGATCGCCAGATCGTACGTGCCGTCCTTCGGCACCGTCACCGTGAAGGCGACCTTGCTGCCGGGCCGGTTGAGCGAGCCGACGTCCTTGGTGCCGGAGGCCGCGTAGCCGTTGGCGTTGCTCACCGTGCCCTGGGTGTAGACCCTGCCGTCGGTGATGGCCGCGTCCTCGGCCTCGTACGACGCCGACCAGGGGACCGAGGAGGGGGAGGGGCTGCCGGAGCCGCCGGGGGTGAGGACGATCCGGTAGGCCGACATCTTCCGCATGCCGCGCAGCGGGACCGTCACCGAACCGTCGTCCGCCACCCGCACCTTGGTGCGCGCGAGGACCCGCGGCGTCGCGTGCTGTCCCTCGTAACCCGACCAGGCGGCCTCGGCCACGGTCGCCGTGACCGTACGGCCGAAGACGGACCGGGGGACGTTGCGCACCACGACGTCGGAGTCACCCGCGGAGCCGCCGAGCAGCACCTGGGCCTGGCGGCGGGAGGTGTCGAGGGAGGCGAGACCCTGGAGGGTGTCGATGGTGTGGGGCTGCGGCGGAGTCACCTTCACGGTGTCGCCGGTCAGGCCCGCGTACCAGCGGAACAACCACCAGCCGCCGTTGGGGATGTTGGATCGCACCACATGGCCGCTGAGGTTGCCGGCGGCGTCCCAGTAGGCCATGTTGGCGTACACCTTGTTGCGCTCGAACATCGACACCCACTGCACGAGCTGCCCGGGTACGGACAGGTCGCGGCGGTTGGCGTACTCGTCGATGTTGATCTTCAGAGGGGCGATGCCCAACTCCCGCTCCAGCGAGCGGTAGTGGTCGTAGTGCGCCTGGAAGTCCCGCAGCGAGCCCGAGTCAAGTTCGTGCCAGGTCATGATCTGCGGCAGGACGTTCTCCCGCTTGGCGAAGGTCAGGAAGTCCTTCAACAGGCGTCTGTCGTAATACGCTTCGTTGGGGCCCGCGATCCTCGCGTCGGGATCGATCGCACGGATGCGCTGGTACACCGTCTTCCAGTCCTTGAGGAACCGGTCGCGGTTGGTCTCGTACTGGGCCTGGTCGGAGACGTTGAGCTTGTACCAGATCCAGTCCGGCTCGTTGAACGGGATGTAGACGAACCGGTCGCTGTCCGGGCTCGCCGACACATCCTTGGCGATCTTGTCGACCTTCTGGAGGTAGTCCTGGATGCCGAGGTCCTCGTACGGCCACTTGGCGTAGATGTCCTGCATCATCACGTTGATCTCGCCGCCGCCGTTGCGGAAGAACGACTTGGAGACCGTGAGCGCGTCGCCGTTCGGGTGCTGGGCGCCGCCCTCGGGCTTCTGCGAGATGCTGGTGATCTTCAGCGGCTCCATCGCGGCGTCGCTGGGCACCCCGTCGTCGCTGAGCCCGTACAGCGAGCCGTTGGCGCCGAGCATCACCGGCCCTTCGGAGGCGTTGAGGTCGACGGTGAGGCGCTGCGGGTCGGCCGCTGCAGCGGGACCTGCCGCGGGGAGTGTGCCTGCCATGGCGGCTGCTCCGAGTAGTGCGGTGATGAGCGCGGTTCTTGTTCGGGTTCTCGTGCGGGCGGGGTTGCTCACGCTGCTGGACCTCCGGTCACTTGACGGCTCCACTGGTGATTCCGGACACGATCTTTCGCTGGCCGACGAGGAAGACGGCGACCATGGGCAGGCTCATCACCACGACGTACGCGAAGACGAGATGCCAGTTGTTGAGGTAGAGCTGGGCGCTGGCGACCTGGTAGAGGTTGAGCGGCAGGGTCGCCCGCTCTCCGCCGCCGAGGACGAAGAACGCGTAGAAGATGTCGCTCCAGGCGTAGAGCATCACCATGATCGTCGCGGTGGCGATCACCGGCCGGAGCAGCGGCAGGACGATCCGCCAGAAGATCCGCCCCGGCGTCGCCCCGTCGATCCTGGCCGCCTCCTCCAACTCCATCGGGATGGCGCGGATGAAGCCGGTCATGAAGAAGATCGACGTGGACAGGTACATGCCGGTGTAGACGGCGATCATCCCCGGCCGGGTGTTGGCCAGCCCCAACTGCCGCAGTTCCATCACGATGGTGATGACGGCGGGCGGCAGCAGCAGTCCGCTGATGCACAGCGCGTACGCCGCCGAGACCAGCTTCGACTTGCGGCGGGCGAAGACCCAGGCGGCGCCTGCCCCGAGGATCAGCACCAGGACGACCGAGGGCACCACGACCAGCAGCGAGTTGAGGAAGCCGCGCAGCATCTCGCCCTGGCCGACGGCGTCCGCGTAGTTGCTGCCGGGCTGCCAGTGCCGGGGCAGGTCGAGGTTCGGCTTGATGGCCTCGGCCTGCGGCTTGGCCGACGTGACGGCGACCAGCCACAGCGGTACGCCGACCGCCAGCCCGGCGAGCAGGACGACGAGGGAAGGGCGGCCGTACCGCCACACCGTGGTCACAGCATCTGCTCCCTTCGCCGCAACCCCACGACCAGCGGAATCGCCACCGCGACCACCACCAGGAACAGGACGAGGCTCATCGCGGAGGCCTGGGCGTACAGGCCCTGCCCGAAGATCCGGAACATGTAGATGTTGAAGACCTCCGTGGAGGCCGCCGGACCGCCGCCCGTCGTGGCCTGCACGATGTCGAAGGTGTTCATCGAACCGATCAGCGCGGTGGTGACGTTGAAGGTGACCGCCGGGGCGAGCATCGGCCAGCGCACCGACCAGAAGGTCCGCCACGGCCCGGCGCCGTCCATCCGGGCGGCCTCCAGCATGTCGCCCGGAATGCCCTTCAGCCCCGCCAGGTAGATCAGCATCGACAGGCCCATCCACTTCCACCCGTGGATGAGCGTGACGATCACCAGCGTCCAGGTCGTCGACCCCAGCCACGGAAAGTCCGTACCGAGGACGGAGTTGAGAGCGCCGTCCTGGTCGAGCAGCGCCTGGAAGACGTAACCGGTCGCCAGCGCCGAGATCAGCACCGGCAGGAAGAAGACCGCGCGGAAGAACCGGTTGAAGCGGCTGTCGTCCTCCAGCAGCAGGGCGAGCACCAGCCCGAACCCGTTCTGGAACAGCGCCGCCAGCAGCGCGTACAGCAACGTCGTACGGATCGCGCGCAGCAGCGAGCCGTCGTCGGCGATGGTCCGGAAGTTGTCCAGGCCCGTGAAGGCGATGTCCGCGTGGTACGAGGACCAGTTGGTGAACGGGTAGTAGAAGTTCAGCAGGTTCGGCACCAGGAAGAAGCCCGCGAAGACCGCGATGGCGGGCAGCGCGAACCACCAGGGGTGGTGCACGGCGGCGCGCGGAAGTCGTCCCACGCCCTTGGGCGCGCCTTGCACGGATGGCTGCTTGCGCGTACGTACGACCGTGTCCGCCATGGTCAGAACCCGGGTGCGCCCTGGGCCTTGGCCACCTGCGCGAACTGGTCCTGGATCGCCTGCGCGACCTGCTGCGGGTTCTTCTTGCCGAAGATCATGTCGGCCAGGTACAGGTGCGTGTCGGGGGCGACGATCGCCTTGGCCTGGAAGACGCCGATGGCCTGGGGCAGGGCCGCGACCTGGGCCTTCGACGTCCCGGGCAGACCGTCGGGGGTGGGCACGGACGGCTGCACGGACGGGATCTTCATCGTCTTGATGTAGTCCGGGTAGTCCGGTCCGAGCCAGAAGGCGAGGAACTGCCGGGCCGCGTTCTGCCGCTTGTCGTCACCGGTCTTGAAGGCGACCACGCCGTTGGTCTGGTCGGGGGAGTACAGGCCGGTGGCCGAGGAGTTGGCGACCGGGAACCAGCCGATCTTCTTGTCGATCTCGGCGGTGGAGTACTTGGCCTGCAACTGGCTCTGGAAGGAGGTGACGTTGAGGACCATGCCGGCCTCGCCCTTCCAGAGCGCGTCGGCCTGCCCGGTGAAGGTGCCCGTCCGGAAGTTCTTCTGGGCGAGCCCGGCGTCGAGCAGCTTCTCCTTGTACTTCTTGATCGCGCCGACGACGACCGGGTCGGTCCACTTCTTCTTGTTCTGGTTCAGATCGGCCCACCACTGCTTGTCGAGGTCGGTGAGCTGGACCTGCATCTGCCACTGCAGGGGCCACTTGTCGCCGCCGGCCTCGTAGAAGGCGGCCGCGTCGGTCTTGTCGACGACCTTGTGGCCGAGGGCGAGCAGTTCGTCGTAGGACTTCGGGAAGTCCTTCTCGGTCAGACCGGCCCGCTTGAAGACGTCCTTGTTGTAGTAGACGCCGAGCATGGCGGGGCTGGTGACGATCGCCGCGTACCGCTTGCCGTCGATCATGCCGAGCGACTTCTCGGTGTCGCCGAGCTCGGCCTCCCACGGCTCCCCGTCGAGGGTGAGGAGGTTCTTCTGGGGCTGGACGAAGGGCAGCGTGGAGATCGACGGCTGCCAGAACATCAGGTCGGGACGGTCGCCGGAGGCCAGCTTCGTCGGCACGTTCTGCTCGTAGAGGTCCGGGATCGCCTGCGTCTCCACCTGGGCGCCGGTGGCCTTCTCGAAGGCGTCGATGACCTGTTTGGGCGCGTTGACCGTGTTCTGCGCGGTCCACATGGTCAGCTTCACGCCGTCCAGCCGCGCGGTCGGGTTCACCGCCGTCCGCTCGGCGTCCGAACCGGAGTCCCCGGCGGTCGGGTCACTGCACGCGGTGGCGGCCAGACCGGCGGCACATATCAGCGCCAGTGCGGGGAGAGCTCTTGTCTTCATCTCGTGCCTTTCGGAGCAGGCGGTTCGGTTCGGATGCGGGACTCACAACTGCTGGGCGCGCGGGGGACGTTCAGTCGCCGGGAGCGGGCGGTGGCCCCGAGCTCTCCCGCACCACCAGTTCCGGTACGGACACGGGATGCGGGGCGACCGGCGCGGACTCCTCCAGCACGCCGTGCAGCAGGGCGAACGCGGCCCGTCCGAGCCCGGTGAAGTCCAGGCGTACGGTCGTCAGGGACGGGGTCAGGAAGGCGGAGTGCGGGGCGTCGTCGAAACCGGCCACGCTGACCTCGCCCGGCACCGGCCGGCCCGACTCGTGCAGGGCGCGGAGCACGCCGAGCGCGAGGTCGTCGTTGCCGCACAGGACCGCCGTGACGGACGGGTCCTTCGCCAGCCTCAGCCCGGCCGCGTGACCGCCCGCCGGTCCCCAACTGCCCTGCACGGGGCGGGGTTCGGGGGCGCCGGCCTCCTTCAGGGCCTGCCGCCAGCCGCTGGTGCGGGCGCTGGTGCGGCGGGTGCTGGACGGGATGGCGACGTAGTGCACGGTCTCGTGGCCCAGGGCGAGCAGATGGCGGGTCGCCTGGTAGGCGGCCTCGCGGTCGTCGGTCCACACCCAGGGGCGGTCACCGCCGGGCGGGCTCGCCGGGGTCTCGACGACGCCGACGACCGGCAGCCCGGCGGGCACGGCTCCCAGCGCCCGTACCCCGGCCGGATCGTAGGCGATCACGATGAGTCCGCCGCCCGCGTCCGCCGCGCGCTGCACCTCGGCGGCGACGGCGGCCTCGTCGGCCGATTCCAGGACGCCGATCCCGACCGCGTAGGACGCCGCACGGGCGGCCTCCTCGATGCCCTGGAGGATCGAGGCGTAGCCGTAGTGAGTGGTGTTGGCGGTGAGCACGGTCACGGCGCGGCTGCGCCCGCTGGCCAGGGCGAGCGCGGTGGCGTTGCGGCGGAAGCCCAGCTCGTCGATGGCCGCGAGAACCCGTTCCCGGGTGGCCGGCCGGACGCTCGGGTGGCCGTTGATGACCCGGGAGACCGTCTGGTAGGAGACCCCGGCGGCGGCCGCGACGTCCCTGATGCTCGCCGGGCTCCTTGTGTGACCGGTCACATTCATGCCAGGATTGTGACCGGTCACACAGGGGTCGTCAAGAGAACGCAACGAGGGATTCACGAGGGGGCAGCACCTTGACCGGTACGGCGGACACGGACGTCAACGACGCGCAGAAGGCGTTCACTTGGGGGCACACGGCCCTGGAGGCCGAGTTCGCCGTCGCCTCCGACGGAACGCCGCGGCTGGTCAGGCTGGGTGACACCGATGCCGCCGACCCGGAAGCCGCCCTCCCGCTCGTCGAGCTGACCGCGCTCGGCCACGGCAGCGGCTGGTCGGGCCCGCGCTTCACCGGGACGGCCTTCGGCTCACGCCTGAAGTACCGGGGCCACCGCACCGGAACACGCGGCGACTGGGACTGGCTGACCGTCGAACTCCACGACGAGAGAACCGGGTTGAGCGCCTTCGCCGAACTGTCCTCCCCCTCCGGACTGCCGGTGCTCCGCTCCCGCGTCCGGCTCCGCAACGACGGCGGCGAACCCCTCGTCCTGCAGTCCGTCAGCAGTCTGCTGCTCGGCGGCCTGCCCTCCCCGGACGCCCTGGACGTGCACCGGGCCCGCAACGACTGGCTCGCGGAGTGCCGTTGGCAGTCCGAGCCGCTGCGCCGGACCGTCGCCGACATCAACGTCGACGCCCATCAGCACGACAGCCGGGCCGCGCTCGTCCTCACGGGGCGCGGAAGCTGGCCGACCGACGGCCATCTGGCGATGGGGGCGCTGACCCGGCGGGACAGCGGCCTGACCTGGCTGTGGCAGATCGAGTCCCCGGCCGGCTGGCGCTGGGACCTCGGCGAACGCGCCCACGGCACGTGTCTCGCGCTGAACGGCCCCACCGACGCCGAGCACCAGTGGCGGGTCCGGCTCGCGCCGGGCGAGGAGTTCACCACGGTGCCGGGGGCGCTGGCGCTGGGCTCCGGGTTGGACGCGGCGATGGGCGCGCTCACCTCCTACCGCCGAGCCGTACGCCGCCCGCACCCGGATCACACCGCGCTCCCGGTCGTCTTCAACGACTACATGAACACGCTGATGGGCGACCCGACGACCGAGAAGCTGCTGCCGCTGATCGACGCGGCCGCCGAGGCCGGGGCGGAGTACTTCTGCGTCGACTCCGGCTGGTACGACGACTGGGCGGACGGCGGCTGGTGGGACAGCGTCGGCGCATGGCTGCCCTCCGCGCGACGCTTCCCCGACGGCGGGATCCAGCGCGTCCTGGACCGGATCCGGGAGCGCGGCATGGTACCCGGGCTGTGGCTGGAGCCCGAGGTCGTCGGCGTCCGCAGCCCCGTCGCGTCCGCGCTCCCGCCGGAGGCCTTCTTCCAGCGGGACGGTGTCCGCCTCACCGAGCAGGGCCGCCACCAGCTCGACCTGCGGCACCCGGCCGCCCGCGCCCACCTCGACAGGACGGTGGACCGGATCGTCGGCGAATGGGGCGTCGGCTATCTCAAGCTCGACTACAACATCGTCGTCGACCCGGGGACCTGCGCGCCCGGCGACATCGCCCCCGGCGCCGGGCTGCTCGGACACGCCGAGGCGTACCTGGACTGGCTGACGGCCATCCTGGACCGCCACCCCGGACTGGTCGTCGAGAACTGTGCCTCCGGCGGCATGCGCATGGACGGCGCCACCCTGGCCGTCACCCAGCTCCAGTCCACCAGCGACCAGCAGGACCCCCTCCTCTTCCCTCCCATCGCCGCCGCCGCGCCGACCGCGGTCCCGCCCGAGCAAGGCGCCGTCTGGGCCTACCCGCAGCCCGAGTACGACGACGACCTGATCGCCTTCACCCTGGGCGGGGCGCTGCTCGGCCGCATCCATCTGTCCGGCCATCTGAACCGGATGTCCGAGCACCAGCGCGCCCTCGTCCGGGACGCGGTGAGCGCGTACAAGACGATCCGGGGGGATCTCGCGTCGGCCGTACCGTTCTGGCCGCTCGGCCTGCCGGGCTGGACGGACGCGTGGCTGGCGCTGGGGATGCGGGTGCCCGGCGGCCGTGCGGCGTACCTCTCGGTGTGGCGGCGGGGCGGGGAGCGTGAGCTTCGGGTGCCGGTCGCGCACTTGGCGGGCCGGGAGGTGCGCACGGAGATCCTGCATCCGTCCGGGGCGGCTGCGGGCACGGCGGTCTGGGAGGGAGAGGGGCTGCGGGTGACTCTGCCCCGTTCTCCCGGCGTGGTGTTGATCCGGCTGACATCGGACGTATAGGGACGCAGGGCCGTTGACGTACGCTCCCCCTGTTACTCCACCCCCCGAAGGCAGGAGCAGCAAGGATGCAGTACGTGAAGCTCGGTTCGACGGGCCTGGACGTGTCGCGGATCTGTCTGGGCTGCATGACCTACGGGCTCCCCGACCGCGGCGCGCACGAGTGGACCCTCGACGAGGGGGCGTCGCGGCCGCTGATCCGGCAGGCGCTGGACGCCGGGATCAACTTCTTCGACACCGCCAACGTCTACTCCGACGGCACCAGCGAGGAGATCGTCGGCAAGGCGCTGCGCGACTTCGCCCGCCGGGACGAGATCGTGCTGGCGACGAAGGTGAACGGCCGGATGCGGCCCGGACCCAACGGCGCCGGCCTCTCCCGCAAGGCGATCATGACGGAGATCGACCACAGCCTCACCCGCCTCGGCACCGACCACGTCGACCTCTACCAGATCCACCGCTTCGACCCGCACACCCCGGTCGAAGAGACGATGGAGGCCCTGCACGACCTGGTCAAGGCGGGCAAGGTGCGCTACATCGGGGCGAGTTCGATGTACGCGTGGCAGTTCTCCAAGATGCAGTACACGGCCGAGCGGCACGGCTGGACCACGTTCGTCTCGATGCAGAACTACTACAACCTCCTCTACCGCGAGGAGGAGCGCGAGATGCTGCCGCTCTGCGCGGACCAGGGCGTCGGCGTACTGCCCTGGAGCCCGCTGGCGCGCGGCCGGCTCACCCGGGACTGGGGCACGGTCACCGAGCGCAGCGCGGGCGACACCTTCGGCAGCCGCCTGTACGTCGACGGTGACCGCACCGTCGTCGAGGCCGTCACCCGCGTGGCGGACGAACGCGGCGTCCCGCGCGCCCAGGTCGCCCTCGCCTGGCTGCTGCACCAGGACACGGTGGCGGCCCCGATCGTCGGCGCCGCCAAGCCGCACCACATCCAGGACGCGGCGGCCGCCGTCGAACTCCGGTTGAGCGAGAAGGAGTTGGAGGAACTCCAGCAGCCCTACGTGCCGCACCCGATCATCGGCCACTGACGGTCCGAGGTGTCTCAGTGAGGTCCGTGCGGTTCGAACTCCGTGCCGCACGGGCCCGCGCCCTCGCTCTCCGGCAGCGGGACGCGGTCGCCGCTCATCGTCAGCGTGCGGTAGTAGCGGCCGATGCGCTCGGCGGAACGCCCCACGTAGTGGCCGATGAACGAGCGGCGGAAGCGGTCGGCCGTACGGTTGGGCTGTGAGCCGTGCACCAGGCTGCCGTTGAAGAACAGGACGTCACCCGGCTCCATGTCGACGGGTACGGCCGCCAGGCCGGGCGGCGGCGGCACGTACTCGCGGGCGAAGGACACCTCGGCGTCCGCGGTCTCCGGACAGAACAGGTCCATCTCATGCGTGCCGGGCACGACTTCGAGACCGCCGTTGCCCCGGTCGATCACATCGCAGGCGATCCACGCCGCCACACAGGTGCCCGGCTCGACCCGCAGATAGAAGTTGTCCTGGTGCAGCGCCTGTCCCCGGGCTCCCGGCGGCTTGAAGTAGAACATGCTCTGCGCGGCCAGCACCTCCTCCCCGAGTAGCACCTCCAGCACGCCCCGCAGCCGGGAGTCGAGCAGCACCCGCCGTGACAGCTCGTCGATCTCGTGCGGGTGCATCACCCTCGGATACACGCGCAGCGGGTCGGTGTCCGAAGGCCGGGGCTCGAAGTGCCCGGGCACCGGCCCGGCCGCGTGCAGCGCCGTGAACCGGTCGCACAGTGCCTCGATCTCGTCGCGGCCGAACAGCCCGCGTACGACGGTGAAGCCGTCCTCGCGGAACCGGCGGAGCCCGGCCTCGGGCAGGATGGGGGCGCCGGCGGCGCCGATGTCCGTGGCTGTCATGCGTCCACTCCTCGGTCAGGTGTCCTCGCCCGCCACGCTAGGCCGACCTGCGCCCGAGGAGGATGACCGTGAGCGCTGACGCATTGCCCGAGACTGCCGCGCCCGGCGACCCCGCCCCGCCCCCGGGCCTGGTGGTGGTCGGGCATTACGACCAGCCGCCGGGATACGGGGTCGACCGGCCGCGCGGCGCGGACAGCTGGCTGGTCACATGGACGACCGGCGGCCGGGGCCGGCTGCGGCACGGGTCGGCCAGGACGCGGGCCACGGCGGGCGCCCTGGTGGTGCTCGCGCCGGGTGTCCCGCACGGCTACGGCGTCGAACCGGGCGCACGGCACTGGGAGTTCTGGTGGGTGCACTGCCAGGCCCGGCCGTCCTGGCGGACCTGGCTGCGCCCGTACGACACCGGCGCCGGCCTGTACGTCGTGACGCCGACGCCGGATTCGGTGCACAGCCGTGTCGAGGCGGCGTTCCGCCGGATGCTCGCCGACGCCCGCTGGACGGGGACGGAGGCGCCGCCCGTCCTGGTGCCGGGGGACGAGTCCGTCGCCGTGGCCCACGGCACCGCTGCCCGTGAACTCGCCCTGTGCGCACTGGAGGAGATCGTCCTGCTCACGACGGGCACCGCGCGGGCACCGCGGCCCAGCCCCGGCGTGGACGCGCGGATCAGCCGGGCCCAGGCGCTGATCGCCGCGGATCCGGCCGCCGCGCACACGGTCCGCTCGCTCGCCGCGCACGTAGCGCTCTCGCCCTCCCGGTTCGCCCACCTCTTCACCCAGCAGCTCGGTCGGTCGCCGATGCGCGCGCTGCGCGAGGCACGTCTGCGGCACGCCGCCCGGCTGCTGGAGAGCACCGACCTGTCCGTGGAACGCGTGGCCGCCGCCTCCGGGTTCGCGAGCCCGTTCCACTTCAACCGGGTGTTCCGCGAACGGTACGGGACGCCGCCCGGCGCGTACCGGGCACCCGGTTCAATGGTTGGCGCAGGACTTGTGAAGGCACCGTGAAGGCGCGCGCGGGCGCATGACCAGGCGAAAAAGCGGGAGTGCGGCGTTTCAATGGTTTGCACTCACGTCGCTGGTGCGCTGAGTGAATGCCATTTCCGATTGTCTCGCGGATAGGCCGCAATGGTCAGGAAACCGGCTGTTGACCGTTCGTCAAATACCGACGGCCGTGCACGCAATGCACAATAATCCGGAGTCCCTTGTTCCCTGTCCCTGGCCTGTGCAAAGGTGTGCTTCGCTCCCACAAGTCCCGCGCTTCACAAGAGTCGCGTCCGGAGCATACCCCTTGGTATGGACCTTCAATGCCGCATGCCCTCCGGAGGAATGCCACCGTGCAAGACGCTGGCCTGTCGAATTCCCCTCACGACGCCCGTCTCTTCGAAGTGACCGACGCTGAACTGAGCACCGAACTCAAGAGGTGGACAGGGGCGACACCGGCGCTTCATCCCGTCGGTGAACTCCTCGACCGGCACTGGGAAGCGGGCGTCGCTTACGCGCGGCTGTGCACCGCGGACGCCGGATCCGCGGGAATGCTCACCACCGCGGCATTCACCCGGCTTTTCGGCGAAGCACTGCGACAGACCGGACCGACCGCCGCATGGCGTCCCCAACTGCTCGTCACCGTGGGCCGTATCGCCGCGGAGTGGGACACCGACCACAGACGGGAAATGCTCCACCCCGAACTGCGTTCCCAGGCGAACGACACGGAACGCGCCCGCGCCCGGCTGCTGCCGCCGGCGAACCGCCGGCTGCTGTCCGAGGCCTTCCAGCGGCTCCCCCAGTCGGCACGCTGCCTGCTGTGGCACACCGAGGTGGAGGCCGAACCGCTGGCCGTACCGGCCGGGCTCCTCGGCCTCGACGAGGAGTCCGCCCGCGTCGACCTGGGCCGGGCCCAGGAGCGGTTGCGCGAGGAGTGCCTCCAGGTCCACCGCGAACTCGCCCCTGAGCAGGAGTGCCGGCGTTACCTGCGGATGCTGGACGTGACCTACCGGCGCGGCGGCGTCGACATCGACCCCGACCTGCGCGAGCACCTGAACCGCTGCGGGCACTGCAGCGAGACCGCCGAGCACCTGCACGTCTTCAACGCGGGACTGGGTCTCGCCCTGGCCGAGGCGGTGCTCGGCTGGGGCGCGAGAGCCTACGTGGAGTCCAGAGCGAGCCGGCCCGACGAGCCGGCGCAGCCGGCGCCGGAGCCGACCGCGGCGATAGCGGGCGAGTCCTTCTTCTCCGACGGCACCGCCTCCCCTCCCCAGGGCGAGGTCCCCGGCCCTCCCACAGGCGCCCCCGGCCGCCCTGCGGCAGGCGCCCCCTGGGGAGAGGCTTCCGCGGACGCGGGCCTCGGCTCCGCGACAGCGACCTTCGCTCCCCTCGGCGAGGCACACGGCCCCGTGGGTGCGGCGTCCGCCTCTGGGGCAGGGACGTCCGCCCCCGCCGGTGAGACCCCCGCCGCGGCGGACGGGGTCCCCTCGGCCACGGGAACGCGCCCCCGAAGGGCACGCCGGACCGGCCGTCGGGCCGCCCCGCGAACCGACGTCGCCACCGCTTCCCCTGCCGGTGACGTCACCGCGTCCTCCCGCCCCGCCGACCCCATCGCCGCGCCCCGCCCCGGCACCCGTACCTTCTCCGGCCGCGCCGGCCTCAAGGCCGCCCGTCGCGCCGCCCGGCGCCGCAATCTCACCGCCGCGGTCGCGACCGTCAGCGCCCTGGTCGTCCTGCCGCTCGTCGTCTGGTCCGCCCTCGACTCCGGCGACGGACCCGCTCCGGCCGCACAGGACCGCCCCTCCGACGCGCCCAACTCCGGCGGAGGCTCCACCACCGGCAACCCCTCCTGGGCGGGCGCCGCCGAGGCGGCCAAGGGCGATCTGCGGGGCCGGCTGTACAACATCGGGTCGGGGCTGTGCGTCGGCGTCGCCGGCGGGAAGGCCGTCGAAGGGGCGGAGACCGAACTGGCCGCCTGCTCCTCGGCACCCGGCCAGCAGTGGTCGTACGAGACCGACGGCCTGCTGCGCAGTGGCGCCGACCCCGATCTCTGCCTCGACTCCCACCTCGGCTACTCGGTCCGGCTGGCCCCGTGCACGGCCGCCTCGGAATCCGCGACCAAGAACGTCCGCTACGACTTCACCCTCCAGGGCACCCTGGTTCCGCGCTTCGACCAGGACCTGGCCCTCAGCCCCGCCGCCACCGACGGCTCGGGCGCCCTGGTCCTCAAGTCCCGCGACGACGACGGTGACGCCCAGCACTGGGTGATCGACACCTCGAAGACGGAGCTCCAGATGGAGGTGGTCAACTGGGGCTCGGACGCCGGTACCGACACGGCGAGGACCCCCACGCCGACCCCGCCCCTCACCCCCGAACCGTCGAGGACACCGACGCCCACCCCGACCCCGTCCGCGACGCCGTCGTCCCCCAGGCCGACGCCCACGAGCCCGTCCCCGACCGACGCGTGCTCCTCCAACCCGTACTCCTGCTCATGGGACGGCCACTACGACTCGTCCGGCGGCGGGTACGGCGGTTCCGACGGCTATGGGGGTCCGGGCGGCCAAGGGGGCTACGGGGGCGGCGACGGATACGACGGCGGCGACGGATACGGCGGCGGAGACGGATACGGCGGCGGCCGCCGCTGACCCCGCCGACGCGGGCCGGCCCCGCGCCTCAAACGGATCAGCCGCCGGTGCCGGGCTGGACCACCGTCAGGAACACCGACGACTCGTTCCCGGCCACGGGCACCGCACCGGCCGTCCACGCCACCTTGAGCGGATCCCGCTCGTCCGGCGGTGTCACCAGCAGCGCCTCCGGCACCGCCGTACGGGCGCCGCTGATCTCGGGGCTGGCGAAGGTCAGCCCGGCCCACGCGCTGCGGCCGGGGGCCAGTTCGACGGTCGTGGGCGTGTCGGGGGAGCGCTTCGGATCAGGTCCGAGCTGTTCGCCGGACGCGTCCACGAACGCGGCACCGGGGTAGCCGCAGACGGTGCAGGTGCGGTCGGACTGGTTGGTCAGCACGATCGGGAAGTTCCGCTGCCCGGCCCCCGGGCTGGGGCGGCCGATGGACGCGCGCAGCTCGGAGGTGTGACAGCGCGCGGCGGAGGCGGCCGATTCGGTCGTAGGGCCGCCGGTGCCGGCCGGTGTCCGCACGGCGCCCGACGAGTCGGCGCCGTTGCCGCAGGCGGCCAGCAGGCCCAGGAGCGCTACGGCGCTCATCAGGGGAGGCGCCCGGTGTCCTCGTGCTGAGGTGGGAAATGCCCATGTACGTCCCATGGTGGTGACGACTCCCCGTTTTCGCACCGAGTACGCACGCAGGCTCATCCCTCGTCGAGGAGCCCGATCTCCGCCCAGATCGTCTTGCCGTCCGCCGTGTGCCGGCTGCCCCAGCGCTGGGTGAGCTGAGCGACCAGCAGCAGCCCGCGGCCACCCTCGTCGAAGGTCTTGGCGCGGCGCAGGTGCGGCGCCGTGTGGCTGGTGTCGGACACCTCGCAGATCAGGGTGGCCGCGTCGTGGATCAGCCGGAGCCGGATGGGGTGGGCGCCGTAGCGGATGGCGTTGGTGACCAGCTCGCTGACCACCAGCTCCACGGTGAACGACGCCTGGCTCAGACTCCAGGTGCCGAGCTGCTCCAGGGCCTGCTTGCGGATGGGCGCGACGAGCGCCGGATCGGCGGGGATGTCCCAGGTCGCGACCCGGGAGGCCGGCAGCCCCTGGGTGCGGGCCAGCAACAGCGCCACGTCGTCGGCGGCGCCGCCCGCCGGGAGCAGGGCGCGCAGGACGTGGTCGCAGGTCTCGTCCAGCGAGTCGGAGGGGGACGACAGCGCGTCGCACAGGAGCGCGTGGCCGGCGTCGACGTCGCGCTCACGGCTCTCGATCAGGCCGTCGGTGTAGAAGGAGAGCACCGTGCCCTCGCGCAGTTCGATCTCGGCGGACTCGAACGGCAGTCCGCCCAGTCCCAGCGGCGGCCCGGCGGGCAGCTCGATCTCCCGCGCCCGGCCGCCGGGCGGGACGATGACCGGCGAGGGGTGCCCGGCCCGGGCCAGCGTGCAGCGTCGGGAGACCGGGTCGTACACCGCGTACAGGCAGGTGGCGCCGACCTCGCCGGGACTGCTCCCGTTGCCGGTCTCCTCGGACAGCCGTACGACGAGATCGTCGAGGTGGGTGAGCAGTTCGTCGGGGGCGAGGTCGATGTCGGCCAGGGTGCGCACGGCGGTGCGCAGCCGCCCCATGGTGGCCGAGGCCTGGATGCCGTGGCCGACGACGTCCCCGACCACCATCGCGACCCGCAGCCCGGACAGCGGGATCACGTCGAACCAGTCGCCGCCCACCCCCGACCGCGCCGCCGGGAGGTACCGGGAGGCCGCGTCGAGTGCGGCGGTGCTCGGCAGGGACTGGGGCAGCAGGCTGCGCTGCAGGGCCAGGGCGGTCTCGCGTTCGCGGGAGTAGCGGCGGGCGTTGTCGATGCAGACGGCCGCGCGGGCCGTGATCTCCTCGGCCAGCAGCACGTCGTCGGGCGTGAACGGCTCGGGGTTCTTGAACCGGGTGAGCACGGCGACCCCGAGGGTGGTGCCGCGGGCCTGGATCGGCACCGACATGGTGGTGTGGATGCCGTACTCCTTGATCCGTTCGGCGCGTGCCGGGTCCCAGGCCAGCCACTCCTCCAGGTCGCCGGTCGACGCCGAGGCCACGATGGTGTGGCCCGCCAGCAGCGCGTCCGCCTGGGGCGACGGGGCGGGATACACATCGACCTGCCCCGGCTGGGCCACCGCTTCCGGGTCGCCCGCGTTGACGGACCGGTGGGCGGCCCGGCGCAGGCCGACCGGCGCGGTGAGCCGGCCGGTGGGCAACTCGCCGCCGTGCTCCTGGGGGTCCAGCAGGTCGACGCTCACGAAGTCGGCGAGCGCGGGGACACAGACGTCCGCCAGCTCCTGGGCCGTCCGGGTGACGTCGAGGGTGGTGCCGATGCGCACGCTCGCCTCGTTCACCAGTTGCAGCCGCTCCCGCGCCAGGTACTGCTCGGTGAAGTCGTGCGCGGCCACGGACACGCCGCGCACCCGCCCCTTGCCGTCGGTGATCGGCGCCATGCGGGCCAGCCAGGTGTGGGTTCTGTCGCCGCCGACCGGAATGTACGCCCGTACGTCGGTGCCCCGCCCCGTCGTGAGCACGCGCAGCAGTTGCCGCTCGATGTCGTAGCTCTGAGGTCTGCCGGTCAGCTCCGGCGCCCGCAGTCCACGCACGTTCTCCTCGGCCAGCATGAGGATCTGCGACATCACGCCGTTGATCCTGCGCAGCCGGAGCCGGTCGTCGTAGATCGCGATGGCGCAAGGGGAGGCGAGGAGCCCGACATGGTCCAGCGGATCGTCCGGCAGCCCTGGGCCGTCCGCCTCGACCGGCGTGACCACGAGCCAGCGGTCCGGGCCGTCGTCCTGCGCCCGCACCCGATGGGCGAGCAGCCAGACGGGCAGTGTGCCGCCGTCGCGATGACGCAGGGTGAGGACGCCGTCCCAACGGTCGCCCTCCGGAGCGAGGGTCCTGCCCCTGCCCCTGCCCCTGTCCGTGTCGGCCAGCAGATCCCCGGCGGGCAGCCCCACGACTTCGGCGGCGCGATGGCCCAGCAGCCGCTCGGCGCCGGCGTTCCACTCGACGAGCACGCCGTCGGCGTCGATGACCGCCCGGGCCGTCGCGGCCTCGTCGAACGGATACTCCGGGCTCATGCTCGCCACTCCACCACGCACACTCACCGTGAACAAGCGTGTCACTGAGGCCTCAGCCTAGTGCTTCGGCGACGCGCCCGTACCGGACCTCGGTCGCACCCTTGACTGGTCTCCGTGCCATCGCGTCAGAATCTGTTTGTTCGCGATCAGTTGTGAGTAATTCTGGGCCCTGATGAGGGAGAGCCGGCATGACAGTCACTCGAAGATCGGTACTGCTCGCCTCCACGGCCGCCCCGGTGGCCGGAGCGCTGCTGAGCTCGACGGCACAGGCCGCTGAGGCCGCGGACGCCGCTGGAGCCGCCGGTGTCGCGCACGGCCGCCGCACGGTCCCCCTGCGCGACGGCTGGCGCTTCGCCCTGGTGAACCCCGGCGGGATCACCGACCCGACCGGTGCCTACGCGGGCGCCGCCGAGCCCGGCTACGACGACTCGGGCTGGCGCGAGGTCGCGGTGCCGCACGACTGGAGCATCGAGTTCGCCCCGACCACCGAGCACGGCACCACCAGCGGCACCGGCTTCTTCCCCGGTGGCCTCGGCTGGTACCGCCTCGCCTTCACCTTGCCGCCGGCCCTCGCGGGCAAGCGGATAGCGGTGGAGTTCGACGGCGTCTACATGGACTCGTCCGTCCACTGCAACGGCAAGGAGGTCGGCCGCCACCCCTACGGCTACACCGGCTTCGCCTTCGACCTCACCGATCTGCTGCACACCGACGGCAGCACCGAGAACGTGCTCGCGGTCAAGGTGCAGAACCGGCTGCCGAGCAGCCGCTGGTACTCGGGCAGCGGCATCTACCGCGAGGCCCGCCTCGTCGTCACCGAACCGGTGCACGTGGAGCGCTGGGGCACGTACGTCACCACCCCGGAGATCACCGGGGAGCGGGGTGTCGTCCGGGTCCGGACCTCGGTGGTGAACGCCTCCGGCGGTGGCACGGACGTCGAGATCGTCTCGCGGATCCTCGATCCCAGGGGCCGTACCGTCGCCCGTACGTCCTCCACGGTCGCCGTCACCGACAAGACCACCGAGACCCATCAACTCACCGTTGACAAGCCCAAGTTGTGGGACTTCGCGACCCCGCACCACCGTTACACGCTCAAGACCGAACTGCGCGTCGGCGGCCGGGCGACCGACACCTACCGCACGACCTTCGGCTTCCGCACCTTCCGCTTCGACCCGGACGAGGGCTTCCACCTCAACGGCGCCCACGCCAAGATCAAGGGCGTCGACCTCCACCACGACCTGGGCGCCCTAGGCGCCGCCGTCAGCATCGACGCGATCCGCCGGCAGCTGACCATCATGAAGTCGATGGGCGTCAACGCCTTCCGTACCTCTCACAACCCACCCACGCCGGAGATGATCCAGGTCTGCGAGGAGCTGGGCATCGTCATGCTGGTGGAGGCGTTCGACTGCTGGCGCACCGGCAAGAACCGCTACGACTACGGCCGGTTCTTCGACGAGTGGGGTGAGAAGGACGCCACCGAGATGGTCCTCGCGGCCCGCAACTCGCCCGCCGTGCTCATGTGGTCCATCGGCAACGAGGTCCCCGACTCCACCTCCACCGCCGGGCTCGCCATGGCCGACCGGATCATCGACGCCATCAGGGCCGCCGACGACACCCGCCCCCTGGTCATCGGCTCCGACAAGTACCGCCGCCTGCCGGCCAAGGGCTCGGCGGCCGATCTGATGCTGGCCAAGCTGGACGGCCTCGGCCTCAACTACAACACCGCCAAGTCCGTCGACCAGTTGCACGCCGCCTATCCCCACCTGTTCCTCTTCGAGTCCGAGTCGTCGTCGGAGACCTCGACCCGAGGCGCGTACCAGGAGCCCGAGCGCCTCAACACGGGTGAGAACCACACGCCGGGCAGGCGGGCGACCTCGTCGTACGACAACAACCTCGCCTCCTGGACCATGAGCGGCGAGTACGGGCACAAGAAGGACCGGGACCGCAAGTGGTTCGCCGGGCAGTTCCTGTGGTCGGGCATCGACTACATCGGCGAGCCCACGCCGTACGACGTGTTCCCGGTGAAGGCGTCCTTCTTCGGCGCGGTCGACACGGCCGGATTCCCCAAGGACATGTACTACCTGTTCCAGAGCCAGTGGATCAGTGAGCCGATGGTCCATCTGCTGCCGATGACCTGGAACCACCAAGAGGGCGACACGGTCGAGGTGTGGGCGTACTCCAACGTCGACACGGTGGAGCTGTTCCTCAACGGGAGGTCCCTCGGCACGCGGACCTTCGACACCAAGAAGACCGTCGACGGTCGGGTGTACCTGGAGACCACCGAGGCGACCGGCGACGACAAGACCTTCACCGACGGCCCTTACCCGGGCAGCTACACCAGCCCGAACGGCAGTGCCGGCAAACTCCACCTCACCTGGAAAGTCCCTTACCGGCCGGGGGAGTTGAAGGCCGTGGCCCGCAGGGACGGCAAGGTCGTCGCCACCGACGTACTGCGCACGGCCGGGGAGCCGAGAGCCGTGCGGCTGACCGCCGACCGCACGTCGCTGGCCGCGGACGGCCGTTCGCTGGTCTTCGTGACCGCCGAGGTCGTCGACGCCCGGGGCGTGGTGGTGCCCGACGCCGAGGACCTGATCTCCTTCGAGGTGGCGGGCGGCTCGCTCGCCGGGCTCGACAACGGGAGGCAGGAGAGCGCCGAGCGCTACCAGGCCAGTACGCGTACGGCCTTCCACGGCAAGGCGCTGGCGATCGTACGGTCCGGCACGAGGACGGGCTCCCTGAAGGTGACCGCACGGGCCGAGGGGCTGCGGGCGGGCAGCGTGACCGTGCGCAAGACCTCCGCCCGGTCGGCGGCGCTGACCCCGGCCGCGGTGTTCGGACCCGACCTCCCCGCACCCCCGAACCACCCCCATGCGGACGCCAGTTACTCGGGCCGGCCCGACACCCTCCCGGCCGCGATGCTCGACGGCGACCCGGCCACCGGCTGGTCCAACGGCTTCCTCAAGGCGGCCACGGCCCTGCTGCCCGCCTTCGACGGGGCCCGGCCCGAGGACTGGGTCTGCGTGGACTTCGGACGGAGGCGGACCTTCGACCGGGTGGAGGTCTCCTTCACCGTGGACGCCACGCACACCCTGCCCGCCTCGGTCGCCGTCGAGGTCTGGGACGGCCGGCGCCATGTGCCCGTGAAGGGGGCCGCCGTGGACTGGGCCACGGCCTCGGACGCGCCGACCGCCGTCACCTTCGACGCCGTACGCGGCTCCCGGGTGCGGCTCACCCTGACCAGCGCTCATCCCGGGGAGGCGCGCGGGGCGGTGCGGATCAGCAAGCTGGAGGTGCCCACGAGCTGAGCCGCCGAGCGGTCCGGGCGGGAACCAGTCCCGTCCGGACCGTTGACGGGGTGTCATGCCGCCGACAAGCATGGCTGCGTCCGCATCTGGGAGCGCTCCCACAGCGAGCGTCACCCGCACCTCACCCGAGGAGCCCAGACGTGAAACGACGCAGAACCACCCTGCTGTCCCTGACGGCCTTACTGGCGGCGGGTCTCACCGCCCTCCCGGCCGCACCGGCGGCCGGCGCGGAAGAGGTCGAGCAGATCCAGAACGGCACCTTCGACACCGGCACCGACCCCTGGTGGGCGACCAGCAACGTCACCGCCGGCCTGTCCGACGGGCAGCTCTGCGCCGATGTCCCCGGCGGCACCGCCAACCGCTGGGACGCCGCCGTCGGCCAGAACGACATCGCGCTGGTGAAGGGGGAGTCGTACCGCTTCTCCTTCACCGCGAACGGCTCACCCGAAGGACACGTCGTGCGGGCGATCGTCGGCCTGTCCGCCGCGCCCTACGACACCTACTTCGAGGTGACGCCCCAGCTGAGCGTCTCCGGGAACTCGTACGCGTACACCTTCACCTCGCCCGTCGACACCCCGCAGGGCCAGGTCGCCTTCCAACTCGGCGGCAGCGCGGACCCGTGGCGCTTCTGCCTGGACGACGCGTCGCTGCTCGGCGGCGTCCCGCCCGAGGTGTACGAACCCGACACCGGGCCGCGGGTGCGGGTGAACCAGGTCGCGTATCTGCCCGCCGGGCCGAAGAACGCCACGCTCGTCACCGACGCCACCGCGAAGCTGCCCTGGCGGCTGAAGAACGCGTCCGGGGCCGTGGTCGCCGAGGGCTGGACCGTGCCGCGCGGCACCGACGCCTCCTCCGCCCAGAACGTCCACTCCATCGACTTCGGCGCCCACCGCAAGCAGGGCGAGGGCTACACACTGGTCGCCGACGGGGAGGTGAGCCGCCCCTTCGACATCGGTACGGCCGCCTACGAGCGCCTGCGGCTCGACGCCGTGAAGTACTACTACACGCAGCGCAGCGGCATCGCGATCCGCGACGACCTGCGCCCCGGCTACGCCCGCCCCGCCGGACACGTCGACGTCGCGCCCAACCGGGGCGACGGCGCCGTGCCCTGCCAGCCGGGCGTGTGCGACTACACGCTCGACGTCACCGGCGGCTGGTACGACGCCGGCGACCACGGCAAGTACGTCGTCAACGGCGGCATCTCCGTGTGGGAGCTGCTGAGCACGTACGAACGCGAACTGCTCGCCCGCACCGGGGAGTCGGAGAAGCTGCGCGACGGCACGCTCGCCATCCCGGAGAGCGGCAACAAGGTGCCCGACATCCTGGACGAGGTCCGCTGGGAGCTGGAGTTCCTACTGAAGATGCAGGTGCCCGCGGGGCGACCGCTGGCCGGCATGGCGCACCACAAGATCCACGACGAGCAGTGGACAGGCCTGCCGCTGATGCCGCACGACGACCCGCAGAAGCGCGAACTGCACCCGCCGTCCACCGCGGCGACCCTCAACCTGGCCGCGACGGCCGCGCAGGCGGCACGCCTGTACAAGCCGTACGACCGGGAGTTCGCCGCGAAGACCCTGGCGGCAGCACGCACGGCCTGGTCCGCGGCGCTCGCGCACCCCGACCGGTACGCCTCCGAGAGCGACGGCATCGGCGGCGGCACGTACGCCGACGGTAACGTCACCGACGAGTTCTACTGGGCGGCGGCCGAGCTGTATCTCACCACGGGGGAGAAGGCGTTCCAGGACTACGTCCTCGCCTCGCCCGTCCACACCGCCGACATCTTCGTCCCCGTCGGCTACGACTGGGCCCGGACCGCCGCCGCGGCCCGCCTGGACCTCGCGACCGTGCCGAGCGGGCTGCCCGGGCGCGACAAGGTCCGGCAGTCCGTCGTCAAGGGCGCCGACCGCTACCTGGCCACGCTGAAGGCCCACCCGTACGGCATGCCGTACGCCCCGGAGGGCAACCTCTACGACTGGGGCTCCAACCACCAGGTCCTGCACAACGCCGTCGTCATCGCCACCGCGTACGACATCACCGGCGCCTCGAAGTACCGGGACGGCGCCGTGCAGAGCATGGACTACATCTTCGGCCGCAACGCGCTGAACATGTCGTACGTGACCGGCTACGGCGAGGTGAACTCCCGCAATCAGCACGCCCGTTGGTACGCCCACCAGCTCGACCCGAGCCAGCCCAACCCGCCGCGGGGGACGCTGGCGGGCGGGCCGAACTCGAGCATCCAGGACCCCTTCGCGCAGAGCAGACTCAAGGGCTGCGTCGGCCAGTTCTGCTACATCGACGACATCCAGTCCTGGTCGACCAACGAGCACACCATCAACTGGAACTCGGCCCTGGCCCGGATGGCGTCCTTCGTGGCGGATCAAGGCTGACACGCGCGTGCTCCACCAGCTCACCGGGCCGCTCGTGCGCGGTGAGCGTGTGGAGCCGCGCCTGATCGAGCGGCTGGTGCACCTCGACGTACTCACCGTGCGGCAGCCGCTTGATCACGCCGGTCTCACGACCGTGCGGCACCAGCTCCCGGTCCCGCAGCCGACACCACCGGGACGACGAACACCGCGATCCGCACCAGCCACGTCACCGTGTTGATCGACAGATGCAGCCGGGTCGCCACGATGTCGTTGCCGCCGCCCGCCAGCAGGACCAGGTACAGGGCTATCCAGGCCGCGCCGATCGCCGTGCGCACCGGCCGGTTGCGGGGGCGGTCCAGCAGATGGTGCTCGCCCTTGTCGCCCGTGAACCGGGCCTCCAGGAACGGGTACACGCCGATGAACACCAGCAGGAGCGGGAAGACCACGACGGGGATCAGTACCCCGAGGACGAGCGTGTGGCCCCACAGGGTGATCTCCCAGCCCGGCATGATCCGCACCAGGCCCTCGGCGAAGCCCAGGTACCAGTCGGGCTGGGCGCCGGTGGAGACCTGGTCGGCGCGGTAGGGGCCGTAGGACCAGACCGGGTTGATCGTGGCCACCGCCGCGATGAGCGCCAGGGCACCGAAGACCAGGAAGAAGAAGCCACCCGCCTTCGCCAGGTACACCGGCAGGACGTGCGCCACGACCAGCGCCGCCATCATGCCGGGGATCACCAGGACGTGCAGCGCGTAGAAGCGCGCCACGATGTCGGTGCCCGGGAACTCGCCGCCGAACAGGAACATCGACAGGTACGTCCCGACGATCGGGACGGAGAGCAGCGCCCCGTTCACGAACGCGCCGTCCACGACAGCCAGGTCTCCTGAAGGACGTCCTCCGTGTCGGCGACGCTGCCGAGCATGTTGTAGACGACGCCGAACATCAGCTCGCGGTGCTCGACGAAGACGCCGGTGGCGTCGTCGGTGACGGTTACGGGGATGTCGGACATGCGTGGGCCTCCCGGTGCGCGCTCACTACTGCGAGGCCCGGCGGGGGGCGGAATGTGACATCCCGCGATCGAGTGTGACCTACGTCTCGCGAGCGCGGCCGCCGATGCCCCGCCCGAGAGTCCGTTCGCTCGTCTCCGGTACCGGCGTACATCACACTTGACCTGCGCGTATTTACCACTGAGTACCCGAGCGGTACCGTGAGGGCATGCCAGCTCTCAACGTGGAGTTCAGCGACCGCGAGCTTGAGGACTTGCGGCAGATCGCCAAGGAACGCGGTACGTCGATGAAGGCCCTGGTGCGCGAGGCGGCCGCGGCCGACATAGCGCGGCACCGGGCGCTGCAGGAGGGCGCCGAGGCGTTCCGCCGGTTCTTCTCGTCGCACGCCGACGAGTTCGCGGCCGCCTTCCCCGACGACGAAGCACCCGCCAAGGGCGAGGGGCGGGCCGCCTGACCGATGGCACCCGTCATCCATATCGACGTGCCCTGGCTGCTCCAGCGCCACGAAGAGGTCCTGCCGGACCAGCCCACGGTCAACGACTTCTCCGCGCTGGTCGCGGCCGTCGCCCGCCATCGCGTGGATCCGCCCCGTCTGGGCGTCGACTCCGACCCGGCCTGGCGGGCCGCCGCGCTGCTGCACACCCTCGCCCTGCTCAAGCCGCTGCCGTCGGCCAACGCCCGCTTCGCCTGCGCGTCCGCGGTCGCCTACATGTTCGTCAGCGGCGTCGGCATCGACCCGCCCTACGGCGCCCTCGTCGACCTCGCCCGCGACCTGATGTCGGGCGAGACCGACGTGTACGGCGCGGCCGACCGGCTGCGCTCCTGGCAGATCTGAGGCCGCCCGCCGGATCCGTCGCCCCGCTCCGCACGCGTTTCACACGGAGCGCGCGGAATGCCGAAAGGCGGCGCGGGTCCGGCTGGGCGCCACCGTATCTGACTTTCTTTCAACGGTACGGATGTTGCCCAAGTGCCTTGTTGGTCATGAGTGGCTGTGCCAGGGTGAAGTACCCGTGGGGGGTGGAAAAAGCCGGGCTCATTGGTGCCGTGGGGAACCGGGGCGGATGAACGTGGGCGAATTCACGCTCCCCTCGCTCGCGTCGAAAAGGTACGCACCACAGCGCTCGTCCTTTTCGACGACCAGACCTCTGTGTCACATGCGCGTGGGAAGGAACCCGTTCAGTGCCCACCCCCCACCCCCCTCGTCCCCCTTACCCTCCGCCCGGAGGCGTTCCCGAGGAATCCGACGAAGGTCTCGCCGCCCGGCTGCGCGGCCGCCCGGACGGGGAGGCCACTTCGTCCGTCGCGCTGCTCATGGCACGGCACTGGGAGCCCTGCCGCGCATACGCGGTGATCTGTCTCGCCTCCCCGGCCGGCGTCGCCGACATGGTCACCGCCGCTGCCTTCCACCAGGTCCTCGACCGCCTGGCGCTGGGCGAACCGGCTCTCGCGCTGCGTCCCCGGCTCCTCGTCGCCGTCCGGGACACGGTCCGGCAGTGGTCGGCCGAGGAGCGAATAGCGGGTGTGCTGCCGGAGCTGGCGAAACCCGCGGGCGGTCGCGGTATGCGTACGGCGACGTCCTTGACGCCCGAAAATCGGAAGCTCGCCGATCGGTCGTTCCAGGCCCTTCCGGGACTCGCCCGATGCCTGCTCTGGCATACCGAGGTGGAGGCCGAGCCGCTAAGCGTCCCCGCCGGCCTACTGGGCCTGGATACCGTTACCGCCACGGCCGCTCTCGAACAAGCGCGTGATAAATTCCGTGAAGGTTGTGTACATGCCCATCGGGAACTCGCGCCGACGAAGGATTGCCGGTTCTACAACCGCCTCCTCGACGTCCCGATCCGCCGGGGCGGGGCACTGCTGCCGGATGTCCAGCAGCATCTGACGGAGTGCCGTTACTGCCGTGACGCCGCCGAACAACTGAGTCATTTCGAGGGCGGGTTGGGCGTGCTCATCGCCGAGGCGGTGCTCGGCTGGGGCGCGCGCCGCTATCTGGACACCCGCCCGGCCCGTGCCCAGGGCGACGTGCCCGGACCGCGCCGCTCCGCCCGGCACGGCGCCGGACGCCGCCGCCTGCTCGCGCGGATCCCCGCGCAGGTCCGCAGGGTGCCCGGCGGACCGCGCTCCCCACGGACGCTGCTCACGGGGGTGGGCCTCGCCTCCGCCGGGCTGATCGCGGCCATGCTCGCCGCCGGCCTGCTGTCCGACGACGACGGCGTCGACCCGGCCGCCTCCGCCACCGGCGGCGGTAACGCGTCCCAGGTTCCACCGGCGGTGTCCGCCTCACCGCCGGGCACGGCGCAACTGCCCACCGTGCCGCGGCAGACCAGGCTGCGCAACGCCGACGCCGAACTGTGCCTCGACATCAAAGGTGAGCCGAAGGCGGGCGCCGGGACCGAGCTGGCCGCGTGCTCGGCCGACGACACCCAGCAGTGGTCGTACGAGGAGGACGGCCTGCTGCGCAGCGTGGCGGATCGCGAGCTGTGCCTGGACTCGCACGTGGACGCCGGCGTGGTGATCCTCGGTGAGTGCGCCGACGACGACTCCGATCGCGCCGACGACGTGCGCTACGACCTCACCGTGCACGGCGAGTTGCTGCCCCGCTGGGACGAGCAGCTCGCCCTGGCGTCCACCACGGCGGACCCGGGCGCCGACGTCGTCGTCAAGGTCCGCGACGGCTTGGACGGGCAGCGCTGGCTGACCGATCCCGTGACCTCGGCGAGCCCCGGTTCGCTGTCGAGCGCGGAGAGCGGGAAGCCGGGGGCGCGGGTGGTCCGGGCGGGGGAGGGGAACGCGTAGGCAGGTCCTGGCCGGGCCGGCCGGCCGCCTGGTTCACGACGTCCCGCGGTGCCCCGCCCGACAGGAAGGCGGTCACGTTCTGGACCGCCGTGAGGGGCTGCGGACCAGGGACTCGCGGGTGCCGGGTCGCGTCGGTGAGCGGGGCGTGCGGGGAGAGGTAGTCGGCGGTGCGCGGCAGTTCGTCGAGCGGGACATGCCGGGCACCGCCGCACTCGGCCGCGCCTCGCCGGGGAAGGCGGCGTCGCCCGGTGGGGACGACGCTCATGCCGGACGCCACCGCTCGGCGGGCTGCTTGGCCAGCGCGGGCATGAGGACGAAGGTCTGCTCGGCCACGTTCTGGGCAGGCTCCGACTCCGTTGCGACGGCGAGGCGTTCGGCGGTCACCGGGGCGAGTGCGGTGATGACGACGTGCGCCGCGCGGCCGCCCTTCGGGCGACGACGCCACTTTCGCAACAGGCCCTGGGGAAGACCGTGGCGAGACCGGCGCCGATGGCACGGCCGCCCACGTGCGGTGGGATGACGGCGAGGACGTCGCGCGCGGCGGTCACGCGGAGCCCTCGACGAGGTCGGCCGGGCCGATCGCGGCGGGGGTGGCGTGCCCGGACAGGGCGAGGGTGAGGTCGAGTTCGGCGAGCAGGCAGCGGACGACGTGCTCGACGCCCGCCTGTCCGTCGAGGCCGAGCCCGTACACGTACGGCCGTCCGACGAGCACCGCCCGGGCGCCGAGGGCGAGCGCCTTGTAGATGTCGTCGCCGGTGCGGATGCCGCTGTCGAACAGCACGGTCAGCCGGTCGCCGACCGCCGCCACGACCCGGGGCAGGGCGTCGGCCGCGGCGACGGAGCCGGCCACCTGGCGGCCGCCGTGGTTGGAGACGACGACCCCGTCCATCCCGGCGTCGGCGGCCTCGCGGGCGTCGTCCGGGTGCAGGATGCCCTTCAGCACGATCGGGCCGTCCCAGTGCTCCCGCAGGAACGCAAGGTCAGGCCAGGTCTTGGCGGGGTCCGCGAACATGCCCACGAAGTGCGTCACGGCCGCGTTCGGGTCCTCGTGCACCGGCTTGGCGAGGCCCGCCTGGAAGGCCGGGTCGGTGAAGTAGTTCGCGGTGCCCACGCCGTGCAGGAACGGCAGATACGCCTGGTCGAGGTCGCGCGGACGCCAGGCCAGCATCGGCGTGTCCAGGGTGACGACGAGTACGGTGAACCCGGCCGCCTTCGCCCGGGCGAGGAAACTCCGGGCCACCTCCGGGTCCTTCGGCCAGTACAGCTGGAACCAGCGCTCGGCGTCCCCCATCGCCTCCGCGACCTGCTCCATGGGCGTGCTGGACGCGGACGACAGGACGAACGGCACGCCCTGCGCGGCGGCGCCCCGGGCGGCCGCGCACTCGGCATCCGGGTGCATGATCGACAGCACGCCGACCGGGGCCAGCGCCAGCGGAGCGGGCAGCGCGCGGCCCAGCACCGCCACGGACAGGTCCCGCTCGTGCACGTCCCGCAGCATGCGCGGCACGATCCGGCGCCGCCGCAGCGCCTCCCGGTTGGCGCGGGCCGTGCTGCCGTCGCCCGCGCTGCCCGCCACGTATCCGACGGGACCCGGTCCGAGACGCCGCTCGGTCAGCTCCTCCAGCCGCGTCAGATCGGTGGGCAGCCGGGGTACGGCCCCCGTCATCCCGTTCAGATAGATCTCGTACTGGAAGTCCGCCCAGTGCCTGGCCATGCGTACGCCCCGCCTCTCGTCACTGAGAACGCGCTGTACGCAGACCATACCGACGGGTAGGTGGGAGGAGGGATCAGGGGCTGTCGCGGTCCGTGCCCCCGTCCTCCGGCTCGGCGTCCGGCCCCTCGGCACGCACCCGCTGGACGTGCTCCAGGGACTCGCGCAGTTCGGTGAGCCAGTCGTCCGTGTGTCGCTGGACCAGCCGTACGCACCAGGCCAGGGCGTCACTGCGGCTGCGGGCGACCCCGCCGGCGATCAGGGTGTCCAGGACCTGGCGTTCGGGCTGACGCAGCCGGGTCATGACGGGGGCGGCGACATGTGTGAACAGGGCGCGTTCGCCGCCGCACTCCACGCCCCAGGAGACCTTGCGGCGGAACCGGTGCTCCGCCTCGCGGGCCACCCCGATCCGGGTCTCCCGGGTGCGCTCCCGGAACTCCTGGATCCGGCCCTCCACGGCCGCCTCCCGCTCGGCGGCCGAGGCGCCCTCGACCAGGTGGGGTTCGGGGATGCGGCCGATCACGGTGATCTCCTCGCGGTCGACCGTCACCTCGGTCAGCTCCTCGAAGAGGTCCTCGGGCAGGCGGCCGGCGAACCAGCCGCGCAGCTTCTCTCGTTGGTCGCTGGTAATCATGTAATGACGATTACTCCTCGCGCCCATGAACACAAGGGCTGCGGGACGGGTCAGCCGAGGGCTCAATCGGAATGTTTCAGGCCTATTAATGAGCGTGCGGGATCCGGCCACTCGGCGGCTTGGAACGATCAAGAGGCGCCAAGTTTCGGCGTTGGAACGTTCGAAGTCCGTTACTTCACGCCACTGATTCAATACGCAAGGTTACTGAAACCGGTGGTGTCGATGTGAGTTTCGGCGGCGGACTCGGCAGACTCCCGCTCGTCGCTCCGGCACCGATCGCGCCGGAGCCGGCACACCCTCGACTCGAGCGGAAGGATGCACACAATGCGGAACACCGCGCGCTGGGCAGCGACCCTCGGCCTCACGGCCACCGCCGTCTGCGGACCCCTCACCGGATCCGCCCTCGCCACCCCGGACGCCGCCCCCGCCTCCCTCTACGCCCCTTCGGCCCTCGTGCTCACGGTGGCCCACGGTGACGACGTCACCATGGCCACGCCGGTGCGAGCGGTCACCCTGAGCTGTGCCCCGACGCCGTCGGGCACCCACCCCGCCGCCGCCTCGGCCTGCGCCGAACTACGCGGAGTGAACGGGAACTTCGACGCCCTGCAGAGCAGAGAAGGCGTGCTGTGCACCAAGCAGTACGACCCAGTGGTGGTCACGGTCGACGGGGTCTGGCAGGGCCAACGTGTCTCCTATGAGCGCACCTTCGCCAACGAGTGCGTGAAGGGCTCCTACGCGACGAGCCTCTTCGCGTTCTAAGGGCCGGGATCGCATGGTCCCCGTGCAGTTCGGCAGAGGTCGCAGATGGGGAGTGCGACTCTGCCGAGGGACCACCGCGATCTCGTACCGGGGGTCGGCCGGGCGGAGTGGGGCCGCCCGGCCGGCACCTCGGATCACCGCCGGCACCTCGGATCACCATCGATCAGCCGACCTCCCCGGGGATCCCGGGCAAGGGCGTGAAGCGGCCCAGCAGGCCCGCGCCGCGCAACAGCCGCCGTATCCGCGCCGCGTCGGAGACGATCCGGAGGCGGCCGCCGCGGTCCCTGGCCCGCGTGTCGGCCCGGCACAGCACGCGCAGTCCCGAGCAGTCGAAGAAGTCGGCCCGCCGCAGATCCACCAGCACGTCCGACTCAGGCCGTGCCGTCGCCGCGTCCAGATGTTCGGCGACGAACACCGCCGTCGCCAGGTCGATCTCGCCCATGACCTCGACCACGGTGAACGGACCGCTTCTGCGGGTGCGGGCATGCGTGTTCGCCGGGGGCGGCAGGGGCCGGGAGAAGTCCGCGGCCAGGTCCTCGGGCGAACGGGGGGCGAGGTCGTCTGCGTCCGGCGTCATGTCCGCTCCACCTCGGCAGGGGCGTATGTGATCCGGGTAGTTACCCTCAGGCGGGTATGTGCATCCCTGAGGCGCGGCGGACAAGATCTGGTTCACTCGACCTGGTGAAAATCGGGCTGAGGGGGTTGACTCCGTGTCGGTGTTGGCCCTCGACGTTCGCTGAAAGTTCCGTCCCGCCGCGTTGAGTGAGCGAGCGAGCAAGGGGTACTCGGCCGTGCTGTGGAGCCCTTTCTCTCACCGGTCAATTCACACAATGAGTGGGACCCGTTGGAGGAGATTCTCGTCGGGCGCCTCGAAGGCGCGACGTTTCCCTCCCGTCATCCGGTTGTCACCTGCAACGTCCCGCCCTGGGCGGCGCGGTTGCTGGGCCTCGCCGGCGGCCTCAAGTATCCGCGCGTGCTGATCGAGAGCGCCCAGCGCGAACTCGAGGAGTTCGTCGCCCTGCTGCGCTCCCTCGACATCACGGTCAGGCGCCCGGACGAGGTCGACCACAAGAGACGCTTCGGCACCCCGCACTGGAGGTCGCGCGGATTCTGCAACACCTGTCCGCGCGACAGCATGCTCGTGATCGGCGACGAGATCATCGAGACGCCGATGGCCTGGCCGTGCCGGTACTTCGAGACCCACTCCTACCGGCCCGTCCTGAAGGACTACTTCCGGCGCGGCGCGCGCTGGACGGCGGCACCGAAGCCGCAGCTCACCGACGAGTTGTTCGAGCCCGGTTTCCGAGCGCCCGCGCCCGGCGAGCCCATGCGGTACATCCTCACCGAGTTCGAGCCGGTGTTCGATGCGGCGGACTTCGTACGCGCGGGACGCGATCTGTTCGTCACCCGGAGCAATGTCACCAACCGGATGGGCATCGAGTGGCTGCGCCGCCATCTCGGCCCCGGCTATCGCATCCATGAGATCGAGAGCCGCTGCCGCACGCCCATGCACATCGACACGACGTTCGTCCTGCTCGCGCCCGGCAAGGTCCTGGTCAACCCCGAGTACATCGACGTCGACCACCTGCCCGAGGTCCTGAGTTCGTGGGACGTCCTGGTCGCTCCCGAGCCCGACCCGATCGACGACCGACTGCTCGGCATCACCTCGATGTGCGGCAAGTGGCTCAGCATGAACGTGCTCATGCTCGACGAGAAGCGCGTGATCGCCGAGCGCCACCACACCGGCATGCTGCGCGCGCTCGAACAGTGGGGATTCGAGCCCATCCCGTGCGACCTGCTGCACTACGCGCCGTTCGGCGGCTCGTTCCACTGCGCGACGCTGGACATCCGCCGACGCGGCACGCTGGAGTCGTACTTCGACTGATGACGTCGACTGACCGACGACGTGACCGACGACCGTCGGCCGGCCCTCAACGGGCCCTTGGCGCGTCGGTCTTGGCGCGGTCGCGATGGCTGGTGTCGCACCACGGATAGCGGCGGCTGCGGCGGCAGGTGCACAGGGCGACACAGAAGCGGTCGGAGGACACGGTCGTGCCGTCCTCCAACTCCACCTCGACCGGGCCCTCCACCAACAGGGGGCCCGGGCGCCGGACCTTGATCCGGCGCGGCTCGTCAGACCGGGAGTTCGGCACGGACGACCACCAGTTCCTCCCTCGGCTCCGGGGCGGACAGCAGGCCGCGCCGCCGCAGCCAGCCCTCCCGGGAGCGCAGTACGGGGCCGAACGGAACCACCCGGCGCCGTGTCACGGAGGCCTTCAGTCCCTCCCCGCGCAGGTGCGACAGCGTCCGGTCGGGGCTGCTGAACGCCGAGTGCACGACCAGCAGGACACCGCCGGGGCGCAGCAGGCCCGGGGCCTCCCGGCAGATCCGGTCGATGACGAGACGTCCGTCGCGACCCGCGTCCCACGCCCGGGCCGCACCGTGCGGCGCGCGGCCCGTCTCGGGCGCGGGCACATACGGGGGATTGGCCAGAATGAGGTCGAACGACTGCCCGCGCACCGGGGCGAAGAGGTTGCCGTGCCGGATCCGCACCGGGCTGCGGGCGAGCCAGGCGTTCAGCCGGGCCGTGCACACCGCCCGCCACGACACGTCCACCGCGGTCACCCGGGTACCGCGGCGTGCGGCCTCGATCGCCAGCGCGCCCGAACCGGTTCCCACGTCGAGGACGTCCGCGCCGCTGGGCAAGGGCTCGTCGCGCAGCGCACCGACCAGGAGGTCGGTGTCTTCCTGAGGGGCGTACACGCCCGGTGGCACCAGTGGTTTCACGGAGTCCGGGTACCCCGGCATTCAGGAAATAAGGGAGATTCCGGAATCCTGGGGCGTGCGCAGCGACGATCGTCCGGTGCGCCAGGCGTCGAGCAACCGGTCGCCGAAGCGGTCCTCCAGATGTCCGGTGACGTCGATCCCGAAGGCGATGTCGGGGGCGAGACGCGGTTCCTCGGCGAGCAGGCCGCCGATGACCTCGTGGCGGACGACCTGCTCGTGCACCGCGTCCGCCTCGACGTGCTCGTCGTAGAAGTGCTCGGCGGCGGGCCCGGCGCCCGTCCGCCGCATCGCCTCGGCCAGTCGCCGCGAGCCCGGCGACGAGGTGATCTCGACCGCCGCGAAATGACCGACCAGCGCTCCGCGCAGCGCCCGGTGCAGGCCGAGCAGGGACATGAGGTTGACCGTGGCCAGCGCCTCCGCGGTCGCCGCGTCGAGGTAGTGGCCGTAGGTGGTGTCCAGGCCGAGGTCCGTCATCAGGTCGGCGAACAGGCGCGCGTGGACGCGGTCGGGGCGGCCGCCGCCGTACTCGTCGAACTCCACCGCGGCCATGCCGGCCTTGGCCCTTCCCCACAGCCGGGGCAGCACCCAGGCGTGCGGGTCCGCCTCCTTGAGGTGGTACAGGGAGCGCTGGGCGGCGTACTCGCGCAGCTGCCACAACTCGCCCTCGGCGGCCAGGTAGTGACTGACGCCCGCGCCGTCGACGGGTTCGACGAGCAGGTCGGCCAGCGCGTCCTCGACGCTGTCGTGGCAGGACACGTCCGTGCGCAGGGCGGTCAGGAAGCGGTGCTCCAGCGCGGCGCGCACGCGCAGCAGGTCCGGATCCCACTCGTGGGACTCGGGCACGCCGGCGAAACCGCGGTAGTGCAGCTCGTAGCAGAGGTAGAGCGCCAGCTGGAGATCGTCGCCGTAGACGGCCGCACGCCCGATGTCGGCCTGCCGGGGCGGCGGGCCGGCGCCCCGCAGATAGTCCTCGACGGCGGCGGAGACGGGGCCGCGCGCGGACGGCAGGCGGGGGCCCTCACCGGCGTGTGCCATACGGACGTCGTGTGCCATGGCGGCCGGGTACCCGTGAGCTGCCGGGCCACCCGTCCGCGTGGACTCGGGGCGGTGGTACTCCGGGTCGGATGAAGGCACCCGTGATCAACAGCAACCTCAGGGGCCACCGGAGCCCTCCGACACGGACGCGCCGGCCGCGATGCTGTCCAAGGCGGACGAGGAGGGCGGTCCGGTCGCCGACAACCGGGTCGCGGGGCCGCCGCCGGGACAGGCGGCCCCGCCCGCTCACTCGCCCTCGGACTCCTCCTGGGCGCGCGTGTTCGGGGTGATGGCCTCGCCGGCCTCGCCCCTGCGGCGGCGCTGCTCGGCGGTGTCCCGGGTACGGTGCTCGGCGTCGGCGATCTCCTCCATGACCTCCTCGAACGCCGTCTCGGGGTGTTCCTCGGTGTGCTTCTTGTCGTGGGGCACGAAAGTCTCCCTCCGCCGTGCTCCGTCGTCCTGCTCCGTCGTCCTGCGTCGTCGGGTGTCAGTGGGTCGCCGGCGTGCTCGCGATCCGCAGGGGCACCGGTTCAGGGGCGTCCTCGGCCTCCTCGTCGAGGCGGCTGACCTCGGCCCACCAGGACGCGCCGTCCTCGATCTGCCGCAGCATGATCCCCTCGCGGATCGCCCAGGGGCAGATCGTCACCGACCTCAGTCCGGTCAGCTTCATCGCCGTGTGCGCGACCACCGCACCGGCCAGGCTCTGCGCGGCACGTGGTGCGGAGATCCCGGGGAGCAGGGCGCGTTCGGCGGCCGGCAGCGGAGACAGGCGCTCGATCGCCTCGCTCAGGTCCGAGCGCGTCAACTCCCGTTCCACGAACGGTCCGTGACGCCCCGGCGCGGCCCCGCACAACCGGCCGAGCTGCTGGAACGTACGCGACGTGGCGGCGGCCGTGCGCGGTCCCTCCCAGCGGATCCGGGCCGCCACGTCCCGCAGTTGATGACGGACCTTGCGGCGCAGCTCCCGGATGCGGGCCGGCGCCGGCGGGTCCTCGTCGGCGAAGAACTCATGGGTCAGCCTCTGCGCGCCGAGCGGCAGCGACGCCACGAAGTCGGGCAACCGGCCGCGGCCGAAGGCGACTTCGAGCGAGCCCCCGCCGATGTCCAGCAGGGCGAGCGGCCCCGCCCGCCAGCCCATCCACCGCCGTGCTCCGAGGAAGGTCAGCTCGGCCTCCAGTTCGCCCGGCAGCGTGCACAGGCTCACCCCGGTCCGCGCCCGCACGGTGCGCAGCACCTCCCGGCGGTTCGGCGCGTTGCGTACGACGGCCGTCGCGAAGGCCAAAGGAGCGGTGGCCCCCCACCTGGTCGCGGTCCGGCTCGCGGCGCAGACCGCGCCCACCAGCTGCTCGACGGCCTCCTCGGGGATGCCGTCCCCCGGCTTGACCTGTTCGGACAGCCTCAGCCGCCACTTCTCCGTATGGACGGGCAGGGGCACCCCGTCCTGGGCGTCGGCCACCACCAGCCGGACCGTGTTCGACCCCACATCCACCACGCTGATTCGCATGCGACGGCGTGTACCCGTTTCGAGGCCGGTGCAACGGGGGCGCACGGGAGCGAGGGCTCGTATTCCTTGAAAGGAATACGAGCGGCCGCGGTCCGTCGGGGAGATCGTGGCGGCATGCGGGCTGAGCCAGCCGAGCACCTCGAAGCATCTGAAGGTGCTGCGCGAGGCCGGCATGGTGCGGGTGCGGCAGGACGCCCAGCGCCGTGTCTACGCCCTCGACCCCGCCCCGATCGCCGAACTCGACGCCTGGCTCGCCCCGTACCGCAGGCTCTGGAACCGCAGCCTGGACGCCCTGGGCCGCCGCCTCGACGAAACGCCGGACGACACCTCGGACGACGACACCCCGGTCGACCCCCGAGAGCTCACCACGAAGGACTGATCCACCACGACCGCCGACCTCACCGGCACCTGTCTGACCCTGGACGACGGCCGCCCGGCCGTCCGCTCGCGCCCCGGCGGCGCGATCAAGTTCGGCGGCGACCGGAACTTCGGCGACGAACTGCACTTCGACCTGGCGGCCCCGGAGGACGGGCGCACCCGGTTCACGCTCCCCGACGTGCTCGTCGCCGAGAACACCGCCGCCCGCAACAGCGCGGGCCGGGAGGTGTGCCTGGCCGCCCTGGCCGCCCCGGACGCACACGCGCGCGGGGCGCGTTTCGAGGGGCCGCACGCCGGGGCGAGCGCGCCCTGGAAGGAGTTCTACGACGCCTACGTGGCGGCCGGTGTTCCCTCCGGCGCCCCCGTTCCGGGCCTGGACGCCTGACCCGTCACGCCATCTGGCGTCGCACCAGCTCGTGCAGCCGCCCGCCGGTGTCCGCGAGAAGCTGTGCGGGCGGACCCTGCTGGGCGACCTTGCCGTCCTCCATCACGATCACACGGTCGGCGTCCAGCACCGTCGACAGACGGTGTGCGATGACGACGCGAGTGGCGTTGAGGGCCCTGGTCGACTCGATGACCGTGCGCTGCGTCTCGTTGTCGAGGGCACTGGTCGCCTCGTCGAAGAACAGGATGCGCGGGCGGCGGATCAACGCCTGGGCGATCATCAGGCGCTGACGCTGGCCGCCGGAGATCGCGCCGCTGCCCGAGACGATCGTGTGCAGTCCCATCGGCATCCGCTTGATGTCCTCGGCGAGGCCCGCCATCTCGGCCGCGGCCATCGCCTCCTCCGGCGTGTACGGCTCCGTACCGCAGATGACGTCCAGGATGGACCCGGTGAACGGCTGCGCGTGCTGGAGCACGACCCCGCACTGCCGCCGCACGGCGGACTGGTCCAGCGCGGCCAGGTCCTGGCCGTCGTACAGCACACTGCCCGAGACCGGTTTGTCGAAGCCGATCAGCAGCCTGAGCAGCGTCGACTTGCCGCAGCCGCTCGGGCCGACGATCGCCACGAACTCGCCGGGCCGGACCTCGAAGGACACGTCGTCGAGGACGAGGGGACCGTCGTCGGAGTAACGGAAGGACAGCCGGCGTGCCTCGATCGCCCCGGTCAGCGGACCCGGGCGGGTGCTCGCCCTGCTCACCTCGGGTGTGGCCTCCAGGACCGGCTTGATCTCCTCGAACAGCGGCAGCGCCGCCACGGCCGAGACGAACGCGCCGGTCAGCTGGGTGACCGAGGTCAGCAGCATCGTCACCGAGGTGTTGAAGGTGAGGAACGCGGCCGCCGACATCGACCCGCGCGCGGGGCCCGCCAGCAGCATGAACATCAGCAGGGTGCACAGCGGCAGATACACCGCGCCCAGCACCGTGGTGAGGTTCTTGATCCGCCCCACCTTCTGCTGGAGCTCACGGCTGCGCGCGAACCGGTCCGCCCAGGCCGCGTACGCGTAGTTCTCGGCCGCCGCGACCCGCAGCTTCGGCAGACCGCGCAGCGTCTGGAACGCCTGGTTGTTGAGCTTGTTGCTCAGCACCACCAGCCGCCGCTGCCAGCGCACCTGCCACAACCCCAGCCCCAGGAAGACGGCCGCGATGACGACGAGCATGCCGATCGCCGCCAGCGCCATCGGCACGCTGAACCAGAGCAGCAGCGCCAGGTTCATCACGCCCACCGTCACCGACTGCGCGACGACGGGGCCGACACCGGCCAGCAGGCGGCGGATCGCGCTGATGCCCATGGCCTGGCTCGCCAGTTCGCCGGTCGAGCGCTGGGTGAAGAACTTCGTGGGCAGCCGCAGCAACCGGTCCCACAGGGCCGGTTGGAGCGTCGCCTCGATCCGGCCCTCCAGCCGCAGGATCGTCAGGTTCTGCAGCAGCATGAACGCAGCGGCCACCACACCGCTGATCATCACGGCCAGGCAGAACTGCACGATCAGCTCGGTCTGTGCCTTCGGCACGAACTCGCCGAGCACCTTGCCGGTCGCGATCGGCACCAGCGCGCCGATCGCCACGGTCACCAGACCGCTCAGCAGAAGGTTGGTGAGGTCGCCTCCCGTGCCCCGCATCGTGAACCGCAGCAGCCGCAGCGGGCTCAACGCGCGGTCGGGCAGCGGACGGTAGAACATCACCGCGCGCGGCTCGAACTCCTCGGCGTTGGCCTTCTCGACCGGCGTCTCACGACCGGTCGACGGATGGACGGCCACATAGCCACCGCGCCGCCACAGCAGCGCCACCGGCGCACCGGACAGCGCCCGGTGGCCGACCAGCGGGCCGATGTTGTCCCGCCACCACCGTCCGTCCAGCCGTACGGCCCTGGTGCGCACGCGGGAGGCGAGGGCGACCTGCTCGATCAGGTCCAGCCGGTCGCTCTCGGTGCCGCTCTGCGCGGGCTCGGCCAGCGTGATGCCGGCGGCCTGCGCGACCAGCTTGCAGGCCGCGTAGCCGGCGTCCGCGTCGGCGGCCGTCGTGCGCTTGTCGCCCCGCTTGCCGATGGACGCCAGCAGCGTCTGGTCGGCCTGGGCCCGCACCGCCTCGCCGGCCTTGATGCCCGCCGCGGTGCGCGTCTCGTGCGTGCGCTCCAGCTGCTCGATCCAGCGGTCCAGCGTGGTCAGCAGGCGGTACTGCTGGTCGACCATGGACTGCCAGACCGCCGGGTCCATCAGCAGGTCGGCGGCCGCCTCCGCGCCGTACAGCGATCCGTACTGCACGCTCCCCGGCGGCACCTGCATCCAGAACACGTCGTCGTCGGTCACCTCGGCGGCCGCCCCCTCGGTCGCCATCGGCGCCTGGAAGAGGATGGAGAGGCTGCGGCCGACGCCGAGCGCGAGGGCGTACTCCAGCGGGCTCGTCGTCGGGGGGATGTACTGGGGGTTGCCGTACTCGTCGTAGGACCAGGTCTGCGTGTGCGCGGGCTGGTAGAGCTCGCGCAGCCCGATGCGGTGCACGACGCAGTCCCTCAGCGGGCGTGCCACCAGCGTGTGCTGGGGCCCGGCGACCGGGCCGAGCAGCAGCGAGCCCGCCTCCAGCCGGCCGAGGTGGTGCCAGTGGCCCTGCTGCCCGGCGTCGACCGCGAACAGGTCCACGGCACCGGACGCGACCAGCCACAGCACCTGCGGTCCTTCGAGGTCGAGGCGGTTGAAGCCGGCGCAGTCGATGCGCGTGCCCATCTGCCCGAGCGCGTCGAGAACGAGGTCACCCTCGTGGACGGAGGTCATCTCACCGCTCCTTGACCAGCGCCGCGTACGCGCCGCCGCGCGCCACCAGCTCCTCGTGCCGCCCGCGCTCGACGATCGTGCCGTGCTGGAGTACGACGATCTCGTCGCTGTCGCGCACGGTGCTGAGCCGGTGCGCGATCACCACGCAGGCACAGCCGCGCTTGCGCAGGTTGTCCATCACGACCAGCTCGGTCTCGGCGTCCAGGGCGCTGGTCACCTCGTCGAGGACCAGGATGCTGGGGCGGCGCACCAGCGCCCGCGCGATCTCCAGGCGCTGGCGCTGCCCGCCGGAGAAGTTGCGGCCGTCCTGCTCGACCTTGCTGTGGATGCCGCCGGGGCGGCGCATCACCACGTCGTACAGCGCCGCGTCCCGCAACGCGTCCACCACGGCGTCGTCCGGGATCGACGGGTCCCACAGCGCCACGTTGTCGCGGACCGTGCCCTCGAAGAGGAACACCTCCTGGTCGACGAAGGAGACGGAGGCGGCGAGCGCGCCGCGCGGGATGTCCTCGATGCGCCGGTCGTCGATACGGATGACGCCCTCCCAGGGCGCGTACAGGCCCGAGATCAGCCGGGAGACCGTCGACTTCCCGCTGCCGGAGCCGCCGACCAGGGCCACCTGCTGGCCGGGTCCCACCGTCAGGTCGAAACCCGTCAGCAGGGGCTTGTCGAGCGGGCTGTAGCCGAAGGTGATGTTCTGCAGCTCGACGTGGCCGTGCAGTCGGCGCGTCGACTCGCCGGTGCCGGGGCGTCCGTAGAGCGGGTCCGCCTCGAAGTTCTCCACGTCCTTCAGGCGGGCCACGTCGGCGGCGAAGTCCTGTATGCGGCCCGCGACGCCGTTGAGGCGGGTGATCGGGGCGGTGAAGCGGGTGACCAGGGCCTGGAAGGCGACCAGCAGGCCGACGGATATGCCACCCTCGACCGCGCGCATGCCGCCGATCCAGAGGATGAGCGCGCTGTTGAGCGTGGCGAGCGTGGGGGCGACCACGCCCAGCCAGGCGCTCGGCACGCCGAGGCGCTGCTGCTCCTCCAGCGTGGTGGCGTGCTGTCCGGCCCACTTGCGGAAGTAGCCGTCCTCGCCGCCGGTCGCCTTCATCGTCTCGATGAGCTGGAGCCCGGTGTAGGCGGTGTTCGTGAGCCGGGCGTTGTCCGCGCGCAGCTTCGCCGTGCGGGTGGCGCGCAGGCGGATGACGACCCGCATGGCGACGACGTTCAGCAGGGCGACGCCGATGCCGACGAAGGTGAGCTGGGGGTCGTATGTGTAGAGGAGGAGCGCGTAGAGGACGACGACCACCGCGTCCACGCCCGCCGCCGCGAGGTCGCGGGCCAGGGTCTCGGCCACGGCGTCGTTCGACTGGAGGCGCTGCACCAGGTCGGCCGGGCTGCGCTGGGAGAAGAACGTCACCGGCAGCCGCAGCAGATGCCGCAGGAAGCGGGCGCTGGACAGGGTGGAGGAGATGATGCGGCCGCGCAGCAGGTTCGCCTGTTGCAGCCAGGTCAGCACCACCGTGAGCAGCACGCAGCTGCCCATCGACGCGAACAGCACGCCCAGCAGGGAGGTCTGGCCGCCGATGAGGAACATGTCGATGTAGGTGCGGCTCAGCGCGGGCACCGCCGCGCCGACCACCACCAGGAGCAGGCTCGCCAGCACGGCGGCGGGCATCGTGCCCGCGGTGCCGCGCAGCCGGGCCGGCATGGCGCCCAGGATGCCCGGCTTGCGGCCGCCCTTGCTGAAGCCCTCGCCGGGTTCCATGACGAGGACGACGCCGGTGAAGCTGCCGTCGAAGTCCTCCATGGGCACGAAGCGGCGGCCCTTGGCGGGGTCGTTGATGTACACGCCCCGGCGGCCGAAGCGGCGGCCCATGCCGTCGTAGACGACGTAGTGGTTGAACTCCCAGAACAGGACGGCCGGCGTCTTCACCTCGGCGAGGGCGGCCGTGTCCATCTGCATGCCCTTGGCCGTCAGGCCGTAACTGCGCGCCGCCTTCAGCAGATTGCTCGCGCGTGAGCCGTCCCGGGAGACACCGCACGCGATGCGTAGCTCCTCCAGTGGGACGTGGCGGCCGTAGTGCCCGAGCACCATCGCGAGGGAGGCGGCACCGCACTCCACGGCCTCCATCTGGAGCACGGTGGGGGTACGGACCGTCTTCGCCCGGCCCGTGGGGACCGGGCGCTTCGGCGGGGCGGCGCGGCGCCTGCTGCGGGTCTCCTGTGCGGTGCTCACGGCAGCAGCCAATCGACGGGACGCTGGTCGGCCAGCCGGATCGAGGCGTCGGCCATGGTCATGGAGGTGAGGGAGAACGGCGGCCCGTCGGCGGACGACCACTTGTAACCGCTCTTGGTGCTCGACTCCTTGTCCAGCTTCACCAGCACGGCGACCGGCCTGCCGTCCTTGGTGAACTGCTCGCCCAGCTGGTTGTCCCCGAGGTACGCGGCGATCTGCTGCGCCGACTGCGCCGTGCGGTCCACGGACTTCACATGACCGCGCAGGACGCCGTACTCCTGGGTGGGCACCGACTGGACGGTGAGGTCCACGGCGGCGTCGTCGGGGATGGAGGCCGCGTTCTCGGCGGGGACGTAGACCGTGGCGTACAGCGGGTCCTTGCTGTGGGCGACCTTCTCCACGGCGGCGACGTTCGCGCCGGTGGAGATGATCTGCCCGATCGTGGCGGCGAGCGCGGTGACCCGGCCCGCGGCGACCGTGCGCACGATCGTGTCGCCCTTGGCGGTGCGGACCTTCAGGACCGGGGAGTTCGGCGGGAGCCGCTCGCCCTGCTTGGCGAGGACGGCGGTGACCTGGCCGGCGACCGGGCTCTGCAGGACGTAGCTGCCCTGGCCGTGGGTGAGGATGGCGGGCGCGCCGACCGTGGAGGCGACCGAGCCGGTCATCGCCCACACGGACGCGGCGGCCATCACGACCACCGTCACGGAGAGGACCAGCCAGCCCTGCGGGCGGGCGAAGCGCACCGGAAGGTCGAGCTCCTCCGGTGACTGGAGCTTGGCGAGGGCCTGTTGGCGGAACTGCACGGAACTTTCCCTCACCTGAGGATGACGGGAGACCGGCTCGCGTGGGCCGGTCGTGCTGCGGTGGTGCCGGTTCGTTTTACGGCACCCGAGAGCCCCGGAGCCGGGGAACGGCTCCGGGACTCACCGGCTACAAAGGCGCGATCAGAGACCGGCGACCAGGCCGTGAACCGGGGCGGTGTTCAGGCCGGTGACACCCTCCACGGTGCCGACGACCGTGTTGACCAGGCCGGAAACCGGGGCGATGCCGTTGACAGCGTCGAGGGCACCGTTCACGGCGTTGACCTGCAGGCCGCCGGAGACGTTGTCGAGCTCGGCGTCGGAGATCTCGACGGTCTCAACCTGGGGGGTGGAGTTCATGATGGAACTTCCCTTCCTAATGGATATTTCACAAGGGGGAGCGGCCCCCTCTGGGGACAGATGACGGCCGCGACCGCGGGCGCCCGGCGCCCGTTTCCGGAAAACCGTTCGCGGCCCCCGCGGTGCGATGGATCAAAGCACGCTGCGGGTGCGGGCTTCCAATCAACCAGCGGCCTCACCAGGGCACTTGGATCACGGATACAGGCATCCGTGCAGACGCGGTCACGTCTTGCCGAAGACTTCTTCACATGCGTCACAGCATCGGCTCGAACGCGCTGTTGCATCTGCTCGGGGGGCTCCGGGGTGCCGCGGTGGCGAATCCGACACTCCCGCCTCAAGGGGGTGACCGTCGGTAGCCCCTTGTGCAGAACCGCGGCGCCCGGTGACTTCGCTGAGTATTGAATGTGCAGATTCGCTGAAGCCAGGATTCCGCTCGACATTCACAACCGACCGTTACTGATCGGTGGCGGACCGTGTCAGCCCAGAAGTGCGTACACCGTGTTCGCTCGGGCCGCGATGTCCCCCGATCCCTCGTCGGTCATCGTGATGTCGGCGAACGCCATACGGCGGCCCAGCTTGGTGACGACCGCTTCGATCAGGACATCCGAACCGGTCACCGCGCGCTGGAACGACGTCGACTGCTGCACCGTCGTCATCGGCCCGTACGCCCCGCGCGCCGCCGACACGGCGATCACGGTGGCCGTGTCGGCGGCGGCCATCAGCGCCTGCCCCGACAGTGCGCCGCCCTCCCGGGCCAGCCCGTCCGACCAGGGCAGACGCAGGATCGCGCGGTGATCCGCCACGGCCTCGACGGACAGGCCGAGGGCGAGCACCCAGGGGGCGAAGTTGGCGGAGAGGATCTTGTCGGCTTCGGCGGTGGTCATCGTCATATGGGGGATTGTTCCCGCCGCCGGTCCCTGCGGCGCGGTCCTTGGCCGATTCGGTGTCCCGAGTCAGGCACGCGCGAACGGAATTGAACGCCCCGTGCGACCCGTGCGTACCCACTGCCAACCAGGCGCCCCGAACAGCTGCCGCACACAGGCGGCACAGACCCCGTCCCCCCAGGAGGTCGAGAAGTTTGAGTCACAAGCGAATTCCGAAGCGCAAGGCCGCGATAGCAGCGGGCAGCGTGGTGGCGCTCGGAGCGGCCGCGATCCTGCTGCCGAACGCCAACGCGTCGCAGGACGGCGCGGCGCAGGACGCCGCCGCCCCCAAGACCCTGAAGGCGGCGGACGCCTCGGATCTCGCCTCGCAGCTCGCGGGCATGCTCGGCGACGCCTTCGCCGGTTCCTACTACGACGCCGAGAGCCGGCAGCTCGTCGTCAACGTCATCCCCGGCGACAACAACAACGTCATCGTCCAGGCGAAGAAGGCCGGCGCGAAGGTGCGCGAGGTCGCCAACAGCCTGGCCGAGCTCGACGCCGGCGCGCAGACCCTGAAGTCCGAGGCGACCATCCCGGGCACCGCCTGGGCCGTCGACCCCAGAACGAACAAGATCCTCGTCACCGCCGACAGCACGGTCACCGGCGACAACTGGGACCAGCTGGAGTCGACCGTCGAGAGCCTCGGCTCGGGCATGGCGACCATCAAGAAGTCGGCCGGCACCTTCAAGACGTTCCTCTCCGGCGGCGACGCCATCTTCGCCGGTGGCTCCCGCTGCTCGGCCGGCTTCAACGTCACCGCGGGCGACGGCTCTCCCGCCTTCCTGACCGCGGGCCACTGCACGCTCGGCGGCAACGAGTGGTCGGACACCGAGGGCGGCCAGCCGATCGCCACCGTCGACCAGTCCACCTTCCCCGGCGCCGGCGACTTCGCGCTCGTGAAGTACGACGACCCGGCGACCCAGGCCCCGAGCGAGGTCAACGTCGGCGACCAGACCGTCCCGATCAGCCAGGCCGCGGACGCCGAGGTCGGCCTCCAGGTCTTCCGGATGGGCAGCACCACCGGACTGAACGACGGTCAGGTCACGGGGCTCGACGCCACCGTGAACTACCCGGAGGGCACGGTCACCGGGCTCATCCAGACGAACGTCTGTGCCGAACCCGGCGACAGCGGCGGCTCGCTGTTCACCCAGGACGGCCTGGCGATCGGCCTGACCTCCGGCGGCAGCGGTGACTGCACGGTCGGCGGCGAGACCTTCTTCCAGCCGGTGACCACCGCCCTGGAGGCGGTCGGCGCGACCCTCGGCGGCGGCGCCGGCGGCGGCGTCGGGGGCGGCGCGGGTGCCGGTGAGGGAGCTGGAGCCGGTGAAGAGGCCGGCGGCGGACAGGCCGGTGCCGGTGAAGAGGCCGGAGCCGGTGAGGAAGGCGGTGCCGGTCAGGAGGCCGGAGCCGGTCAGGAGGCCGGTGAAGAGGTCGGCGGCGGCAACGCCGACGGCACGGGCAACGGCCTCGGCGAGATCGTCGGCAACGGAGTCGGCGTGAACTGACACCGGCACCGTCCCGAGTACCCGCGTGGTCCGGCCCTCCGGCGGGAGGGCCGGACCTCCCGTGTTGCGGGTCCCTCACCCCCGCGCCCGCAACAACAGCAGCGCCACGTCGTCGACCCGTTCCCGTACCGAGGCGCTGTGCTGGACGAGGAGGTCGGCCAGCTCGTCCAAGGGCCGGTCGCCGGCCTCGGTGAGCACCTGGCCGAGATCGGCGAGGGCGTCCTCGATGTCGACGCCCGGGGACTCGATCAGGCCGTCGGTGTAGAGGACGAGCACACAGCCGGGCGTGAGCTCGACCTCCGTCGTCGGATAGGTGGGCGAGCCGTCGATCCCGAGCAGCGGGCCGCCCGCGAGGTCGAGCACCCGCACCCGTCCGTCCGGCCGCCTCAGCAGCGGCGGCGGATGCCCGGCACGGGCCATCACCGCTCGCCCGTGCTCCGGGTCGAGGCGCAGGTACAGGCAGCTCGCGAACAGGTCGGCGCCGAGATCGAGCAGCAGCCGGTTGGTGCTGCGCATGACGTCCGCGGGCGCCTGGCCGACGGTCGTGTACGCCCGTACGGCGGTGCGGATCTGGCCCATCAGGCCGGCCGCGGTGACGTTGTGGCCCTGCACGTCCCCGATCACCGCCGCCGTCTGGCCCCGCTCCGTCGGCACCAGGTCGTAGAAGTCGCCGCCGATCTCCATGCCCTGCGTGGCGGGCAGATAGCGCGCGGCCGCGTCGACGCCGGGCAGCGGCGGCAGGGAGTGGGGGAGCAGGGCGGCTTGGAGGCCGTGCGCGAGCTGGTGCTTGGCGTCGTAGAGCTGGGCCCGCTCCAGCGCCTGCGCGATGAGCCCGCCCAGGCTGGTCAGGACCGCCCGTTCGTCCGCCGGGAACGGATGCGGCTCGGCGTAGGCGAGCACACAGGTGCCGACCGGCCGGCCGGAGGCGATCAGCGGCAGATACGCCCAGGCCGCGAAACCGTCAGGCGTCGCGTGCCGCGCCGGATACAGCCGCTCCAGTTCCTGCCGGGAGTCGAAGAACGCGGGCACACCGGTGGTGAGGGCGTGGGTGCCCGGGGTCTGCTCGGTCAGCGGCATGCCGTCGAACCGCTCCACGAGCTGCGGATCCGGATAGCCGCGGTGCCCGAGCACATGCAGCCGGCCCGCCCGCGAACCCAGCAGGACCAGGGCCTGACTGCCGACGGCCGGCGCGATCTGGTCCGCGACCAGCTGCACCACGTCCTGCACGCCCGCCGCCTCGGTGAGCGCGCCGGCCAGGCTCAGCACCTGGGAGATGGTCACCAGCCGGGCCGGCGCCTCCCCGGGCAGCGGCCCGCCCCGGCCCATCTCGGCCACCGCGCGGGCCCTGCTGATGCGCACGCTCAGGCCGGTCGTGCTCGGGTACATGCGGAACGACAGCCAGTCGCCGGGCGGCCGCAGCGCCACGAACGACGTGGTCTGCTGGCTCATCAGCGCGGCCCGGTAGCGGTCCTCGTACACGGGGTCGTTGAGCCAGGGCACCACGGCCCACAGCTGGTTGCCGAGCAGCCGGTTGACGGGGACACCGATCAGCTCGGCCGCCGCCGGGTTGGCGAAGCTGACCCGGCCGTGCAGATCGAGCGAGCACAGTCCGTACGGCAGCCGCGACACCATCCGTGCCGCCTCCACCGTGCCGAGCGTGCCGGCCGAGCCGCTGAACGCCGGTCCGGCGATCAGGTCGGGTTCGGGCAGCGGCGGGCGGCTGTCCTCCATGGCGCGCTCCAGCCGCACCGCGAGCCGCCGGCAGGCGGCGGTCAGATGCTCCTGGTCCCGCTCCGACAGCTCCGGGGGATGCGAGCCGGGCCAGGTCACGAAGATCGCGCCGTACGCGGTGGTCTCGGTGGCCACGGGCAGCGCGGCCAGCGCGAACGAATAGGGCAGCACGACGGCGATACGCGGATACCGGGCCGCCATGTCCTCCTCGCCCCGGACCCAGACGAGCCGCCGCTCCCGCACCGCCTCGGCGACCGGGATCGGCGCGCTCAACCCGACTCGCTCCCACGGCGCCGCGAACGCCCGGGGCAGCCCCGCCATCACCGCCATCTCCAGTACGGGCTCGTCGGCGGCCAGCAGGTACACGGCACCGGAGTGCGCGTGCACCTCGTCCATGATCGACGCCAGCGCCAGCGACAGCAGCGGCCGGCCGACCCGCGTTCTCGCGGCCGCCGGCGCCTGGGCGGACGTCTGCCCTTCGGACACGCCGACCACCTCCTCGCACCGGGCGCGCCCCGGTGGCGACCCGAGCCGCTGACACGGCAGCGGGCCCCCAGGGCTCAAATCTCCCCCGTAACGGCCCTTCGCGCACGGCGAGCGCCCAGGGGCACGGACGCCGGCACGGGCGCGGGCCCGCGCGCGGCGCACGGGTACCCGCGTCCTGGCGAGTGCGCCGCATACCCCTTCGGCCCAGGGCCATGCCTCCGGACTCGAAGCGCGTGGCCGCGTACGGGCGCCGCGTGTGCGCCCCCGCGCACCCTGATGGCCGGTTCTTCGCGCCCGGTGGCGGTGCGGCACGCGAAGAATGGGGCACGCGTTTGTGACCACGGAACCGGTGTACGGCGAGCCGAAGGGACGAGCAGTGATCCGGGTGCTTCTGGTGCATGACGCGTGTCTGGTCAGATCGGTGCTGGCGCAGTGGCTGCGCCGGGAACCGGACCTCGGGGTGTACGACGCCTCGTGGCGGAGTGCGTCCGTACGTCTGCGGTCCGTGCGGCCGGACGTCTGCGCGGCCGACCTCGACTGCTCGGACGCCTACGGCATCCCGCCGCTGGGCGACCTGTGCGCACGCGAGGCGGGCCGGACACCGCCGCGGCTCCTCGTGCTCGCCGGCGCGAACCGGCCGGGGCTGCTGAAGCGGGCCGCCGAGGCGGGGGCGCTCGGCTACGTGGACAAGGAGGGCTCGCCCGAGAGCCTCGTGCGCGGGATCCGGCACGTCGCCGAAGGGAAACGTTTCGTCGATGACTCGCTGGGCTTCGGCTTCCTCAAGGCCGCCGAAATGCCGCTGACCGGGCGGGAGCTGAGCGTGTTATCCCTCGCCGCCGAGGGAGCCTCGGTGGCGGAGATCGCGGGGAACCTGCATCTGTCCCACGGGACCGTGCGCAACTACATGGCCGCCATCACCCGAAAGACCGGTGCCCGCAACCGCATCGACGCGATCCGGATCTCCCAGGGCGAGGGCTGGCTGTGACGGCACGGGTGACCAGCCGCCCACGAGATCGCGGTAGGCGGTCGAGCGGCACAGGAGCTCGTCGTGTGTGCCGTACGCCGTGCGGGGGCCGTCCATGACCAGCACGTGGTCGGCGCGGCGGGCCGAACTGATGCGGTGCGCGACGACGACCAGGGTGCCGCCGGGCCGGTCGGCGAAGGCCCGCTCCGCACGTTCCTCGGCCCGCGCGTCCAGGTGGCAGGTCGCCTCGTCGAGCAGGGCGAGCGGTGCGCGTGACAGATAGGCCCGGGTCAGGGCGACGAGTTGCCGCTCGCCCGCGCAGAGCGCCGCCGGGTCCACCGTCGCGCCGGGCCCGCCGAGCGCTTCGAGCAACGGAAGGAGCCCCACGGCATCGGCCGCGGCGAGCAGCTCCGCCTCGGGCACGGGGTCCGGCCGCAGATGTCCGAGGTTCTCGGCGAGCGTGCCGGTGAACACGTACGCCTCCTGCGGGATGAGCACCCGCAGCGCGGCGGCCTCCGGCCCGGGCACCGGGTGACCACCGAGCCGGACGGTTCCGCGTGCCGGCTCCACCAACCCGGCGATCAGCGAGGTGAGCGTGGACTTCCCGATGCCGCTCGCACCCACGACGGCCAGATGGGCGCCGGGTGGGACGGTGAGGTCCAGCTCCTCGATGACCGGGGCCGCGGCGGGGCCGTAGGCGAAGGTGACGGAGGCGAGGGAGAGGGCGGGTGGGGCGGAGGGCGCTGTGGCCGGGTGGGCGGGGCGTGCGGTGGGGGTGCGGGCGCCGATGGGGCGGGTGGAGGGCTCCGGCCTAGGAGCAGCGGCACCGGCCCCGGCGGGTCGGTCGAGGGTTGTGCGTCCGGCCTCGGTGGAGGGGCCGTGGGTTGGCCGCGCAGCCTCGGTGGAGGGGCCGTGGGTTGGCGGTCCAGGCTCGGAGCGGGCTTCGCCGTTAGGCCGTTGGGCCTCGGAGAGGGCTTCGCTGATACAGAGTCCGGCCCGGGGGGAGGGCTCGCGGTTTGTCCGCCCAGTGGTTGGTCGTCCCGTTCCGCAGGGGGCCTCGTCGGTGCGGAGTGCGGCGTCAGCGGAGGGTTCGCGGGTCAGTCGGCGGAGTACCACCGCCAGTCGGGAGCCGCTCGTGCCCAAGCCGTGGATCAGGTTGCGCAGGGCCGGGAGGAGGGACTGGGTGACGTAGGCGAGGGCGCCGACCAGTGCGCCGGGGGTGACGCCGTGGGCGAGGAGCCAGGGTGCGCAGAGCAGGAGCAGCACGATGGGGAGCCGTCCGCCGAGCGCGAGCGAGGCCACGCGCAGGACGCCCCAGCGGGCGAGGGAGCAGGCGGCCCGCCGCTCGGCGTCGACCTGGCGCCGCGTGACGGCCGCGACCCGCTCCTCCGCACCGGCCGCCGTGATGTCCCGCAGCCCCGGACAGACGGCGGCGAGACCGTCGGCCAGCGCCTCGTCGGCGACGAGGAACGCCTCCTGGCGGCGGGCCAGCGGTCGCAGCGTCGCCGCGAACAGGCCCAGACCGGCGGCGAGCGGCGGCCCGACGACCAGCAGGAGCAGCGGATCGAGCGACACGAGCCCCACGACGGCGCCGGCCGCGGTGAACACGAACGAACGTGACACCATCACCAGCCCGGCGAAGGTGTCCCGCGCGATCTCGACCTGCTGGGTCAGCCCGGACAGCGCCCCGGCGTCCGCCTCCCGCACGCCCCGCGCGACGACCCGCGTGACCAGCCGGTCCCGCAGCGGCTCGGCCAACGCGGCGACCGCGCCGTACACCCGCGCGGTGCCGTACGCCCCGACCAGGACACCGAGTCCGGCCACCGCGAGCCAGGCCAGCCCGGTCCCGGGCCGTCCGGTCAGAAACCCCTCGTCCAGGGACTGGGCGAGCGCGTACCCGGTGAGGAAGGTCTGCCCGGTCTCCAGCACCGACCAGCCGGCCAGGCGCACCAGGACCCGCCACCGATCCCGGAGGAAACGCAGACCACGACGGTGGACGGCCTCGGTCATGGCCGCTCCCCGTCCGCGAACACCGCCCGGTACTCCGGGACCCCGCAGAGCTCCTCGTGCGGTCCCACCGCCCGAACCCGGCCCCCGTCCAGCCAGGCCACCGCGTCCGCGCGGGCGGCCGTCGCGGCGCGGTGGGCGATCAGGAGCCGGGTGCCGCCGTGCGGACCGTCGTGCACGAGGGCCGCGGTGATGCGGGCCTCGGTCACCGTGTCGAGGCTGGAGAGGGCGTCGTCGAGGATCAGCAGCCGCCCGCCGTGCGCGAACGCCCGGGCCAGACCGAGGCGTTGGGACTCACCGCCGGAGCACGGGGCGTCGGCGACCGCGGTGGCGTACCCGTGGGGGAGGCGGCGCACGAACTCGTGCGCGTGGGCCGTGCGGGCCGCCTCCCGGACGCGGGCGGGGGAGGGGGACGACAGGGCGAGGCCGATCTCCTCCTCGACCGTGCCGCCGAGCAGGGCGGGGCGCTCGAAGGCGTACGAGACGGCCCGGCGCAGCGCGTCGTGGGTGAGTTCACGCAACGGCACCCCGTCGAGCAGCACCTCGCCGGCGTCCGGCTCGGCCAGCCGCCCGGCGACCGCGGCGAGCAGCGACTTGCCCGCGCCCGACCGGCCCACGACGGCCAGTGTCGTCCCGCCGGGCACCACGAGGTCGACCCCGTCGAGCACGGCACGCCCGCCACGTACGGCGGTCACACCGCGCAGTTCCAGCCGGCCCGGCCCAGGGGGAAGATCCCGCTCGCCGTGAGCGGGCGCCGGCTCCGCGAGCACCTCGTGCAGGCGCCCCGTGGCCGCGCGGGCCCGGGCCAGGCCGGCGAGGTGTCCGACCAGGACACCGACCCCGGTGGCGAGGACCGCGTACCGGGAGGCCGCGAGCACCTCACCCACCGTCAGCCGGTGCCGGGCGAGCAGGACTCCGGCCACGGCGACGACGCCGAGTTGGAGCAGCGGGGCCACGGCCACCGACCGGCCCGCGGCCCGGCCCTGCACTCGCCACATGCGGTGCCCGGCCCGGGACAGTTCCGGCAGGGGCCGCAGGATCCGTGCCGTCTCCCGCTCGGCCGTGCCCGCCGCCTCGATGGTGCGGTGGCCGCGGACGGCTTCCGAGAGTGCCTGCGCGATCCGCCCCTGCGCCTCCTGGTAGTGCGTGACGCACTCCCTGGTGTCGTGGGCGAACGCGCGCAGCAGCAGCACCAGCACGGGTGCTCCGGCCAGCAGGACGGCCGCGAGCCACGGGTCGATCAGCGCGAGGGCCACCATGCCGCCGACGGGTCCGGCGAGCGCGGCGAGCACAGCGGCGCGGGCGGTGGGTGCGATGCCGGCCTGGGCGGCGTTGCCGACGAGGCGGGCGACGAGGTCTCCGGGCCCGAAGCGGGCGGCGGCGCGCGGGCCGACGGCCAGGACATGGCCGGTCAGACGGCGGCGCAGCCAAGCGGTGGTCCGGGCGTCGACGGTGCCGCCCAGCACGGTCTCGCAGGCGTCGAACAGGGCGAGCAGGAGGACGATCGCGGTGCAGTACACCACCCAGCGCGTCGCCGGAGTCCGCGCCAGCAACAGGTCCAGGGTGTGTCCCAGAGCGGCGGGCAGCAGCAGGCCGACGCCGGTCGCGGCCGTGCTCACCAGGCACAGGAGCAGACAGCGAGCGGGAGTCGGACCGAGCGGCCCGGGGAGCGTCCTGACGGCTTGTGTCATACGGCGGCGGCCTCACCCTCGGTGCGCGCGGGCCCCGGACGGCCACTCCCTCGCGGGAAGCGGACCGCCCGGAGCCATGGGCACACGGTGCTCGTCAGAGACAGAGCGTGAGGCTCGCCGCGCTGACACAGGACAGCAGGCTGAGGGTGCTCGCGCCGCCGCCGCCGGTGTGCTCCTCGGACTCCATCGCCTGCAGGTCGAGAAGTGCCATGTCGTCTTCCTTCCTCATCGGTGTCGTCCGCCCGTGGGGACGGGGTGGTGTCACGGCTCCGTCACAGTGCGCAGCCGCGTGGTGAGGGCCGCCCGAGCGGCGGCAGGAACGGCAGGTGTGCGGTGGCCGGGTCGCCGGGGGCCGCGTGGGCCGCTCCCAGCGCGAGCAGGCATCCTGCCGTTCCGGTGCCCAGGTCCATCGACAGACGCATCATCTGGTGACCCGGGAAGGCCAGTTGGCCCTGGTAGTCCATCGCGAACCAGCCGAGCCCGGCGATCTGCTCGGCGAGCCGCTCGCCGGTCGCTCCCGGCGTGTCCGTGCGGGCGAGGTGCAGGATCATCCCGGCACGCCCCTGGAAGAGGCCGGGTTGCACATAGAAGCGGCTGGTGGCGGCGGTCAGGATCCCGGCGCGGGCCCGCTCCAGCTCCCCGTCCGCGTCGGCGGCACGAGCGAGGCGGAGGTAGTCGTCCAGGACCATCCCGATCCCGGCGCTCCCGTCGCCGAGGTACGGCAGCGTCCGCCAGCCCTCGTCGACCTCCAGCGAGCCGCTCGGGTGCGTCACGCAGCACTCCAGGTCCCGGCGCAACGCCACCCCGGCGGCATCCAACAGCCCCGGTTCACCGGTCCGTTCGTACTGCCGCAGCAGGAACAGCGCGGGACCGCTCGCACCGCGCAGCAGTCCGGCCCGGCGTCGCCGGGGGGAGTCCGGCAGCGGCTGCGCGAGTCGTCGTACGAGGATGTCGGCGACCTCGGCGGCACGCTCCCGCAGCTCCGCCTCACCGGTCGCGTGCGCCAACTCGCCGAGCACCAGGCCGAGTCCGGCCAGCCCGCCGTGCAGGTCGGAGGAGAGGTTCCGCCACCGCTCCCCGAGGATCCGCGCGACCAGGTCCAGGGCGCGCTGCCGGTGGCCGAGCCGGTCCAGGACGTGGGCGACGCCCGCGAGACCGTCGTACAGCCCCAGCGGCGTGCCCGTCGGCGGTGGCGCGGTCCGCGCCAGCAGCCAGCGCTCGCCCTCCTCGTACCGTTCGGCGCCGACCGCGTCCAACGCGTACAGCACCCCCGCCGCACCGTGCGCGAGGCCGAGGCCGCCACCGTCGGAGAACTGCGTGATGTCGCCGGGGAAAAGCCGGTCGTCCCGCTCCGGAGTCGCCGAGGCCAGGAGCGCCTTGACCATGGAGTCGCGGCTGTACGGCCAGTCCGCGGGCTCCACGAACGACGGTGCCGGCGCGGTCGTGCCGCGGGTGATCTCGGTGACGGCCTCGTCCAGGAACTCGCGGGGCACGTCCGGGAACTGGCGGGAGATCACCTCGGCGAGGTGGGCCGCCTTGCCCCGGTCGACCACGAACAGCGTGGTGACGGGCAGGAACAGGGCGAGCCGGAGGCAGGCCAGCGCATAGCGGTCGACGTCGACGCCCTTGCGGTCCGGCGGGGCGAAGAAGCCGGGATGGGCGACCACCTGCCGGCCCTGTTCGGAGACCGGCGCCGCCGCCTCGAAGTCCAGCAGGACCACCGACTCCTCGTCGGGCGCGACCATGATGTTGAAGACGTGCAGGTCGTTGAAGACGATCCCGCGCGCGTGCACCGCCTCCACCGCCCGCTCGACCGCCCCGTGAACGCGTACCGCCCACGCCGTGTAGTCGGCCACCGCCTTCGGGTCGGGGTCCGGGGTGAGCAGCGGATGCCGCTCGGCGAAGAACGAGTTCAGCGGGCGCCCCTGAACGAAGTCCATGACGAGGAACCGGTGGTCGCCGAGCGTGAACCAGTCCCGCACCTCGGGCACCACCCCCGTCCCGGCCACCTGCTCCAGAGCGGCCCGCTCCCGCTCCAGACGCGCGATCGCGTCCGCCCCGTCGGCGGCCAGCCCCGCGTGCGGCCTGCCCTCCTTCAGCACGACCCGCCGTCCGTCCCGGGTGTCGGTGCCCGCGTACACCCCGCCGCCGTTGGAGAAGTGCAGCGCCTTCTCGATGCGGTACGGCAGTTCGCCCACCGTCGTCGTGTTGCGTGCCGCCAGATGCGGCTCCAGGAAGGCCGGCAGCGTCACCCACTCCGGCACCTGGAAGGATGGCGCCCGCCGGTCCGGCACCCGCCTCCCCTCGCCGTCCAGCACCGCCGGCACGAGCGAGCCGCGCTCGTCGACGACGAAGGTGCGCGCGAACGCGCCGTAGCGGACGTAGAGCGGACCGTCGTACCACCGCAGATCGGTCAGGATGTACGGCCCCTCGAAGCCCTCCAGGAGCCCGCCGAGCTCGCGCAGCACCCTGTGCAGCTGCTCCTCGTCGGCGGGGTAGACGGTGACGAACTTGCCGCTGGTGTCACGGGCGGCGTACTTGGTGTTGCGCAGATGCAGCAGATGCGGGCCCGGCACGAACTTGAACGGGATCCGCCGCGGCACGCAGTAGTCCCACACGATCGCCGCGATCCGCTCGGCGTTCGCCCGGGTGGCCGAGGCGTGGATCTTCCAGCCCTGGGCCGGGCCGGACACGCGCGCCCCGTCCGCGCCGAGCGGCGTGAGCGCCAGCCAGTCGCCGATCCGCGCCGCGTCCCAGCCCTCCGGCACCTCGCGCCAAGCCGTCTCGTAGAGCGCGGGGCCCCGGGCCGCCTGGGACATGCGTTCAGGCGTCTCGTAGAAGTGCCTGTCGGCGAGCGCGTACACCTCGTACCGCTTGTCCATGCGTCCCCCTCCGTCGTCCGCAGCCGAGACTTCCAGTGGGGCGGCGGGCATGGACAGTCATGGCTGTCACGAGATCGCCGTGCGGAACGCATGCGTCAAGAACTGTTCGGAGGGTTTCGAGCACCGCCCTCGTCACCACTTCATCGAACGGTCACAGGGGCTGCGTAGGTGGCTCACAAGCGCTGTAATGGCGGACGTGGTCACTGAGGGCGCCGCGCGACGCAGGACGAGGAGTGTGCGTGCCGAAGGTGCCCTGAAGGCGCTTGCCGTCGAGACGGACTCACCCGAGCGGCTGCGCCGCGTCCTCGAACAGGCGCTCGTCTTCGGGGGAGCCTCCTTCGCCGCCGTGTACGCACCGAGCGAGGACGGCGAGCTGCTGTGCCTGATCGAGTCCGTCGGCGTGCCCCGGACCATGTACGGGCTGCGCGACGGCTACGCCCCGACCGGGCGGTCCCCGATCGCCGACGCCCATCGCACCGGCCGCCCGGTGTGGCGTGCCCCGCAGGAGCTCGCCGGCACGGCGGAGTCGCGGCGGACACCGTCGCCGGACTTCCACCTGGCCGCCCTCCCCGCCCACGGCGACGACGGCGGCGGCTGCCTGCTGGCCGTGAGCGAGAGGCCCGGCGGCTTCGACGCCGACGACCGCGCGTGCCTGCAGCTGATCGCCGACGCCGTCGCCTTTCCCACGTGGCCCGCGGCCGTCGAGGCCGGCGAGCTGCCGGCCAACGCGTTCAGCCTCGCCATGGACACCGGCCGCGTCGACGTGGGCGACGACATCCTGGCCCTGTTCGGCCTCGGCCCGGACGGGTTCGACGGCAAGGTCGAGACCCTGCTGGGCCTGACCGTCCCGGAGGACCTGCCGTCGCTGATGTCCGTCGTCGAGGCCGACCACATGTCCATCGGCGACCGCGAGCTGGAGTTCCGGGTGCTCCAGCCCGCCGGCCCGCCCCGGTGGCTCCGGCTGCGCGGCCGCCTCCTGCCCGGCGGCGAGGGCCTGCCGGCCCGTCTCCTCGGTACCGTCGCCGACGCCTCCACCCTGCGCGCCGAGGTCACCGACGTGGCCCGCGTCCAGCGCCTCGCCGCCGCCCTCGCCACCGCCGGCACCGTCCGGGACGTCAGCCACGCCGTGGTCACCGCTCTGCGCAAACCGCTGCGGGCCGACCGGATCGCGCTCGCCGAGCTGGAGAACGACCGTCTCGTCGTCACCGTCCTCGACCCGCCCGAACCCGAGTCCTGGCCGCAGGTGTGGCGCCAGGAGTGGCGCACCGAGTGGCCCGACGCCCCCGTGCGTGCCATGCCCACCCTCGCCGCCGCCCTGCGCGAGGGGCGGGCGCAGATCTGGCCCGCCGGCACCCCGCTGGAGCCCGCCCTCGCCGACGTCGGCCCCGGCGGCCTGGCCGTCCTGCCGCTGCCCGCCGGGGGCCGCATGGCCGGCGCCTGCCTGATCGGCTGGGACACCCCGCACGAGTTCGGTCCCGACGAACGCGCCCTGCTCACCGCCTCCGCCGGTCTCGCCGGCCAAGCCCTGCTGCGCGCCCACGCCTTCGACGCCGAGCACGAACTCGTCGGCATGCTCCAGCGCCAGCTCCTGCCCCGCCGCCTGCCCCGGTTGCCCGGCGCGGAGGCCGTCGCCCGCTACCTGCCGACCACGGCAGGACTGGAGGTCGGCGGCGACTGGTACGACGTGATCCCGCTGCCCGACAACCACGTGGCCCTCGTCATCGGCGACGTCCAGGGCCACAGCGCGGCCGCCGCCACCCTCATGGGCCAGATGCGCACCGCCCTGCGCGCCTACGCCGCCGAGGGGCACCCGCCGGACGTCGTCGTCCACCACGCCAACCGCCTCCTGATGGACCTGGAGACCGACCTCTTCGCCACCTGCTGCTACGTCGACGTCGACCTGGAGGAGGGCGCCGCCTGGTGCGTGCGCGCCGGACACCTCCCGCCGGTGCTGCGCCATCCGGACGGCGGCACTCAGATCGCGGAGGCGGAGGGTGGACCGCCGCTCGGCGTGCTGCGGCAGGCCGACTTCCCGATGAGCCCGCTGCGGCTCCAGCCCGGCACGGTGGTCGCCCTCACCACCGACGGTCTCGTCGAGTCCGCCGAGGCCGACATCGACGCGGGCATGGACCGGCTCGCCCACGGACTCGCCCGCTCCGACCCCGCCCACCTCGGCCTCGTCGCCGACGCCCTGCTCGTGGGCGCGCGCCGCAGCGACGACATCGCCCTGCTCCTGATGCGCTACGACGGCATGGCCGTACGCCCGCTGCGCGAGAGCTGGACGGTCTGGCGTGTCCCGCAGGCCGTCGGCCACGCCCGCCGCTTCAGCCGGCGCACCCTGCGCGCCTGGGGTGTGCCGCCCAAGGACCAGGACGCCGTGCTGCTCGTCGTCTGCGAACTCGTCACCAACGCCCTGGTGCACACCGACGGCCGGGTGCGCCTCGACCTCACCCTCGTCAACAACCGGCTGCGCGTCGCCGTCGCCGACTCCTCACCGCGCACCCCGGTCAAGCCGACCAGCATCAGCTGGGAGGCCACCGGCGGCCGCGGCATCCTCCTGGTCGAGGCCCTGTCGGCGGTCTGGGGAACGGTGCCGGTCAGCGGCGGAAAACAGGTGTGGAGCGAGCTCGCGCTGGGCGGTTGAGGCCGGCTCCGGTGAACGCCCGGCGGCAGAGAAGTTACGAACAAGCCAAACCCGGCACGCTCAAATCGGCCAGATCCGGGCTAAGGTGAAGCAGATGAAGGCTCTCGTGCTGTCCGGTGGCGCCGGTACGCGCTTGAGGCCGATCACGCACACTTCGGCCAAACAGCTCGTGCCGGTGGCGAACAAGGCCGTGCTTTTCTACGGGCTGGAATCCATCGCGTCGGCCGGCATCACCGACGTCGGCCTCATCGTCGGTGACACCGCCGCGGAGATCCAGGACGCCGTCGGCGACGGCACCAAGTTCGGCCTGGAGATCACCTACATACCCCAGGAACGCCCGCTGGGGCTGGCCCACGCCGTCCTCCTCGCCCGCGACTACCTCGGCGACGACGACTTCGTGATGTACCTCGGCGACAACTTCATCGTCGGCGGAATCACCGAACTCGTCGAGGAGTTCCGCGGCAACCGCCCCGACGCCCAGATCCTGCTCACCCGCGTCCAGGACCCGCGCTCCTTCGGCGTCGCCGAACTCGACGACCGCGGCCAGGTCATCGGCCTGGAGGAGAAACCCCGGCACCCCAAGAGCGACCTCGCCCTGGTCGGCGTCTACCTGTTCACGCCCGCGATCCACGACGCGGTCCGCGCCGTCACACCGTCCTGGCGCGGCGAGTTGGAGATCACCCACGCCATCCAGCACCTGATCGACGCCCGCGCCGACGTGCGCTGCACGGTCATCAAGGGCTACTGGAAGGACACCGGGAACGTCGCCGACATGCTGGAGGTGAACCGGACCGTCCTGGAGGGCCTCGCGCGCCGCATAGACGGCGACGTCGACGACGCCTCGGAGACCGTCGGCCGGGTCGTCGTCGAGGAGGGGGCGCGCATCGTCAACTCCCGTATCGTCGGCCCCGCCGTCGTCGGCTCCGGCACGGTCGTCGCGGACTCCTACGTCGGCCCCTTCACCTCCATCGCGGAGAACTGCCGTATCACCGACAGCGAGTTGGAGTTCTCGATCGTGCTGCGGGACGCCTCGATCGACGGCGTGGGCCGGATCGAGTCCTCGCTCATCGGGCGTCATGTCGAGGTCACCCCGGCGCCCAGTGTCCCCAGCGCCCACCGCCTCGTCCTCGGAGACCACAGCAAGGTGCAGATCCACACATGAACCTCCTCGTCACCGGCGCCGCCGGCTTCATCGGCTCGACCTACGTCCGCACCCTGCTCGCCCGCGACGCACCCGGCGCGCCCGAGGCGCCCCGGATCACGGTGCTGGACAAGCTCACCTACGCCGGCACCCTGGACAACCTCGAACTCGGCCATCCCCGGCTGGAGTTCGTACACGGAGACATCCGGGACACCGAACTGGTCGACAAGCTGATGGCCGAGGCCGACCAGGTGGTGCACTTCGCCGCCGAGTCCCACGTGGACCGCTCGATCGACGGCGCCCGCGACTTCGTCCTCACCAACGTGCTCGGCACCCAGACCCTGCTGGACGCGGCCCTGCGCCACGGCGTCGAACCCTTCGTGCACATATCGACCGACGAGGTCTACGGCTCCGTCGAGACCGGCTCGGCAACGGAGCGGGACCCGCTGCGGCCCAGCTCGCCGTACTCCGCCTCCAAGGCATCCTCCGACCTGCTCGCCCTCGCCCACCACCGCACCCACGGCCTGGACGTCCGCGTCACCCGCTGCTCCAACAACTACGGCCCGCACCAGTTCCCCGAGAAGGTCGTCCCGCTGTTCATCACCCACCTCCTCGACGGACAGCGGCTCCCCCTCTATGGCGAGGGCCGCAACGTCCGCGACTGGCTGCACGTCGACGACCACTGCCACGGCGTCGAACTCGTCCGCACCAAGGGCCGGCCGGGCGAGATCTACAACATCGGCGGCGGCACCGAGCTGAGCAACAAGGACCTCACCGCCCTGCTGCTGAAGGCATGCGGAGCCGACTGGGACCGGGTGCGGCACGTCGAGGACCGCAAGGGACACGACCTGCGCTACTGCGTCGACTGGACCAAGGCCCGCACCGAACTCGGCTACCGGCCCCGCCACGACTTCGCCTCGGGTCTCGCCGCCACCGTCGCCTGGTACCGCGACCACCGCGCCTGGTGGGAACCCCTCAAGCGCCGCGTGGCTGAGGAGCGGGGATGAGGTGGCTGGTCACCGGCGCGGGCGGCATGCTCGGCCGCGACCTGGTCGAGGAACTCCTCACCCGCGGCGAGCAGGTGACCGGCCTCGGCCACGCCGACCTCGACATCACCGGCCCCGAGGCCATCGACCGCGCCCTCGCCGCCCACCACCCCGACGTGGTCGTCAACTGCGCCGCCTACACGGCCGTCGACGCCGCCGAGACGGACGAGGAACGCGCCCTGCGCATCAACGGCGACGGCCCCCGCCTCCTCGCCCGGGCCTGCGCCGCGCACGCGGCCCGCCTGATCCACGTCTCCACCGACTACGTCTTCGCCGGAGACGCCCGACGGCCCTACGCGGAGGACGATCCCCCCGCCCCCCGCACCGCCTACGGCCGCACCAAACTCGCCGGCGAGCGGGCCGTCCTGACCGAACTCCCGGCCGCGAGCGCGATCGTGCGCACCGCCTGGCTCCACGGCGCGCACGGCCGCAACTTCGTCCGCACGATGATCGCGCTCGAGGCCCGCCGGGCCACCCTCGACGTCGTCGACGACCAGCGCGGCCAGCCCACCTGGAGCGCCGACCTCGCCGCGACGATCGCCGACCTCGCCCCGCGCGTCGGCGTCGACGCGACCGGCGTCCTGCACGCCACCAACTCCGGTGAGGCCACCTGGTACGACCTGGCCCGCGAGGTGTTCCGGCTCCTCGGCGCCGACCCCGACCGGGTGCGCCCCGTCCCCAGCGAGGCATCCCCCCGGCCCGCGCCCCGCCCCGCGTACAGCGTCCTCGCGCACGAGCGCGGGCGGCGGCTCGGCCTCGCGCCCCCGCGTGACTGGCGCACCGCCCTGCACGAGGCACTGCCCCTGATCCGCAAGGAGACCCTGCGTGAAACGCCATGAGTTCCTGAAGGAACTGCACAAGGTCAGCGGGAACCGCAACTACCTGGAGATCGGCGTCAACGACGGCCGCAGCCTCAGACTGTCCCGCGTCCCCACCATCGCCGTCGACCCCGCCTTCAAGGTGGTCACGGAGATCCGCTGCGACGTCCACCTGGTCAAGGCCACCAGCGACGACTTCTTCGCCCGCGACAACCCGCTCGTCCACCTCAGGGGCGGCCGCCACCCGCTGCGCAACCTGCGCCGCGGCCGCGGCCCGCTCGGGCACTGGCGGCGTACCGTCCTCGACCTGTCGTTCATCGACGGCATGCACCTGTTCGAGTACGCGCTGCGCGACTTCATGAACATCGAGCGGCACTCCGACTGGGCCAGCGTCATCGTCTTCGACGACATGCTGCCGCGCACCGTCGACGAGGCGGCCCGCGACCGGCACACCGACGCCTGGACCGGTGACGTCTACAAGATCGCCGAGATCCTCGGGCGCCACCGCCCCGACCTGGTGACCGTGCTCGTCGACACCAGGCCCACGGGGCAGCTCGTCGTCTTCGGTGCCGACCCCCGCAACACGGTGCTGCGGGACCGGTACGAGGAGATCGTTGCCGAGTACGAGGTGCCCGATCCGCAGAAGGTGCCCGAGACGATCCTCGACCGGGCGGGGGCGGTGACGCCGCAGGCGCTGCTCGGGGCGAGTTTCTGGCGGCCGCTGGCGCGGGCCCGCAAGCTGGGTGTCGGGCGGTCGCGGGGGTGGGAGCCGCTGCGGAAGGCGGTCGAAGGAGTGGTCGGCGGCCGGCTGTAGGGCCGCGCCGGGTCGTCGTCGTGCGCATGTCGAAACGGCCCCGCCGCTCAGTGCGTCGCCGAGCGGCTTCCGGTGCGCGACCGGTCGTAGTGGGCCCTGCAGGTCTCGTACGACGGGAGCAGGGCCGCCTGTCGTGCCTCGGCCAGCGACGGGGCCCGCGCGTCCTTCGGTGACAGCACCGGCGTGATGTGCTCCGGCCAGGCGATGCCCAACTCCGGGTCGAGGGCGTGCACCCCGTGCTCGCGCGCCGGCGCGTACCCCGTCGAGCACAGGTAGACGACTGTGGCGTCGTCGGTGAGGGCCATGAAGGCGTGCCCCAGTCCTTCCGCGAGGAACACCGCGTGCCGGGTCGAGTCGTCCAGACGCAGGGCCTCCCAGCGCGTGAAGGTGGGGGAGCCGACGCGGAGGTCGATCACCACGTCGAGGACGGCGCCGCGCACACAGGTCACGTACTTGGCCTGCCCGGGCGGCACGTCGGAGAAGTGCACGCCCCGCAGCACGCCCCGGCGGGAGACCGAGCAGTTGGCCTGCGCCAGGGACAGGTCGTAGCCCGTGGCCTCACGGAACTCCGCGCCCCGGTACCACTCGTGGAAGCTGCCCCGGTCGTCCGGGAACACCTTGGGCTCCAGCACCCAGGCGCCTTCGACCCCGAGGGACCGCATCCCGTCACCTCCTCCGGGCCCGGAGCCGGGTCGCCGTCCGTCCCAGAACCGTGCCGAGCCCGCGCCGTGCCCTGCGGACGAAGCGTCGTAGCGCCCCGGAGCCGGGAGGCCGCACCACCCGCACGCCACCGGCCCCGGCACGCAGGGCGAACGGCAGCGCGAGGAAACGCGGACCTGGCGTGCCGAGCGCCGCCCGCCAGGTCGCTCCCCTCAGCTCACCGAGCGGCAACACGGTCTGCAACAGCGCCCCGGAGCCGTGCGGCGCCAGGGTGGCGGGCACGTCGTGGGCGGTGCCGGACGAGGTGAGGCGGAGCGACACCCGGGCGCCGTCCTCGGGGGCGTGGAGGGGCAGGGGTGCGCGCAGCAGGTCACCCGCGAGCGTGACGTCGTCCGGTGCGAGGGCGCCCAGACCGAGGCGGTGGGTCGCGCGGTCGACGTCGAGGGCGAGGTTCGCGTGCGGTGACGTCCAGTACGGCAGGACCACGTGGCCGCCGACCACACCGGCGCGCGGGGCCGGGCGGTTCGTGCGCGGGGCGGGGCCGAGGCGGCACTCCTTGGTCCAGCCGCCCAGCTTGACGCGGACCCAGGCGTCCCACACGCCGTCGCGCGTGAGGGTGGCGGGATCCACGGCGGCGCTCGCGCGCAGCACCAGCCGGACCCGGCCGTCGTCCCCGGCCGGCACCTTCTCCCGAGTGAACTCCACCGGCTGGAAGTACTGGGCGGCGCTGGCACGCTCGCGCAGCAGCAGATCGGCGGTGGCCCCGCCGAACCGGGCGACGGTGTCGGCGCCCACCCAGGCGATGGCCGCCCGCAGGTCCTCGGGCGGGCCGTCGGGTGTCGTACGGGCCGTGTCGGCGGCGAAGGTCATCGGCTCACCGGCGGTGGTGTACTCGGCGGTGAAGCCGACCCGCAGCGTGCCGTCCTGCCACGCCACGCCCGCGGGGACCGCCGTGAGGGCGACACCGGCCTCCCACTCGGCGAAGGCCTCGACGTCGTCGTACCGGTCCGCCGCGATCAGCGCCGCCACCACCCGCTGCGTCGGCTGGAGCCCGGCCGCGACACCGGGCCCGAAGCGCTCCACGACGACCTGGTGGATCTCCTCGAACAGTTCCCGGCGATAGTCCGCCGGCATGGCCAGCAGCCGCCGCCCGCGCAGCCGCTCGACCATCTCCACCCGCAGCCAGCGCCGAAAGAGCCGGTCGCGCGGGGAGCCCGGCTCGGTGTACCGCTCGACGACGTCCAGGGCCTCGCGGAGGTTCTTGAAGTAGCCGCCCGGGTCGAAGCGCTGGAAACCGGCGTTCGAGGCGTCGTCCCGGCGGACGTGGTAGTAGCAGACGTAGTCGCTGAGCACCGAGACGTTGCCCGCGCGCAGGTACGCCTCCGCGACGAAGACGTGGTCCTCCAGCCGGCGTCTGCCCTCGGGGAAGCGCAGGCCGATGTCGTCGAGGAAGGCACGGCGGAACATCTTGTGCGGGGTGAGGCTGTCGATCAGCGGCGCGTTCTCGACGGTGGCGCGCGGGTGGTTGCGGCGGAACAGCTCCACCGGCACCCCGCGGCCCTTGCCGGCCATCTTGCCGACGACCACATCGGCGGCGTTGGCCACGCCGTAGTCGTACATCCGCTCAAGGGCTTCGTCGCCGAGGTGGTCGTCGTTGTCCACGAACATCACGTACTCGCCGCGGGCGGCGGCGATGCCGACGTTGCGGGGCTTGCCCGACCAGCCGGAGTTCTCCTGGTGGAGGACGGTCACCCGGGGATCCGCGGCGGCGAGCGCGTCGAGCCGGGCCGGCGTGTCGTCGGTGGAACCGTCGTCGACGAAGATCACTTCGTAGGTGTCCGGAGGCAGCGACTGTCCGAGCAGCGAGGCGATGCATTCCTCGATGTACGCCCCGGGGTTGTACACGGGGACGACGACGCTGACCTTGACGGGCATCGGCTCCGAGCTCCCTGGGTTCGCTGTGCGTTTGCGGCAGGTTATGGTGCTCGTGGCCAAATCCTAACCCTGCCACCGGTTTTGTCCACAGATCAATCACACCGCGTCCGTGCCCGGCCGACCTCGGCCGAAGTCCTCTTTCACGGGTAGCCTGACGGTGTGCGCCTGCTGCTGACGAGCGACACTCACCTGCCCAAACGCGCCAAGGAGCTGCCCGCCCCGCTCCTCGCCGAACTCCCGCGCGCCGACGTCGTGTTCCACGCCGGGGACTGGGTCGACGTGGCCACGCTCGACCTGCTGGAGAGCCGCTGCGCCCGGCTGGTCGCCGTCCACGGCAACAACGACGGACCGGATCTGCGCGCCCGCCTCCCCGAGGTGGCGTACGCCGAGCTCGACGGCCTGCGTTTCGGCGTGGTCCACGAGACCGGGCCCGCCCAGGGCCGCGAGGCGCGGTGCGCCGCCCGCTTCCCCGACCTCGACGTCCTGGTCTTCGGCCACAGCCACATCCCCTGGGACACCACCGCCCCCACCGGCCTGCGCCTGCTGAACCCCGGTTCCCCGACCGACCGCCGACGCCGGCCCCACTGCACCTACATGACCGCCACCGTCACCGAGGGCAGCCTCACGGACGTGCGGCTGCACCGGCTGCCGCCGCGCTGACGGTGGTTTCGGTACCCCTCGGTGCCACCCCGGCCTTCACCGAGCCGGTTTCACCGCGATCACGCTCTCCGCGGATGGATGGCGCCGACGGTCGCCGTCAGCGGGGCGCCGCTGCCGCCCCAGCGCAGTGCGACGATCTCGGCGGCGACGGACACGGCCACCTCCTCGGGCGTACGGGCGCCCAGGTCGAGCCCGACCGGTGAGCGCAGCCGGGCCAACTCGCCCTCGGTGAGCCCGGATCCGGCCAGCCGCCGCATCCGGTCGTCGTGGGTACGGCGGCTGCCCATCGCCCCGATGTACGCGGCGGGCCGGCGCAGCGCCTCCTCCAGCAGCGGCACGTCGAACTTCGGGTCGTGGGTGAGTACGCAGATCACCGTGCGCTCGTCCGTGTCGGTGCCGCGCAGATAGCGGTGCGGCCACTCCACGACGACCTCCACACCCTCCGGGAAGCGTTTCGGCGTGGCGAAGACCGGGCGGGCGTCACACACCGTGACCCGGTAGCCGAGGAAGTCGCCGATGCGGGCGACCGCGGCCGCGTAGTCGATGGCACCGAAGACCAGCATGCGGGGCGGCGGTGCGAAGGAGTGCAGGAAGACGGTGACCGCGTCCTCGCGGCGCTCGCCGTGCGCCCCGTAGTGCCTGAGTCCCGTGGCGCCGAGGGCGAGCTCACCGCGCGCGTCGGCGGTGACCGCCGCGTCCAGGCCGGATGTGCCGAGCGTGCCGGCGACCCGGTCCGGCCACACCGCCAGCGTGGCTCCGCGCGGCGCGGGTCCGTCGGTCACCGTCGCCACGGTCACCGGACGGCCCGCCGCGACCGACTCCGCGACCTCCCCGAACGACGGGTCGCTCGCGGGCGTCACGGGCCGCACCAGCAGGGTGATCTCGCCGCCGCAGGTGAGCCCGACCGCGAAGGCGTCCTCGTCGCTGTACCCGAAGGTCTCCAGCCGCGCCTCGCCGCTCGCCACCACGTCCCGCGCGAGCTCGAAGACGGCCCCCTCGACACAGCCGCCGGAGACGCTGCCCACGACTTCCTCGCCCGGACCCACCGCCATCGCGGCACCGGGGTCGCGCGGCGCGCTGCGGCTCGTGGCGACGACAGTGGCGAGCCCGAACGGCGTCCGGGCCGCGTACCAGCCGCCGATCACCGGGAGAATGTCCCGCATCTTCGTGGGTACCTCCTGATCTTCGTGGGTACCTCCTGGCGAGGCTAACAGCCGGGCCCCTGACCTGCATTTCTCCCGTTCCCCTTCCCCGCGTCGAACCCGGCGTCGACGAACCGGGTTTGATGAAAACGATTGTCATGTATGTTCAGTGCGTCCGGGGACCATCAAGGAAGAAGCGAGGGCATCGATGCTGCGCTCACCGTCGAGATTCGTCCGGAGCTGCACAGCGGCGGCGATAGTGGGGTCGGTCCTGGCCGGATGCGGTGCCTCCACCGAACCCGCGAGCCGGCGGAGCGCCGCCGCCGAGGCCGGGCCGAAGACCGACGTCACCGTCGAACCCATCAAGGCCGCGCGGGAGGTGACGGACGCGAACGGCGTCAAGATCTCCCTGAAGAAGGAACCGAAGCGCATCGTCTGCCTCTTCGCGCTCTGCGACGACATCCTGACCGAACTGGGCATCGTCCCCACGGCGACGAACAGCGCACTCCTCGCCCACCCCGACTTCCTGGGCGAGGCGAAGGCCAGGGAAGTCGACGTCGTGCCCGGCGGCTTCATCGCTCCCGAGGTGGAGGCGATCCTCTCCCACAAGCCCGACCTCGTCATCGGCCTGGAGGACACCCACGGCAAGCTCGCTCCGGCGCTGAAGGGCGCGACCACGTTCTGGCCCATGCAGCCGGAGACCTGGCAGGACAGCGTGGGCTACCTGCGTGACGCCGCCGCGCTCACCGGCCGTACCGCCGAAGGCGAGAAGGCCGAGAAGACCTTCCGCACCAAGCTCGCCGAGGCCGAGCAGGCCAGGAGCGACAAGACCGCGCTCGTCATCTACGGCAGTGACGAGAACTTCGGCGTCGCGACCCCGGAGGCGGACGTGGCCGCCAGCCTCTTCCCCAAGCTGGCCGACTACCCCTGGAAGTCGCGGGGCGTGGAGGGGAGTTACAGCCTTGAGGAGATCCTCGCGGCGGACGTCGACGTGATCTTCTCCGAGACGATCAGCTTCGGCGAGACGGACGGCAAGCTGTCGCAGAAGCTGGCCGAGAACCCGCTGTGGGGGAAGATCCCGGCCGTGCGGAACGGTGACGTCCACGAGGTGAACGCCGAGGTGTGGGCCAAGGGACGTGGCACCCGCTCGCTCGGGATAGTCCTCGACGAGGCCACGGCCGCGCTGCGGTGAGCGCACCCCCCGCGACCGAGGGCGCAGCGGGTGACATGACCACGCGTGGGCGGAGGGCCATGCTGTCCGCACGGCCGTGGCAACTCCCCGTCCTGGTCACGCTCCTGGCCGTCGCCTCCGGCTGCGCGCTCAGCCTGGGTACACCGTATGTGCCGCTGCACCAGCTGCCCGGTGCGCTGCGGGACGGCGACACCACCCTCGCCGGGATCGTCGTCACCGAACTCCGCCTGCCCCGGCTGGTGCTGGCGTTGGTCGCCGGTGCCTGCCTGGGTGCCGCGGGCCTCGTGCTGCAGGAGGCGCTGCGCAATGCCCTGGCCATCCCCGAGATGCTGGGTGTGTCGTCAGGAGCCGCGTTCGGGGTCGCCGCACCGCTGGTGCTGGCGGTGACCATCCCCGCCGGCGTCCAGCCGCTGCTGGCGATCGGCGGGGCCGTGCTCGGCGGCGGACTCACCCTGCTCGCGGCCGGGGCGGGACGCAGCCCGTCCGCCGTGCTGCTCACCGGGGCGGCGGTCGCCGCCGCGTTGCAGGCCGCGCTGCTGGTGCTCATGGTGATGGCCGACCAGCTCGACCTCCAGCTGATCTACCGGTACCTGCTCGGCTCACTCTCCGCCCGCACCTGGGACGACGTCATCGGCCTGTGGCCCTGGCTGTTCGTCGCGGCACCCGCCCTCGTGCTGTGCGCGCCGGTGCTGGCGGTGCTGCGGTTGGGGGACGAGGACGCCGAGGCACTGGGCGTGCGCGCGCGGCGGGCCCGGTTCGCCGCGCTGGCGATCGCGATCGTACTGATCGCGCCCGTGACGGCCGTGTGCGGGCCGGTGGCATGGGTCGGCTTCCTCGCCCCGCACCTGGCACGGCGGCTCAACCCGGCCGCGGACGCGGTGCGTTGGCTGCCCTGGTCGGCGGCGTGGGGCGCGGTCGTGGTGGCCGTCGCCGACGTCCCGGCCCGGCTCGCCCTGGCGCCCGTCGAGACGCCGGTCGGCGCCTGGACGGCCCTGCTCGGCGTGCCTGCCGGGGTCGCCCTGCTCCGGTCGGCCAACCGGAGGCGGGCGGCGCCGCGGCGAGCGACGGGTCCGGACTCAGGGTGCGTGCCCGGAGGGGCATCGGGAGTGGGGGAAGCTGGATGAAACGGCGTTTCTGGGCGCTCGCCGCGCTCATTGTCGGGTGCGCGTGCACCGAATTGCTGGCGGGGCGAGGCATGTCCCCGGCCGTGGTCTGGGACGTACTCGGCGGAAACGGCGATGCGACGGAACGGCACATCTTCTTCCAACTCCGGCTGCCCCGGCTGCTGGTGGCCCTCGGCGCGGGAGCGTGTCTGGGCGTCGCGGGCCTGGTCCTCCAGTCCGCGCTGCGCAATCCCCTCGCCGGACCCGAGGTCACGGGTGTGACGCCGGGCGCCGTGCTGGGCGCCGTCACCGCGACCGGCCTCGGCCTCGCGGGGTGGCAGTCGCCCCTCGCCGTGGTCGTCGCCGCGTGCGTGGGCGGCTGCACCGGGGCCGCGTTGCTGTGGCTGCTCGCCGGCCGTGGCCGGGGCGACCCGGCGCAGACCGCCCTGCACGGAGTCCTCGTGTCGGCGGTGCTCGGCGGACTCACCGCCATGGTGCTGCTCGTCGCGCCGGGCGAGTTGGGCAGCGTCGTCCAGTGGCTCGTCGGCACGACGGAGGGCCGAGTCTGGCAGCACTGGCACCTGCTGTGGCCCTGGGCGCTGACCTGGGGCGCTGCGGCATGGCTGCTCGCCGGGCCGCTGACCCTGCTGCGCTGCGGGGACGAACTCGCCACCGCGGCAGGGCTGTCCACCGGACGCGCCCGGTCCCTCGGCCTGCTCTGCGCGGTGGCGCTGACGGCGGGTGCGGTGGCCGCCGTCGGGGCGCTGGGGTTCGTCGGGCTGCTCGTACCGCATGTCGCCGTGGCCCTGTTCGGGGCGGACCTGCGGCTGTCGCTGCCCGGTGCCGCCCTGGTGGGGGCTGCCGTGGTGTGCGGGTCGGACGCGGCGGCACAGCTGCTGTCACGGCTGCTGGCGGTCGCGTGGGACTTCGGCCGGCTCACCTTGCCGGTCGGGGCACTCACCACGTGCCTCGGAGCCGCGTTGCTGCTGGTCGTCGTGCGTCGCGCGCCGAGCCGTACGTTCTGATGTCGACGGAGGAAAGCATGACCGAGCCCGTGGGGATCCGCGTGGAGGGGGTCCGCTTCGGCTACCCCGACCGGCCCGTGCTGCGCGGCGTCGAGATGGCCGTCGCGCCGGGTGAGCTGACCGCCCTCATCGGGCTCAACGGCTGCGGCAAGTCAACTCTGCTGCGGCTGGCAGCCGGCCTGCTGCGGCCGGACGAGGGGCGCGTGCTGCTCGGCGGGGACGACCTCGCTCACCTGTCCCGGCGCGCCACCGCCCGGCGGGTCGCGCTGCTGCACCAATCGGCCCCCGCCGTCCCCGGAATGACGGTGCGTCAACTCGTCCGGCAGGGGCGGTACGCGGCCCGAGGCCCGCTCGGCATGCTGCGCGAGGGCGACGACCCCGTGGTGCGGCGTGCCCTGCGCGACGTCGGCGTGGCGGAGTGGGCCGAGCGCGAAGTCGACGCGCTGTCCGGGGGCGAGCGGCAACGGGTGCGGCTCGCGATGGCACTCGCCCAGGACACCCGCGTCCTGCTGCTCGACGAGCCGACCACCTACCTGGACCTGCACCACCAGCTCGACGTGCTGCAGACCGTGGTGCGGTTGCGCGAGGAGCGCGGTCTCACCGTCGTGATGGTCCTGCACGACCTGGCGCACGCCGCCCGCTTCGCCGAGCGGATCGTGGCGCTGCGGGACGGCCGCGTGGTGGCCGACGGGGCACCGAAGGAGGTCGTCACGCCCGGGCTGCTGGCGGACGTCCTCCAGGTGGCGGGCCGGGTCGGTCAGGATCCCGAAGGCGGTTGGCCGGTGTGTTACCCGGATCGTCCCCTGCCAGGAATCACCGAGGATGAGTGACAGGGTCCACGGCCCTGCCCTCGGCACCACCCACCCCGAGGAGCGGACCTCGTGACAGTCCACCCCGAGCTGCGCCGTGCCGCACGGCACGCCCGGCGCCCCCTGCTCGCGGCCACCCTCCTGCAAGGGGCCGTCGCACTCACCCACCTCGCGCAGGCCGTGCTGCTCGCCGTCGCCCTCGCCGAGCTGGCCGGGGGCGGCACGCACCGGCTCGCGCCGCTCCTCGGAACCGTGCTCGGCGTCGTCGCCGCCCGGGCCGCGCTCGGCACCTGGCAGCGACGCGTCGCCATCCGCGCCGGCGCGCAGGTCAGGGTGCGCCTGAGGGACGAACTCCTCGCCCACCTCGGACGGCTCGGGCCCGCGCATCTCACCACCGCCCGCGCCGGGGCCGTGCGCACCACGCTCGTCGACGGGGTCGAGGGCGTCGACGCCTACGTCTCCCGCTACCTGCCCCAGCTCCTCATCACCCTCACCCTGCCGCCCCTGCTGCTCGCCGCCATGGCCGCCATCGAACCGCGCGCCCTCCTCGGCCTCGTCCCCGCCCTGCTGCTCGCCCTGGTCGGCCCGCGCGCCTGGGACCGGCTCCTCGCCAGGCGCGGCAAAGAACACTGGGACACCTACGAGAGTCTGGGCGCCGACTATCTGGAGGCCCTCCAGGGCATGCCCGCCCTGCGGGCCGCGGGCGCCGTCGGACGCGCCCGGGAACGGCTCGAGGAGCGTTCGACGGCACTGCACCGCGCGACCGTCGCCAAGCTCCGCGTGTCGCTCGTCGACACCGGCCTGACCGACCTGGCCATCCAGGGCGGCGTCGTGGCCGCCGCGCTGCTCGGCTGCTGGTCGGCCGTCACCGGAGCCACCACGGCGACGGGCACCTATCTGCTGCTGCTCCTCGCCTCCGAGTGCTTCCGGCCCGTCCGCGACCTGTCCCGCGAATGGCACGCCGGGTACCTGGGCGTGTCGGCCGCGGACGGGCTCGCGGCGCTGCGCACCGCCGAAGCCGCCGTTCCCGACACGGGAACAGCGCAGGCACACTGGCCGACCCCGCCCGAACTGCGCTTCGAGGACGTCGAGTTCCGTTACGACGGCGCGGAGGCACCCGCCCTCCGCGGGGTCACCTTCACCGCCGAGGCAGGACGCACCACGGCGATCGTCGGCCCCTCGGGCGCCGGCAAATCCACCTTGCTCGCCCTGCTCCTGCGCCATCGCGACCCGCAGCAGGGCCGCATCGGCATCGGCGGCCGCGACGTGACCGAGTACGCGCTGGACTCGCTGCGGCAGGGCATCGCCGTCGTCTCCCAGGAGACGTACCTCTTCCACGCCACCATCGCCGACAACCTGCGCCTGGCACGGCCGGCCGCCACGGACGACGAGCTCGTACGGGCGGCCCGCACCGCCGGCATCCACGACGAGATCGCCGCCCTTCCCGACGGCTACGCCACCGTCCTCGGCGAACGCGGCGCCACCCTGTCCGGCGGCCAGCGCCAGCGACTCGCCCTCGCCCGCGCCCTGCTGGCCGATGCCCCGGTACTCGTCCTCGACGAGGCCACCAGCGCGGTCGACGAACGCCGCGAGGCCGACATCGTCCGCCATCTGCTCGACGCCGTGGACGGCCGCACGGTCCTGGTGGTCGCCCACCGGCTCGCCGCGGCCCGGCACGCCGACCGCATCGTGGTCCTGGACGGCGGACGCGTGGACGCGGTCGGCCAACACGCCGAGCTCGTCGAAGCCGGCGGCGTCTACGCCGAACTCGTCAGGACGGGCCGCACCCATGAAGAAGGGCTCGCCGCATGAGCAGCAGCACCACCCACGGCACCACGGCCGCCTCCGGGCCCGCGCGTGGCTCACTGCGCGCCCTGCTGCCCGCTCTCACCGGGCACCGGGGCATGATGGCCCGCACCTGCGCCGCCGCACTCGTCGAACAGGGTTCGCTGGTCGCGCTGTTGACGCTGGCCGCGCACACCGTCGGAACCGCCGTCATCGAGGACCGCGCCCCCTCGCCCGGTACCGTCACCGCACTCGCCGTCCTCGTCCTCGTGCGCGCCCTGACGACCTGGCGCGAGATGGACCTCTCGCACGACCTGGCCTACCGGGTGCTGGCCGAACTGCGGGTGCGGATCTTCGACGGGCTCGCCCGCAGCGCGCCCGCCCGGGTGGCCGGCAAACGCAGCGGAGACCTGGCCGCCACCGCGATGGCCGACGTGGAGGCACTGGAGTTCTTCTACGCCCACACCACGGCCCAACTCCTCGCATCGGGCGTGCTGTTCACCGGCGGTACCGCCGCACTGGCCACGGTGGAACCCTGGTTGTCGGCGGCGGTGCTGCCGGTCGCCGCGCTGCTCGCCGTGGCGCCCTTCGCCGACGCGCGCTCACGCGCGGTGCGTGGAGCCCGCACCCGAGCGGCGTCCGCGCAGCTCTCGGCCGACACCGTGGAGACCGTCGACGGGCTGCGCGAACTGCTGGCCTTCGGCGGGCTCGCCGCGCGGCGCCGCCTGCTCGCCCGACAGGGCCGAAAGGTGGGCGAGGCCCAGCGGGCCGAGGCCACCTGGGAGGCCCTGGCCGTCGCGGTCCGCGACGCCCTCATCGTGCTGGCGGTCCTCGGCGTGGTGGCTGCCGCGGCCCAGTCCGTGACCTCCGGGCGGCTGCACGGCGCATGGGCCCCGGCGGCGATGGCACTGGCTCTGTCGGTGCTGGGCCCGGTCGCCGAGTCGGCCAGAGCTCTCAGCCAGGCCGTGGGACTGCGCGCCGCGGCCGCCCGCGTCGACGCGGCCCTGAAAGCCCCCGCGCTCGCCCCGCCGCCCGCCACACCCCGCCCGCTTCCCCCGGGCCCGCTGGGCGTCCGACTGGACCGGGTGAGCTTCGACTACGGGGGCCGGCCCGTGCTGGACGGCGTCGACCTGACGGTCCCCGCCGGGCGGACCCTCGCCCTGGTCGGCGCCTCGGGCGCCGGCAAGTCGACCTGCGCCCACCTGCTGGCCCGCTTCTGGGACCCGTCCACGGGAGCCGTCCTGCTCATGCCCGACGGCGAGGACCCCGTCGACCTGCGCCACCTCACCGACGCCCAACTCCGCGATGCCGTCGCCGTGGTGGGCCAGGACACCCCTCTCTTCCACGGCACCCTCGCCGACAACCTGCGCCTCGCCGCACCGGACGCCGGGGAACACCTGCTCGCCGAAACGGCCCGGCTGTGCGGCATCGACCGGATCGCCCCCATGGACACCCTCGTCGGCGAGCGCGGCTCCACCCTCTCGGGCGGCCAGCGCGCCCGCGTCGCCCTCGCCCGCGCCCTGCTGGCCGAGCCCAGAGTCCTCGTACTGGACGAGACCACCGCCCACCTGGACAACGCCTCGGACGCCCGACTCGCCGCCGCGATCGGCACGGCAGACCGCACCACCATCGTCATCGCCCACCGCCCCGCCACCATGCGCCGCGCCGACCGCATCGCCGTCCTCGAAGCCGGCCGCATCGCGGAACAGGGCACCTGGGAGGAGCTCACCGCCCGCCGCGACAGCGCACTCAACCGCGTGCTCGGGCAAGCGGGAGAGTGACTCGCCGGCCGCGGTGAGCGGAGCGCGCCCGGTCTCCCTCAGCTCGCGCAGCTGCGGGCCCGGTCCGGGGAGTCAGGGGAGCGCTCCCAGCGGCGTGATGTTTCTCCTTCGTCCCCGCGGGGCTGGCAGTCGGCGCAGATGCCGGAGAGTTCGACGGTGTGCTGCACCGCGGTGTAGCCGGTGTCGGCGGCGATCCGTCCGGCCCACTGCTCCACGACGTCCGAGTCGACCGGGCGGCTGCGGCCGCAGGCGCGGCACAGCAGGTAGTGGCGGTGGCCGTCGGCGGGGCGCGGCCGGTAGAGCCTTTCGCCGGCGTCGTCGCGTACGACGTCCGCGCCACCCGACGCCTCCAGATCACGCAGGGCGCGATAGACCGTGGTCAGGCCGATCCGGACCCCGTCCTCGACGAGCAGGGTGTGCAACTCCTGAGCCGAGACGAAGTCCTGACGGCTGGCGAGCGCCCGCATGACCGCCCTCCGCTGCCGGGTGGTCCGGCCGCCCATGGCAGCTCCCTCCTGCGCTTGCCGAATCGACGAAGGCTTATATGAACATGATATCCACAGCCATATGAATGCCGGCTCATGCATGGGCGGCCGAAGCGCTCAGAGCGCCCGCCGGACCTACGGCAGACGGAGGAGATTGCGGCGGTACTCCTCGACCTGTGGCAGCCGCTGCTCGGCCAGGCCCGACAGCATCTCCTGGTACGCGGCGGGCAGCCGGTCGTGCACACGCGCGGGCAGCGTGGTGAGCGTGTGCGACGTGAGGAGCCGGGCGCCGGGCGGCCAGACCTCCGGCTCGGCCGGGTCGGCACAGGCCCACCGCATGCGGGCCTCGACCTTGCTCAGCGCGTCGTGCCGGCAGCGCGGATGCTGACCGAACGGCTGTGGGCGATGACTCTGACGGCCTCGCTGCTCGGCGGCACGGGCTCGCTGGCGGGGCTGTACGTGTCGTACGCCTACGACCTGGCCGCGGGCGGCTCCATCGTCTGCGTGCTGACCGCCCTGTTCGCTCTGACTCGCCGGGGCGGTGCTGTCCGGCCGCACGCGTTCCCTCGGCCGGCTGCGCCGGGCCAAGCCCGTGGACCGCGCGGCCGTCGAGGAGGCCCTGGAGCTGGTCGGCCTCGCCGACCTGCGCCGGCGCCCGATCGGCGAGCTCCGCGCTTTCTTCACCGACACGCCCCGCCGCGCCGCCGGCCGGGGACGCGTCGTCGTCGGCGCCGGTGCCGGACGCGCCGTCGTCCGCCGTGCCCGTCCCGCCCCCGCCGGAGGAGGCGCCGCTGCAAAAAGAGGGCAATGGGTTGTGCGGGATCCATGGGGGAGCCGCGAGGAGTGCGCCGAAACGGTGACGGCCGCCCGGCGAGAAGCCGGGCGGCCGTCGAGGTGGTGCTGTGTCCCGCGAACGCGGTGTTATTCCTGCGCGTGCCGGATGGCGTCGAGCACGATGTGCGCGACGTGGTCGTCGGTGAGGGTGTACTGCGTCTCCCGCGCCTTGCGCCGGGCGGTGACGATCCGGGAAGTGCGCAGCACCCTCAGGTGCTGGGACACCAGTGGCTGGCTCACGTCCAGGGCGTCGACCAGTTCATGGACGTACTTCGCGCCACCGGACAGTTCGCGCACGATCCCCAGACGTACAGGTGAGGCCAGTGCGCGCAGCAGCTCGCTCGCCGCCTGTAGGTCCTGATGGGCCGGCTCGTCCGGCGGGGGAGGGGAAGTCGTTGTCACATGCATACATTAGCATGTGGCAACGATTTCCAGTTCCGAGGTGACCGTTCGGCCGGCGCCGTGCCGGTGAACTGGGCTTTTCAGTGATCGTCCCAGTGTCCGTCGTGTGCGGCGTGACGGTGGCCGTCGTGCACGTAGTCGGTGTGATCGCCGTGCGGCACGGCCACGTGGCCGCAGCCCTCGCCGTGCTGATGGTCGTGGCCCTCGTGGACGGCGTGACCGGCGGCGGCGCACTCGTCGACGTGGTCGTCGTGCACCCGGTGCATGTGGCCGTCGTGGGCGTAGTCGGTGTGGTCGTCGTGCGGGATGGCGACGTGACCGCAGCCGTCGCCGTGGGCGTGGGTGTGGTCCTCGTGGGTGCGGTGTTCGGTGGCAGTGCTCATGGGGGGGCTCCTTGCTTGTGCTTGCGGCCGCCCGTGGTTCTCCTGTGCGGGCGACTTGGCAACATTAACATATAGCGATTCATGCATGAGTCAGGCGGCGGCGGCCGCTGATCACCGCTTCGATCTTCGCTCGCCGAAGGTCATCGGTGGGTCAAGCGGCCCCAATGGCTTGGGGAAGGTGACGCTCGGGGCGGGTGCTCGGGTGCTCGGGTGCTCGGGTGCTCGGGTGCTCGGGTGCTCTGGTGCTCTGGTGCTCTGGTGCTCGTCGATGCGCGTGTCGCCCGGGGCGACGACCGGGACGGTGTTGCCGACGAGGACTCGCAGGCAGGCGCTCTGGGGTGAGCGTGACGACGGAGTCGTCCGCGCGCGGCCGAACGGCTTCCAGCCGCTGCGGTCGATGCCGGGCGGGAAGGCGGCGACGGCTCCGGATCACCGCCCTGCGGACCCTTCAGCCGTCGGACGGCACGAGCCCCGAGACGATCGCGTCGCCGGCCGCGGCCGGGTCCGAGGTCAGCCCGGGCGACTCGACAGGTTGGTTGAGCGTTAATCCATTGCCTGTGTGGGTGGGCCCTGGTGCACTGCACACGACCCGTCGTCACGCACAGAGGAGCAGCGATGCGCACTGCGTTCATGTCCCCCCAGGAAGGAACGACCCCCTCATCGAAGGACATGACGCTTCGTGCACTCGCTCAACCTCGGAATCCTCGCCCATGTCGACGCGGGTAAGACCAGCCTGACCGAACGCCTGCTGCACACCGCGGGCGTGATCGACGAGATCGGCAGCGTCGACGCCGGGAACACACAGACCGACTCCCTCGCGCTGGAGCGGCAGCGCGGCATCACCATCAAGTCCGCCGTCGTGTCCTTCGCGCTCGACGACGTGACCGTCAACCTGATCGACACCCCCGGCCACCCGGACTTCATCGCCGAGGTGGAGCGGGTGCTCGGCGTGCTCGACGGTGCCGTGCTGGTCGTGTCGGCCGTCGAGGGAGTCCAGCCGCAGACGCGGGTCCTGATGCGCACGCTGCAACGGCTGCGCATTCCGACCCTCGTGTTCGTCAACAAGATCGACCGACGCGGGGCGCGGTACGACGCCGTCCTGCGGGCCGTCTCCGAACGGCTCACGGCGTCCGTCGTACCGATGGGAACGGCCCGCGCGCTCGGCACCCGCGCCGCGCGGTTCCTCCCCGGTCTCGGCCCGTCCGCGCTGGACGTCCTCACCGACCTCGACGAGGACCTGCTGGCCGAGTACGTCGACGGCACGGTCTCCTCCGCCCGCCTGCGCACGGCCCTCGTCGACCGGACCCGGCAGGCCCTCGTCCACCCGGTGTACTTCGGCTCCGCCGTCACGGGCGCGGGCGTCGACGCGCTGATCGCCGGGATCAAGGAACTGCTGCCCGCCGCCTGCGGCGACCCCGACGGACCGGTCTCGGGCACCGTCTTCAAGGTGGAGCGGGGACCGGCGGGGGAGAAGGTCGCGTACGCCCGGATGTTCTCCGGGACCCTGCGGACCCGCGACCGGATCCGCTTCGGCGCGGCCGGTGAACCGAGAGCCTCCGGGGCGGCCGACGACGCCGACGCCCAGGGCGACACCCGCGCCGAGGGGCGGATCACCGCGATCAGCGTCTTCGACCAGGGCGCGGACGTCCGGGGCGACACCGTCCCCGCCGGGCGGATCGCCAAGCTGTGGGGCCTGACCGACATCAGGATCGGCGACGCCCTCGGTGAACCCCGCAAGGCGTACGGGCACTTCTTCGCCCCGCCCACCCTCGAAACGGTCGTCGTCCCGGCCGGTGGCACGGACCGGCGGGCACTGCACCGCGCCCTCACCCGGCTCGCCGAACAGGACCCGCTGATCGACCTGCGTCACGACGAGGTGCGGCAGGAGATCTTCGTCTCCCTCTACGGCGAGGTGCAGAAGGAGGTCATCCAGGCCACGCTCGCCGACGAGTTCGGCCTCGACGTCACCTTCCGCGAGACGACACCTCTGTGCGTCGAGCGGCTGGTCGGCTCGGGCGCGGCGGTCGAGTTCAAGAAGAGGGACGCGAACCCCTTCCTCGCGACGGTCGGCCTGCGCGTCGACCCGACGCCGACGGGATCGGGCGTGGACTTCCGGCTGGAGGTGGAGCTGGGCTCGATGCCGTACGCCTTCTTCAAGGCCGTCGAGGACACCGTCCGCGAGACGCTCGGCCAGGGGCTGCACGGCTGGCAGGTCCCCGACTGCACGGTCACCATGACCCACTCCGGCTACGCGCCGCGGCAGAGCCACGCCCACCAGGGCTTCGACAAGAGCATGTCCAGCACCGGCTACGACTTCCGCGGCCTGACCCCGCTGGTCCTCATCGAGGCTCTGCGCAGGGCGGGCACCGAGGTCCGCGAGCCGATGCACCGCTTCCGCATCGAGGCCCCGACCGACACCCTGGCCGCACTGCTGCCGGTGCTGACGAGGCTGCGCGCGGTGCCGCGGACCACCGAGACCCGGGGCGCCTCCTGCGCGCTGGAGGGCTCGGTGCCCGCGGCCCACGTGCACGAACTGGAGCAGCAGTTGCCTGGGCTGACGCGCGGCGAGGGCGAACTGGAGAGCGCCTTCGACCACTACGCGCCCGCCCCGCGCGGTACGGCCCCGGAGCGCCGCCGTACCGGCCTCAACCCGCTGAACCGGAAGGAGTACCTGTTGAACCTGACGCGCAGAGTGGCGGGTTGAGGTGGCCGAGACTGAACTTACTCCAGAGTCAGCGGTGTTGACTGTGACCTGAAACCACCGGACTGTAGTGGTCATGCCGACCATTCGGACGCGTCTACTGGTTGTCCTCTTCGTCCTCTTCGGGTCCTTGACGGTGGCGGGCCCCTCTCCCGCCACCGCCGCCGCCCTTCCCGGTTCCCTCTGGTTCGACGAAACTCCCCTCACCGTGCAGAACGGCCGCTTCACCGACGGCCACGGCCGCGAGGTCGTGCTGCGCGGCTACAACGTCTCGGGCGAGACCAAACTGGCCGAGAACAACGGTCTGCCCTTCGCCTCGGTCGCCGACGCCAAGAAGTCCGCGACCGCGCTGCGCGACCTCGGCGGCGGCAACTCGATCCGCTTCCTGCTCTCCTGGGCCTACGCGGAACCCGTACGCGGCCAGGTGGACACCACCTATCTGGCCGCCGCCACCGCCCAGATACGCGCCTTCCTCGACGCGGGCATCCGCGTCTACCCCGACTTCCACCAGGACCTCTACTCCCGGCACCTGTTCGACCCCGACAGCTGGTACACCGGCGACGGCGCCCCCAAGTGGGCCGTGGACGCCGGGAACTACCCGGACGAGAACTGCGGGCTGTGCCTGTTCTGGGGCCAGAACATCACCCAGAACGAGGCCGTGAAGCAGGCGTCGTACGACTTCTGGCACAACGAGTACGGCCTCCAGGACGCCTTCCTGGCCACCGCCGAGAAGACGATGGCGTACGTCAAGCAGCACATGTCCGCCGCCCAGTTCGCGGGCGTCGTAGGCTTCGACCCGTACAACGAGCCCCACGCCGGCGTCTACGACTCCGGGCAGACCAGCCGTGCCTGGGAACGCGACGTGCTCTGGCCGTTCTACGAGAAGTTCCGGGCGCGCATGGACGCGGCCGGCTGGCGGGACAAGCCGCTGTTCGCCGAGCCGAACCTCTTCTGGAACGCCAACATCGACTTCCAGAAGCAGGAGGGCGGACTGCTCGACGCCGGCCCGCTCGGACCGCGGTACGTCTTCAACACCCACTTCTACGACCAGAAGGCCATCTCCGGCGTCTTCATGTGGGGCAAGGCGGCCGACGGCCAGTACGCCGGCGACTTCGGCGCGGTCCGCGACCGTGCCTCGGCCGCCCGCACGCCCGCGATCGTCAGCGAGTTCGGCCACCCGCTGGCGGGTTCGGTCTCCGACAAGGCGCCGACCGTGCTCAAGGCGATGTACCAGGCCCTCGACTCCCGCGTCCCGGGCAAGAGCTGGTGGTCGAACCCGACCGGCTCCGGCCCGGTGCTGTCCGGTTCGCAGTGGCAGTGGGACATCTACAACGGACGCCACCGCGAGCTGATGAACGGCAACCCCGACAAGGTCCTCACCGCCGGTGACGCCTGGAACGAGGAGGACCTGTCCGCCGTACGCCTCGACGACTCCGGAACGCCGGTCCTGCGGCAGGACGCCCGGCTGCTGGACCGCCTCTACCCGAGCGCCACGTCCGGCCAGAACGTCGCCTTCACCTACGAGGACCGCTCACACGACGGCGACACGACCCTGACCTGGAACCCGGTGCCCAGCTCACTGCCCAACGTGGCGCAGCTCGTGGGATCGGGCCAGTACGGGCTGCTGGTGTGGCGCTCCAACAGTGGCTCGGCGCCGACCGAGCTGCACCTTCCGGCGTCCTTCCCGACCGGGTCCACCACGGTGGTCTCCGACCTGGGCACGGTGCACGCACCGCCGTCGTACTCCTCTACGACCCCGGTCGGCGTGGCCGCCGAACCCGGCGGCACGGGCAGCCGCCGCCTGCTCCTGACCGACACGGACTCCGGCGTCCTGCACTACGCGCTGGTCACGAACGGCGCGAGCACTGCCTCGACCGCTCAGCTGAACGCCGCACGGTCCGAGCTCTCCGCGTGGGCCGCGCGGACCGTCGGACGGTAGCCCTGTTTGACCCTCCCCTTACGTCAGGCTCCACGCTGGAGCCTGACGAAAGGGCAGGTGAATGAGCTACTCCGTGGGGCAGGTCGCGGCCTTCGCCGGGGTGACCGTGCGCACGCTGCACCACTACGACCGGGCGGGACTGCTCTCGCCCAGTGGTCGCAGCGGCGCCGGTTACCGGCTGTACAACGACACCGATCTGGCGCGGCTCCAGCAGATCCTCTTCTACCGCGAACTCGGCTTCTCCCTCGACGAGATCGCCGAGATCCTCAAGGACCCGCAGACGAACGCCCTGGAGCATCTCCAGTCCCGGCTGCGGCAGTTGGGCGAGGAGATCGGCCGGCTCCAGCGCCTTGCCGAGGTCGCCGAGCAGGCCATCGAGGTCCAGCGGACGGGGGTGGCGCTGACCCCCGCCGAACGCTTCGAGGTCTTCGGCGAGATCGCCTTCGACCTCAGCTACGCCACCGAGGCCCAGCTCAAGTGGCGGGACTCGGCGGGGCAGAAGGAGTCGATGGCGCGCGCCGCCGCCCACACCAAGGAGGACTGGCGGCGGCTCATGGGCGAGGCCGCCGCCTGGCGCGCGGAACTCCTCGCGGCCTTCGACGAGGGCGAGCCGTACGACGGTGAGCGGGCCATGGACCTCGCCGAGGAACACCGGCTGCACATCGCCCGCTGGTTCACCACCTGCCCGCCCGACACGCACCGGCGCATCGCGGACGACTTCGCCGCCGATCCACGCGCCTTCGCGCTCGTCGTACCGCCGTCGCAGCAGCGGCCGGGCCTCGCCGGCTATATGCGCGGGGCCGTCCACGCGAACGCGGCCCGTCGCGCGGACCAGGAGGAGGACCGATGAGGATCCTGATCGCCGCCGCCGGATCACGCGGCGACGTCGCGCCCTACACGGGCCTGGGGGCGGGACTGCGCGAAGCCGGGCACGACGTCACCCTCGCCACGACCGACGCCTTCGCGCCCCTCGTGAGGGAGGCCGGGCTCGGATTCCGCGGCCTGCCCGCGCGCCCGCAGGCGCGGGGCGCGGTCGAGGGCAGACGTGAACTGATGCGGGCCGCCGCCGCGTTCGTCACCGACCTCGGCAGGGGGTTCGCCGACGCGGTGGAGCAGGGCACGGAGCTGCTCCTGCTGTCGGCCACCACCGCACAGCTCGGCTGGCACCTGGCCGAGGCCCTGGACATCCCGACGACAGGCGTCTACCTCCAACCCACCGCCCCGACCGGCGACTTCCCCCCGAACGTCATGGGCACCCGATCGTTCGGCCGCCCCGGCAACCGCGTCGCCGGACGCTTCGCCCTGCGCATGGCCGACCGTGTCTACGCCGAGGCCGTCACCGAGCTGCGCCGCCACCTGGACCTGCCTCCACTCGGCCCCGCCGAGATGCGCCGACGACAGGAACGGGCGAACCGGCCCGTCCTGCACGGCTTCAGCACGGCGCTCGTGCCGCGCCCGTCCGACTGGCGCGCGGGACTCGATGTCGTCGGCACCTGGTGGCCGTACGTCGCACCGGAGCGCCGGCTGCCGGCCGAGGTGGAGGACTTCCTCGCGGCCGGGGCGCGCCCGGTGTTCATCGGTTTCGGCAGCATGGCGGCCGGGCACGGCGAGCGGCTCGGCGAGATCGCGGTGCGGGCGCTGCGCCGAGCCGGGCTGCGCGGCATCCTCCAGGCGGGCAGCGCCGGCCTCGCCGCCGACGGCGACGACGTCCTGACCATCGACGACATACCCCACGCGCTGCTGTTCCCGAGGGTGGCGGCCGTGGTGCATCACGCCGGGGCGGGAACCACCGCGGCCGCCCTGGGCGCCGGAGTCCCGGCGATCCCGGTGCCGGTGACGGCGGATCAGCCGTTCTGGGCGGGACGGCTCGCCGCGACCGGTGCGGCCACCGATCCGATCCCCTTCGCGTCCCTCACCGCGGAGCGGCTCGCCGACGCGCTCGGTCGGGTCGTGCGGCAGCAGACGTACGCCCGTGCCGCCTCGGTCGCCGCGCGGCACATGGCGACCGAGGACGGGGTGGGGGCGGTGCTGAAGGCCCTGGGCTGATCAGCCGGCCGACGGACCGGCCCAGTCGGCCGGTACCCGGGCCAGCCGGACCCGCTGCGGGTGGTCGCCGACCGGGACGGACACCTGCTTGCGGCCGGTGGCGAAGTCGATGGCGGTGACCTGGTCGGTGCCGCTCTCGGAGACCACGCAGGACTTGCCGTCACCGCTGACCGTGGCCCAGTAGGGCTTGGAGGCGGTGACGAGCGGGCCCTCCTGGAGCGTGGTGCGGTTGACCACGGTGGCGTAGTCGTCCATCGTGCCCGCGACGCACAGCTTGCTGCCGTCGGGGCTCATCGAAAGGCCGTGGTGGCGCGAGTCGTTGACGTAGGTGGTGCGGTCGTCGCTGGTCGCGGCGTTCTTCGGCAGGGTCTTGGTCCGGGTGATCTTGTCGGTGGCCAGGTCGTACTCGAAGAAGCCGTTGAAGAACGACACCTGGAAGTACAGCTTCGACTCGTCCGGCGAGAACACGGCGGGCCGCACGGCGTCGGAGTGGTCCTTCAGCCCGAGCGCGTCCAGGCGCGGGCGCATGTCGATGACCTTGACCTGCTGGTACGTGGTCGCGTCGACGACCGTGATGCGCCGGTCGCCCTTCGTCCAGTCCAGCCACGGGGCGTCGGTCTGCGTGTTCACGTCGCCGATCGCCATGTTGTAGATGTACTTGCCGTCCTGGGTGAAGATGTTCTCGTGCGGCTTGTCTCCGGTGGCGAACTTGCCCAGCTCCTTGCCCGTGTCGATGTCCAGGACATGGACGGTGTTGGAGGTCGAGGCCGACACCGCGACCCGGGTGCCGTCGGGGGAGACCGCCATGTGGTCGGCGCGGTAACCGGAGACGGCGAAGCGCCAGTTGATGGCACCGGTGGCCAGATCGATGGACACCACGTCGGCGAAGCTCGGCCGGGAGACGACCATCGACCTGCCGTCCGGCGTGGAGTACATGTCGTCGACGAACTGGTCGTGGCCCTCGCCGACGCTGTTGCGGATCGCCATGAAGTAGATCCACTTGATGGGATCGGCGTTGATCTCCGCCATCCGTTCGTCCTTGTCGGGGATGACGTTGATACGGCCGATCTTCGCGAAGTCGCCGGAGGACTTGATGACATCGGCGGTCCCGTCCCAGTTGTTGCCGACGAACATCACCTCGCGCAGGGCGGCTGCGGAGGAGTCGGCGGCGGCGCTCGCGGGGGCGGCGGCGACGGTCAGGGCGAGTGCGGCGGCTACGGAGCACAGGTGCCTGGGTCCGATGGCAGGCATGTCTGCTCTCTTCCTCTGAGGTGGGGGGCTGTGACGGGGCCTAGTTGTGAACTGGGCATGCCAAAATGAAGGGAGGGATCTGAACACAACCGCTTTCAGAATCAACTTACTGAAAAGTAAGGACGGGGGGCCCTTCTCCACAAGACCGCGGACACGACAAAATTGGCCGTCGGTTCGGCGAGGTGGTGGGAGGACAGTGTGGCGGGCAGGCTCAAAGCGCCCACCGGTCGCTACGGCGGCAAGTCGGCCGTGGAACGGCAGGCCGAGCGGCGGCGCCGCTTCCTGGACGCGGCGCTCCAGTTGTTCGGTGACCGCCCGGGCTACCGGGGCACGACCGTCGCGGCACTGAGCGAGGCCGCGGGCCTGTCGACGCGTCAGTTCTACGAGGAGTTCCGCACCCTCGAGGACGTCCTGGCCGCCCTCCACCTCCAGGTCAACGCGTGGGCGGAGGAGGCGGTCCTGGCGGCGATCGCCGGCGCGGAGAACCTGCCGCTGGCCGAGCGCGCCACCCTGATCTTCCGCTCCTACGCCGCGAACGTCACCGCCGACCCGCGCCGCATCCGCCTCACCTTCGTCGAGATCGTCGGCGTCAGCCCCCGCCTGGAGGAGCAGCGCCTCGCCCGCCGCGCACGCTGGGTCGAACTCGTCTGCGCCGAGGTCGCCGCCGCCGTCACCCGCGGGGAGGCGGCGCCCCGCGACTACCGCCTCGCCGTGACGGCCTTCATCGGCAGCGTCAACGGGCTGCTGCACGACTGGAGCGCGGGGTGGGTGGAGGCGACCCTGGACGAGGTCGTCGACGAACTCGTCCGCATCCTGCTGGGAATCCTTCAGCCGACGGGGGCGGGGCTGGGCGGGGTTGAGGTGAGGGGTGACGGTGGGCCGGCCGTGAGGTAGGTGCGCATCGTGGTGTTGGGGGCGGTGGTGTTGGGGCGGATCCGGGGCGTTGGGGCTTGAGCTGTGGCGTTGGCGGCGGGCTCTGGCGTTGGTGCGAGCCGTGATGGTGTCGGCGGGCTGTGGTGTGGAGGCGGTCGGTCGTGGTGTTGGGGCGACCGTGGCGTGGGAGCAGAGCTGGGCGTTGGGGGCCGTGACTCGGGGGCGGAGCTGGGGGGTTGGGGCGACCGTGGCGTGAGGACGGAGCCGGGATGTCGGGGCGGTCGTGACGTGGTGGCGGGTCGGGGCCACGGGGTGAGCCGTGACGTTGGCGGCAGGCCGTGGCGTGGAGGCAGCCGTGGCATTGCGACGAGCCGTGGCGTGGAAGCGAAGCCGCGGTGTTGGAGCAGCTCATGGCGCTGGGGCGAGCCGTGGCGTCGCTCGGGCCGTCGGGCTCAGTCCTCGAAGCTGTTCACCGCCGCGAGGACGGGCGCCACACCGTCCTCGGCGCGCAGCGCGTCGGCCAGTGACCGGGCGCGGCGGCCGTAGGAGGGGTCGCCGGTCGCCTGGCGCAGGGCCGCTGTCAGGGCCTCGGCCGAGAACTTCCGCAGGGGCACGGCACAGGGCGCGACACCCAGCGCGACCAGGCGGGCGCCCCAGAAACCCTCGTCGAACTGGACCGGCAGGGGCACGGCCGGGACCCCGGCGCGCAGCCCGGCCGCGGTCGTGCCCGCACCGCAGTGGTGGACCACGGCGGCCATCCGCGGGAAAAGCGCGGAGTGCGGAACGTCGCCGATGGTCAGTACGTCGTCCCCGTCGGCTGCCAGGCCACCCCAGCCCCGCTGGATCACCCCGCGCAGCCCCGCCCGGCGCAGGGCGCCGGCGACCTCGGCACTCAGTCGCGTCGGATCGGGCACGGTCGCGCTGCCCAGGCCCACAAAGACGGGTGGCGGACCGGCGTCCAGGAAATCCCGTAGCACGGCGGGGAGTTGTGCCTCAGCGTCGTACGGCCACCAGTAACCCGCCATCTGCAGGTGCGGCCGCCAGTCGCGTGGCCGCCGTACGACCAGGGGGCTGAATCCGTGGAGGACGCGGCCCGTTCGGGTGGGGCGTGGCTTGCTTCGAGGCAGCCCCAGCCGCGCCCGCACATCCGGTACGGCGGCGGAGAATACGCGCTCGATGGCGAGGTTCACGCCGTGCCCGGCGAGGCGGTTGCCGAGACCGCCCCAGGAACGGCCCCCGAGCATCGGTGGCCCGAACTCCCGGGTGGGAGCGAGGGGTTGCAGAGGGAGGTCGATGCTCGGCAGCGCCAGGCCCTCGGCGATGGCATGGCCCAAGGGCGCGGTGGACCCTGCCAGGAGCAGGAGGTCACTGGAGCGTGCGGCCGCCAGCATGTCGTCCGTCATCCGCCCGGCCAGGGCCCGTGCCATCGCCACCACGCGCACGAGCTTGCCCGCGCCGGTCGCGCTCCGGTGCAGGCTCTGCCCGCGCGCGGACTCCAGCTCCGCCCGAGGATCCACCGGCAGCGGACGGAACCGCACGCCGGCCCCCGTCACGAGCCCCTCGAAGCGGCCGTGCGTGACCAGGGTGACCTCGTGCCCGGCCCGGGACAGGGCGTGCCCGAGTCCGGTGTAGGGGGCCACGTCGCCCCGGGAGCCCGCCGTCATGATGGCTACGCGCACCCGGTCAGTATGGCGGCGCGGGGTGCCGCGTGTGCGGACAGCGGCGAAGGGCGACCGGTCTTGGGGTCGGGAATGGCCGAGACGAGCGGGCTGGGACGGTCTCGTGGTGCGGAACGGGACGGTCTCGTCGTGGTGACGGCCTACGTCACGCACAGCACCACGACGCCGACAGCCGCCGTGACGGCCCACGCCAGCAGGCAGCCGGCCAGGAGGCGGCGTCGCAGCCCGCGGTAGGTCTCCTCGTACTCGTCCCGCAGGGTTCCGGCCCGCACCGCCGTGCGCTGCCAGGAGTCGCGGGCGAGTACGAGGTACTCCGCCTCGAAACGGCACTGGAGTTCCTCACGCTGACCGGATGTCAGCCAGTCGAGCGGCGCCGTGACACGGGCGGCCGCCGCCCGTCCCTCGGCACGGGCGGCCGCGAGCAGCAGATGGCCCTCGACGTCGTTGATCAGCGCGCGCGTGTCCATGCCGGTCATCGGGACGTCAACTCCCGCTCCGACGCGGGTGCTTCAGCGCGGCGAGGGTGGTGCAGGTCGAACGCCGGGGATTCGCTGCGGATGCGGGGGAGTGCCACGAAGTTGTGGCGCGGCGGCGGGCAGGAGGTGGCCCATTCCAGCGAGCGGCCGTAGCCCCACGGGTCGTCGGCCCCGACCGGCTCGCCGTATTTCGCGGTCTTCCAGAGGTTGTAGAAGAACGGCAGGATCGACGCGCCGAGCACGAACGAGAACACGGTCGACAAGGTGTTGAGCGGCGTCAGTCCCTCCACCGCCAGATAGTCGGGAATCCGGCGTTGCATTCCGTTCACGCCCAGCCAGTGCTGGACCAGGAAGGTGCCGTGGAAGCCGATGAACAGCGTCCAGAACGTGATCTTGCCGAGCCGCTCAAGCGGCGGCACTGCGGGCTGACACCCCACAGAGCACCGGCCA